>JAZKZI010000018.1:0-23414 GCA_045612585.1 Christensenellaceae bacterium | reverse complement strand
GCTGTGTTTTCTGCCATAGACCAATATGGAACTGCTATATCATCCCAAAAGTTTGATGGACAGGTATAGCGATATTTTCCGTCTTTGTCTTCAAGCCAATCTTTTGGTTTGCCATTTTCTTTATATGGCGCAATAACCTTTTTCTTTTGCTTAACGGCATCAAGATTAAAGGTGTAATCATCGCTGACGGTAGCAAAGAATATATCTTCCATAGAGTTTTTCCAATTTGCTTTAGCACCTCTGCCTTTTTCTCTTTGCCAAGTTATTCTATTCCTTAAAATAAAGTTGTTTTCCAAAACCTGACCGATAGAGAGTGCACTTCTCCAATCGCAACACACGTAAATAGAAGCAGTTTTTTTGAGCTTTTTCTTTACTGCATCAATCCAGTTTTGCGTATAAACTGCATAACTCTCGGTTGAACTTTTCTTAAAGCCGTTGCCGTGAAAGTCTTTATCTAGATTATATGGTGGGTCAACGATAAGAAGGTCTATGCTTTCATCTGGCATTTTTTGTAAAACCCTAAAGGTATCGCCACAAATGGTGCAATCTTGCTTTGTGCCGTCATAGCAATCTTCTTTTACAACCTTATTAGCGAACTCTTGCCCGTCTTCTAAAGTAAAATCTATTGTTTTGTTTCTATCTGATTTCATAATTATTTTTGATAAAGTTTTGCCCAAGCATCTGCCTTTTGAACAAGGTCAAAATTACTTGAAGTCTTTTTTAGCATTTCTATTAAGCTATCTGTTATGTCGTTTTTGCCTTTTAAGATGTTTCTTAATTTATAAACTGCATCGAGTTCAGTTTGGCTAAGCAAAAGTTCTTCTCTTCTTGTGCCAGACTTATTTATGTCTATTGCTGGGAACACCCTTTTTTCGCTAAGTTCTCTTGACAAATGAATTTCCATATTGCCTGTGCCTTTAAATTCTTCAAAGATAACGTCGTCCATACGGCTTCCCGTTTCGATGAGTGCAGTTGAAAGTATGGTTAAACTTCCACCATCTTCTATATTTCTTGCAGCACCGAAAAAGCGTTTTGGACCTTGCATAGCAACAGGGTCAAGTCCACCAGACAAGATTTTGCCCGAACTTTCTATTGTGTTGTTGTATGCCCTTGCAAGTCTTGTGATAGAATCCATTAAAATCACCACGTTTTGACCAACTTCAACAAGCCTTTTTGCCCTGTTTATAACAAGCTCAGCCGCCCTTATATGATGCTCTGGGCCTTCATCAAAGGTTGAGAACACCACTTCGCCCTTAACACTCCTTTTTATGTCTGTCACTTCTTCTGGGCGTTCATCGATAAGTAGCATAATAAGTTTAATTTCAGGATAATTTTTTTCAATTGACTGTGCGATATATTTTAGTAGTGTTGTTTTTCCCGTTTTTGGTGGTGCAACGATAAGACCTCTTTGCCCCATACCTAGTGGGCAAAATAAGTCTATTAAACGGATAGATAAGTTATTATCTTTGCCTTCCGTTTCAAGCTTAATCCTGTCGGTTGGATAAAATGGCACAAGCTCGTCAAAATTTGTCCTTTTCAAAAACAATGCTGGGTCAAGGTCGTTTATAGAAATTACTTCTTGTAGTGCAGCCGAATCGCCTTCCCTAACAATTTTTGCATTTGCCTTAATCTTGTCGCCACGGCGAAGATTATATTTTCTTATGTTTTGAGATGAAACGTATATATCATCTTTAGAATTCTCGTAGTTGTTTGTTCTCAAAAAGCCATAGCCTGAAATATGTTGCTCTAAAACGCCTTCCACCATAAAAGCTTCACTTTCTTTTTGACTATCTGAAAATTTAAGTCCTTTACTATAAGGTTTTTCATCGGTGTAAGTACCCTCTATATCGTCTTTAACGTAAAACTTAGACACGTCGATAGACATTTTAGGTGGAGCACCCCTTTTGTTTGGTGGAACAGCCTCAATCTTTTCGTTTTGTATATCTATAATATCGTTTATTAATCCTAATTTGTTTTTTCCTGCAGGTGCCTTAACGCCAATCTGCCTGCCGATTTCTCTTAAAATAGAAAGGTGTAATCCTTCTAAATCTTCTTTTTTGAATTTTATAAATTTATTCATTTAATCACCTGCTTGTAATTTAGTTTTAATATCTCTTGCTGAAACAATGCCACTTATAAACGCAAAGGTAAGGTTGTATCCACCACAATCGCCATCAACGTTTAGCACTTCGCCAGCAATATACAAGTTTTCTACAAGTTTGCTTTCAAACGTTTGCAAAACTTGACTTGTTTTTATGCCTCCCTTTGTCACTTGTGCATAGTTAAAACCAAGTGAACCTGTTATGCCAAGCTTAAAGTTTTTAAGTGTATATGCGATGTCTGTTGCCTTAAGCGACTTTGCGTTTTTTATAATGGCTTGTCCAACTTTTTTGTTTATAACGCCCACAAGCAAATCTTCACTTTTTACGTAATCAAGGTTTTGCCTTTTTTGTATAATGCTTTCTGTTTGAGAAAAGGTTAGGTTTGGCAAAAACTCAATTATTAAATATGCCTCTTTCTTATCAGCAACGCTTGCAGATAAACTAAATATAGTTGAGCCAGACACGCCAAAATCAGTAAATAGTAAGTCACCTTCTACGCTCATAAGTGGTTTTGCACCCACAAACGCCGTCACCCTTGCGTTTTCTTTTATGCCCTTAAGTCCTTTAATTTTATCGGTTGGCGTTTTAAGTTGCACTAGCGATGGATATAGTTCGGTTTTTTTATGCCCAAATTTTTCTAATAAGGCATAACTGCTTCCGTCTGTTCCAAACTGTTTACCTGCAGAGCCACCCGTACACACAATAACGCTTTTAGACAAGAACTTTTCGCTTGACACAGAAACTTCAAAAAGATTTTCTTTCTTTTCTATTTTGCCAACCTTTTTGCCTGTTAAAATATTGCAATTTTTATGCGATAAATAAGCCCTAATACTATCAAGCACGGCACTTGCTTGTTTTGAAAGTGGATAGGCTTTGCCGTCCTTTCCACTTGACATATAAATGCCCAGATTTTCAAAATATTTTTTCAAATCCACTTGTTTTGCACTTAAAACAAACTGCTTTATAAATGCCGAATCACCATAATAATATTTTTCGCCAAAATTATCGTTAGTAAGGTTTCCTTGTCCATTTCCGGTTGCCATAAGCTTTTTGCCAACCCTATCATTGCGTTCTAAAACAAGAATATCTTCTCCATTAAAGGCATTTTTGCCAGTTAAAAGTTCAACAGCAGCAAGTAGTCCTGATGCTCCTCCACCAACTATGATTGTATTATATAACTTTTGCAATATTTTTCTCCTTGCAAATTTTTTTGTTTATATGTGAATAAAAATTTAACATATAATAAATAAAATTTAATTTTAAAATAATTATACCATTTAAAATAGCATAAATTAGAGCATTCATTTAAAAAAATAAATGATTTTTGTATTAAATTGTACGTTTTGCTTTTGTGAAAATTAAGTAATAGAAAATTACGAAAAAAAATAGATTATAGTAGTAGAATTTTTATTCAAAATTCCACCACTATATTATATTATGATTTAATTATATCCAAAATGTCTAAAGGAAGACGAGCGAAAGTTTTAGCCCCAACTTTTTCAAGTTGCTCTTTATCTCTATATCCCCATAAAACTGCTATATGCTTAACGTTTGCGTTATATGAAGTTTGTATATCCGTTTCGCCATCACCAATAAAATAGGTGTTTTCTTGGCTAACACCTAGTTCTTTTAAGATATTAAGCGTTGCAGTTTTATCAGGCTTGCACTTAACGTTATTGCTCTGCCCAACAACCATGTCAAAGTCAAACTGTTTGAGATATTTTTGATAAACCTTGTCGGTTGTTATTTGTGGCTTATTTGTTAAAATCGCAAGTTTATAGCCCATTTTCTTGAGCTCAAGCATAACTTTATCCATTCCTTCAAAAACGTGCGTTTTAGGACTTCCACACGCAGTATAGATTTTGTTATAATATGCTAACTTTTGGTCTAAATCTTCTTCAGTTAGATTTCCAAAACTGCACTTAACTAAATGCCTTGCACCATTGCCTATGTACTGGCGAATTTGATTTTCGGTGCAAAGTGGATAATTAAAATGCTCTAACGTTAAATTCATTTGCTCTAGTATATCAGGCAAAGAGTGTATCAGCGTGCCGTCAAGGTCAAATATTACAAGTTTATTCATTACATTTCTTCCACTGTTTCAATGCCTAAAAGTGTTAAAGCATTTGTTAATGTTGTTTTAACAGCCTTTGTAATTGCTAATCTAAAGTTTCTTATATTCGCATCTTCAACGGCAATTTTGCAATCGATGTAGAATTTGTTAAAGGCTGTTGCAAGGTCAAGCGCATATCTCGTCACGTATGATGGCTCATACTTTTCGCCAGCGTTTTTAACAACTTCTTTGAACTTGCCAAGAAGTGAAATAACTGCATACTCAGAAGGGTGCATTTCGTTTACGTTATATTCGCCTTGCTCAGCGCACTTAGCTATAACGCTGTTGCATCTTGCAATAGTGTATTGAACGTAAGGACAAGTTTCGCCTTCAAAGCTTAAAACTCTATCATAACTAAAGGTTATGTCTTTAATTTTGTTGTTGCAAAGCGCACCGAA
Organism: Christensenellaceae bacterium; assembly: GCA_045612585.1. Lineage (GTDB taxonomy): Bacteria > Bacillota > Clostridia > Christensenellales > Borkfalkiaceae > UBA1259. Next base: position 18,801 of record JAZKZI010000018.1, on the reverse strand, counting down.
TATAACTGCGCCCGTGCCAACGGCTCTTGCAACCTTATCTTTATCTTTTAGATTTGGATTTTTTTCTTCTATAATGGTTTTTGCCTTTTCAATGGTCTTTGAAATAACGTCTTCAAGAAGAACAACGTTTCCAGAACGGGTGCTCATTGCCCCACTTTCTAAACTAACCATGCCGTAAGCAACGTGCACCATATCTTTTGCCCAGTCCTTGCCCATAAGTTCTAAAACTTTGAAAAACTGCTTAAAGTGCAAGTTTTGTTGATATGCAACCACGTATAAGCACTTATCGAAATCATAATTGTTCTTTCTATAAACGGCAGCAGCAATATCCCTTGTTGCATAAAGGGTTGAACCATCTGACTTTAAGATTAGACATGGTGGCATATTATATTCTTCAAGGTCAACGATAGATGCCCCGTCTGAAATCTTGATAAGTCCCTTTTCTTTTAGTTCATCAACGATAGGCGCCATTTTGTCGTTATAAAAACTTTCGCCAGCATAACTATCAAACTCAACGTTTAAGAGTTTATAAATTTTATCAACTTCTTCTAAAGTGATTTTCTTAAAGAGCTCAAAAAGCTGATTACTTTCTTTATCGCCGTCTTCAATAAGCTTAAAATAATGCCTTGCTTCATCATCCATTTCTGGGTGAAGTTTTGCTTCATCGTGATATTTAACGTAAATTCTGGTTAGTTCACTAAGTCTGCCCTTTTCAACAGCTTCAAAAGAACTCCACTTTTTAAATGCAACTATAAGTTTACCAAATTGCGTGCCATAGTCACCCAAGTGATTTATACCCACAACTTTATAACCTAAAAATCTAAAAATCTTGCAAAGGCTACTTCCGATAACCGTTGTGCTTAAATGCCCAATATGGAAAGGCTTTGCAATGTTTATTGAAGAATAGTCAATGCAAATAGTTTTTCCATTGCCAATAGTATCACTGCCATAATTATCACCCAAAGACTGAACTTCAGAAAGGATAGCCTTAGCAAATCCAATTCTATTAATTTTAAAGTTAAGATAGCCGTTAACAGCCTTGCACTCGCTGATAAATTCATCAGACACAAAGCTTTGCTCTAAAGCCTGTGCAATTAAAATTGGTGGACGGCGCATAACCTTGCTGAGTTTAAAGCAAGGCAAAGCATAGTCTCCCATGTCGTTATTTGGTGGGATTTCAATAAAAGAGTAAAGTTCTTCTGTAGAAACACCTTCAATGTTAAGTTTTTTAGCGATAATTAATTTATAATCCATAATACTCTCCGTAAGCGATATAATAATAACATATAATTTGCAAAAAAGCAAGATAAAAACTTGAATTTTTATTTAATTTAGATTATAATTAGATGGTTAAGATTTATCAAATTGGAGAAGAAATTATGAAACTAGGTGTTGTTGGACTTCCTAACGTAGGAAAATCAACTTTATTTAATGCAATCACTCACGCAGGTGCCGAGTGTGCTAACTACCCTTTCTGTACGATAGAACCAAACGTTGGTATTGTTGCCGTGCCTGATGAAAGATTAACCGTTTTAGGCAAGCTTTATAATACAAAAAAGATTACCCCTGCCGTTGTTGAATTCGTTGATATCGCTGGTCTTGTTAAGGGCGCAAGCAAGGGCGAAGGCTTGGGTAATAAGTTTTTGGCAAATATCCGTGAAACAGATGCTATCGTTCACGTTGTTAGATGCTTTGAAGATTCTAATATCACCCACGTTGACGATAATATTGACCCACTTAGAGATATTGAAACGATAAATTTAGAGCTTATTTTTTCTGACCTTGAAAGCGTTAAAAAGCGTTATGATAAGGCACTTTCTATGGTTAAAACTGGCGACAAAAAATATAAAATTGAGGCAGAGTTTTTAGAAAGACTTTATAAGCATTTAGAAGACTTAAAACCTGCTCGTACGTTAGACGTTAGCGATGAAGAAAAAGAATACTTAAAATCTTTGTTTTTAATTACAGCAAAACCTGTTATCTACACTGCTAATATCAGCGAAAAAGATATGGGTAAAGATGAAACAGAGCTTCCACTTGTTCAAAAGGTTATCGAATTTGCTAAAAGTGAAAACTCTGAACATATGGTCATATGCGCAAAAACAGAAGAAGAACTTTCTATGCTAGATGAAGATGAACAACAAATATTCTTAGAAGAGTTTGGTTTGACGGAAAGTGGGCTTGATAGACTTGTTAAAACTTCTTATAAACTTCTTGGTTTAATCAGTTATCTAACTGCTGGCGAAAAGGAAGTTAGGGCTTGGACAATAGAAAAAGGCACAAAAGCCCCACAAGCCGCAGGCAAAATTCACACCGACTTTGAAAAAGGCTTTATCCGTGCAGAAATTGTCGACTATGACACCTTGGTTGAACTTGGCAGTTTTAACGCAGCAAAAGAAAAAGGCAAAGTTCGCTCTGAAGGAAAAGAATACGTTATGCAAGATAGCGACGTAGTTCTCTTTAGATTTAACGTTTAATATTAATAAAAAGTTAAAAAACTTGACTAATATAACTTAAAAAGCCACCGAAAACTCGGTGGCTTTTTTACTTTAATTTTTATTATACATTTATATTATATTCAGCAATGTATGGAAGGTTTCTGTATTTTTCATCACAGTCAAGACCATAGCCTATTACGAAATAGTCTGGAATATCAAAAAGACATATATCTGGCGTAAACTCTACAACCCTTCTTTCCTTTTTGTCAAGAAGTGTGACAACCATTAGTGAAAGTGGGTTTCTTTCTTTTAACATTTCATAAAGATATTTTAGCGTTCTGCCAGTGTCTATAATATCTTCGGCAATTACAACGTGATAGTTAGAAACGTCTATATCCAAATCCATAATGATATTAACTTTTCCAGAAGACTCGGTGCCACTAAAATAGCTTTTTGCACACATAAACGCCACTTCGCAAGGTGCGTTAATTGCACGGCAAAGGTCTGCCATAAAAACGAAAGAACCTTTTAAGATACCAACGAGTAGTATTGGTCTGCCATCGTAAAGCTTAGAAATTTTTTCGCCAGCCTCTTTAATAGCTTGTTGAATTTGTTCCTCTGAAACAAGTGTTCTGCCTATTCTTTTTTCGTAATCTAGTTGTGATGCAAGTTTTTCCATTTTGCTTTTTCCTTTGTATAACATTGTTTATTAAAATATTTTATTTGCTTGATTTTCAAGGCAATCTCTACACTCAAGCAGTTGTTCTAGTTTATCATAATCAGAAGCGTATGCTTCAATTATCATAGCACCGTTAAAGCCAACGTCATTTAGCCTTAAAAACAAATCCTTAAAATCGGTTATGCCCTTTAATGGCAAACACATTTTTCCGTTTTGGTCTATATCCGAAAGGTGCACGGTGACAATGTCACCTTTCATTTCATCAATGAAATCTTTATAAGAAATTCCACTTTGGCGTGCTTGCTTTATATCCAAGGTTGCCTTAAGCCCTTCGGTACGATTTTTAATTTCCTTAAAAAAGCCTATGTAATTATAATATCCCCAATGCACGTTTTCATATGCTAAGGTTATATCGTGTTTTTTTGCACAGTCTATTATCCTTTGCGTTATTGCCCCCACCCTATCATAATTGATAGTAAACGGTGTTTTCTTAAACCTTGCACCTCCGTGAAAGGTATAATATTTTGCGTTAAAAAGCTTTGCCGAACTCATTGCCATATCTAAAAGCTTAAACGAGTCTTCCATAGCCCTTTGGTTTATGCTGTATAGTTGTGGCTCAAACTGAGTGGTTAAAACGTGCACCGAGTGTATATCAACGTCCCCTTTAACTTTAGATAAAAGATGACCAAACTCATTATTATATTCACAATAACTTTCCAAAAACACTTCTGCGCAAGGCACGTTATTTTCCCTTAAAAACGCCAAAGCATCTTCGGTTGGCTTTCTATTAAACAGCGAAGCCGTTGATATACCTACCTTCATTTTAATTATACTTCAGGCTGAATTAACCCTAAATCTCCATCGTTTCTTTGGTATAAAACTTGAATAGTTTCACTCTTTGCATCTAGAAAAACGTAAAAGTTATGACCCAAAAGTTCCATTTCTTCCATTGCCTCATCAACCGTCATAGGAACAAGCTTAAATTTCTTATCCTTAACAATGCTCTTTTCTGGCATTTCTCTATCAGCAGTGTCAAAAACTGCCACTTCGTGATAAGCGCGAACTTTTTGGTGCTTATCGAACTTAGTGCGATATTTTCTTATCTGCCCCTCAATTTTAGGAAGGACAATATCTAAGTTGTCATAAAAATTATCGCTAGATGCAGTTGCACGAACAAACTTATTTGCATAGTCAAGCATAACTTCGGTTGTTAGTGCGTTTGCTTGTTTTTTCAAACTAACTCTTACTTTTGCTTCTTCTTCAAAATACTTGTCTAGCTTTGAGAGTTTTTGCTCGGTAATTTGCCTTAGTTTTTCACTTAGTTCATAGTTTCTTGTTGTAATTTCAATTCTCATATTTTTCCCTCCTGTATAGTTATACCTTTTAGAAGGGCTTTTTTCCTTTTTTTGGATTTATTTTTTTATAAAAATAAAATCCCCGTCGTGAGTATCGATAACAACCTTACTATTTGCCATAAGTTCGCCTTTTAAAATTTCTTCACTGAGCCTATCTTCTATATGGCGTTGAATAACCCTTTTTAGTGGTCTTGCACCATAATTATTGTCATAACCTTTTTCAGTGATTAAATCCATTGCAGAATCGGTAATTTCCATTTCTACTTCCATAACTGCAAGGCGTTTTCTGAGTGAAGCAAGCATAATGCTTGCAATTTTTGCAGTGTCTTGCTTTTCAAGTTTATGGAAAACTATTATATCGTCAATTCTATTTAAGAATTCTGGTCTAAATTTAGACTTTAATGCTTCCATATACTTGTCGCACATATTTTCATACTCGGCAGTTTTATTGCCTATAAAGCCGAGCGACATTTTTTGTTGAATCTCCGTTGCACCCACGTTTGAAGTCATTATTATAATGCAGTTCTTAAAACTTACAACTCTACCCTTGCTGTCGGTTAATCTACCTTCATCTATAAGTTGAAGCATAATATCAAACACGTCTGGGTGCGCCTTTTCTATTTCGTCAAATAGAACAACCGAATATGGTCTTCTTCTAACCTTTTCTGTTAGTTGACCTGCCTCGTCAAAGCCGATATATCCCGGAGGAGCGCCAACCATTTTAGCAACAGAGTGTTTTTCCATATATTCGCTCATGTCAATTCTAATAATGCTATCTTCACTGCCAAAAACAGTTTCTGCAAGCGCCTTACATAGTTCGGTTTTACCAACGCCCGTAGGTCCAACGAAAATAAACGAACCAACAGGTCTATTTGGGTCTTTAAGCCCAGCCCTTGCCCTTCTTATTGCATCAGAAACGGCACGCACTGCGTTATCTTGACCGATAACCCTTTGATGAAGAGTGCTTTCTAAATCTAGTAATTTTTGCGCTTCTGTTTGTGTTAGTTTTACAACAGGCACACCTGTCCAATTGCTTACAATTTTTGCAATATCGTCAGGTGTAATCATAAGCTTTTCACGGTTAACTGCCGTTTTTGAAGCCTTTGCACGAATATCTTCAAGTTCACGATTTACCCTTTCAATATCCTTATTTATTCTAATTGCTTTTTCTAAGTCGTCAAGTTTTTTTGCTTGATTTTTTTGTGCGATTAAGGCGTTTAGTTCGGCTTCTTTTTGTTTTGCTTCGATTGGAGAATTATAACTATCAAGCCTTACCCTTGAAGCTGCCTCATCTATAAGGTCTATTGCCTTGTCTGGCAAAAATCTATCAGTGATGTATCTATCCGAAAGTGTCACTGCAGAAATTATAGCTTGGTCTGGAATACTAACTCCGTGATGAGATTCGTATTTATCCCTAAGCCCTTTTAAAATTTCAACTGTTTCTTCAGTAGTTGGTGCTTCTACCATAATTGTTTGAAAACGACGCTCTAACGCAGCATCTTTTTCTATATATTTTCTATATTCGTCAATAGTGGTTGCACCTATCGTTTGAAGCTCTCCACGAGATAGCATTGGCTTTAAAATGTTTGCAGCATCCATATTGCCTTCGCCCGTGCTTCCTGCGCCTACTATATTATGAATTTCATCAATGAATAGCACAATGTTGCCGTTTTGCTTAACGGTGTCTATGGCTTTTTTTAGTCTTTCTTCAAAGTCACCACGATATCTTGCCCCTGCAAGCATACCTGCAAGGTCTAAAGAAAACACAATTTTGTCTGTTAAAATTTCTGGCACGTTGCCCTTAACTATTGCTTGTGCCAAACCTTCAACAACGGCGCTCTTACCAACACCTGGCTCACCGATAAGAAGTGGGTTGTTTTTTGTTCTTCTTGACAATATCTGAATAACCCTATCAATTTCTTCTTTTCTACCGATAACAGGGTCTAACTTGCCCTCTAATGCAAGCTTGTTAAAGTTTGTACCAAACTTTGATAGTTCGCCCAAATCGTCGTTTCTATTTGAAGTTGCTCCCGCATACATTTTTTCTCTATTATTTGCGTTTGCAGACTTTATAGACTGGCTATAATCAGGTTGGTCTTGTTCTTCAGTTTCATCTGGAACACTTGCAAATATAGAATTTGCAAGTTCATTTGCCATTTTATCAGCATCAACCCTTAAATAACGCAAAATTGTCACAGCCAAACTATCAGTTTGCATGAGTAATGCAAGTAAAAGGTGTTCTGTGCCAACGTATCCAGCGTGTGCTTTTAGAGAAATTTGCGTTGCATTTTCAAAAAGACGTTTTGTTCTTGGCGTGAACATATTGCCAGGAATAATGTAATCTCTTTGTATGCTCTTTTTATAATACATTAAATATCTATCTATATCAACGCCAGCCTCTATTAAAATAGCAGAAGCCCTTCCGTCTGTCACACTTAAAAGTCCAAATAAAATATGTTCACTGCCGATATACATACAACTTGTTTTTTTGGCAAGTGCCGTTGCAATATCTATAACTTCATTTACGTTTCTTGAAAATGCTTCGTAATACATATTTACTCCTTAATTTTTAATAATGCTTTGCCCACGATTTCTGCCCTAAATAAATCTCTGTTTATCTGAGATAATTTTTTGCCGTGTGTTTCGCACAAACTTGCTGGGCGAACTTTTATAATTAAATCATCAATTTCGCTTATGTTTATAATTTCAATCATGCCGAGCATCGCTCCAAGTTTTATCCTTGCTATGTGCGACATAAATTCGCTATAACTAAGCACCTTGGCGTTGGTCAAAACCCCAAAAGATTTGTGCGCTTTGTCCATTACCGAAAGTTCATTTCTTACGTATAGCCTTTGCATTTCATCACGCTCTGCCTTGCAGATTTGCATAACAGTTTGCTCAACTTGATTTAATATTTCTTCTTCACTTACACCCAAAGTGACTTCGTTGCTGATTTGATACATAAACCCTTCAGCATCACTACCTTCACCATATAGTCCCCTTACGGTTAAGCCGAGTTTTGTGGCTTCTTTTACAAGCGCACCTATTTTGCCACTTTCTGTAAGAGCAGGTAAAAACATCAAAACTGATGCACGCATGCCCGTTCCTAAATTAGTTGGGCATGCCGTTAAATATCCATACTTATCATCAAAAGCAATCTCTAAATTTTTTGCAAGGTCATCATCAACTTTGCAAATGGTTTTATATGCTTCTGTAAGCCTTAACCCACGCATAAAGCATTGCTCTCTGATATGGTCTTCTTCGTTTATCATAACCGACACGCTTTGGTCTTGATTTATTAAAACAGCACCAAAGTCCCTATTGTCAATCAGATTTTGACTTATTAGATGTCTTTCCTTCATGCTTTCTAGCTTTATGTCGGTTAAATTTGCAACGTAAAATAAATTAAAAGTGTCTGTTCTAACAAGCGCACGATTAACTTTTTTTACAATTTCTCTTGCCACGTTATAGTCATCTATATGAAATGGATAACCTGAAATATTTCTTGCAAGACGTATTCTTGTAGTCACGATAGTTCCTGGAAAATTGTCGGGATTAAAAGCATACATACTACAAAATCCCCCTATTTTTCAGTTCGTTAGAAATTTCTAAAATTTGCTCAGACAATGCCCTTATATCAGAAAACCTGCCCTCTATAGTAGCCCTTTCTTTTTCGCTAAGTAGCCATTTATATTCAGCCAGCATTTGCCTATCAATCGCCCCTAAATTATAAGGTGTTTTTCCCATGTGAAAAGTTTTGCCTTGTATCTTATACAAGGCTTCTATAATCTGCTTTTCAAATGCTTTATAACAATGTGGACAACCAAGCATACCCGTTGTGTAAAACTGGCTTAAAGCCCACCCACAATTGTTGCAAACTTTATCTATCATAACCACCTAAATTCCACAGCCTTAAACTATTAAAGCGTCTTTGCTAATTCTTTTATATATTCTTTAATGTCTTGTCCGATTTCTTGACTTTTTAACGACATTTCCACGTTAGCCTTGATAAATCCAAACTTATCTCCAACGTCATATCTATCATCTTCTATAGTGCTTGCCAATAGTTTGCCATCTTTTGCAAGACTATCAAGAACGTCTGTTAAATATATTTCGTTGCCACGTGGCTTAATTGTTTTAAGCATTCCAATAACTTCGCCAGACAAAACGTATCTTCCAATAATAGCATTGTTAGAAAGCGCTTCTGTTAAACTTGGTTTTTCAACAATAGCATTTACCTTCATAACACCATCTTCTTCGCTTTCAAAACCGATGTTGCCATACTTTGAAACGTCATCACCAAAAACTTGCATGGTTGCAATAACGCTTTTATCTGTGTTTTCAAATATATCCACAAGTTTTTTAATACAAGGCGTTTGCCCCTCTTCTGCAACCAAAAGCTCATCGCCGAGTAAAAGGGCAAACGGCTGGTCTTTAATATATGGCTCGGCACATAAAATTGCACCTGCAAGCCCATTTGCTTCACTTTGAACGGCAAACTTAACGTTAAATCTATGCGTGTCCTTAGCAATCTCATAAAGCTTAGTTTTTCCATCAGAAAGAAGTCTTTGCTCTAAGGCATCGCATTTGCCAAAGTGCTTTTCAATAACCCCACTATCTGGACTTACGACAATAATTACTTCTTCAATGCCTACACTTAAAAGTTCTTCAGCTATATACTGAATTGTTGGCTTATCCAAAACCGAAAGCATTGGCTTTGGAACAGCCTTAGTTATTGGCAAAAACCTTGTGCCAAGTCCGGCTGCAGGTATTATTGCCTTTTTTACTTTTTGCATAAAATTTCCCCTATCAATTTATTACTTAAAGTTTTTTTGTTCTAAACTTTTAATTTTATCAACTCTGCGAATATGGCGTGCATCGTTAGAAAACTCAGTGAACAAAAAGGCTTCTACAATTTCAAGCATAAGTCCTGGGCCGATAACTCTTTCGCCAAAAGCAATAACGTTTGTATCGTTATGTTCTCTTGTTGCCTTTGCTGAAAATACGTCGTGACAATGTGCACAACGAATACCTTTAATTTTATTAGCAACAATGCTCATTCCGATGCCTGTGCCACAAATTAAAATGCCTTTGTCAAACTTGCCTTCTGCAACTGCTAGACATACAGGTTCAGCATAGTCGTTATAATCAACAGAAGTTTTGTCAAACGTTCCAAAATCTTCATATTCAATTCCTTTTTTGTTTAAATAGTCAATTAAGACTGGTTTTAAGTTAATTCCACCGTGGTCACAACCGATTGCAACTTTCATTTTTTCTATTCTCCTTTTTGATTTAAGATTTGTTCTAAAATTATATTACATGCATCTTCTAACTGATGCGAAGTTTTTATATAAACGTTTATGTTTCCACCATAAGGGTCTTCAATACTTCCAAGCCCTGTAATTTGGCTAATGGTATAAACGTTTGGATAGCCTAAAAGTGCATTTTTATGACTTTCTGTCATACATATTATGGCATCGCTTTTAGCAAGCATCTGACTTGTAAGCCTTTTTGACTTAAAACCATATGGCTTGTATCCCATAAGTTTTAATACTTCAAACGAGTTTTTGCTCATTTTTAAGCCGTCTTCAGTGCATATGCCAGCACTAGACACCTTAACGTTTTTTATACCTATACTTTTTAGTTTGCTTTTTAATATTATTTCTGCCATAGGACTTCTACAAGTGTTTCCCGTACACACAAATAATATTCTTTTGTTTTTTATTCGCATGATTTTCTCATCCTATTCATTATGCCCAAATTGATTTCTTTTTCATCTGGCATTGCTATAGCGATAATTACGTCTGCTATTTTTTCGCCCTCTAACAACCTATCGTAAAGATTAGATGCTATTTCTTGCTGAGTATTTCCAAGCAATAATAAATTTTTGCCGTTAAACCTTTCTGCTAGATTATCTGCACACATTATGTATGCCTTTTTACCATCAGCAACCTCTTTTTCATATCTTTCAATTGCAAGGTCTATTTGGTTTTCGCCATAAAGTGCCGTTTGGCAATTAGGTCTATAATGTTTATATTTAACTCCTGGCGAACGAACCTTATCACTTTCTTTATGCTCTGCAATTTCGCACGCACCAACTAAACTTTCTATCATCTCTTTAGTGATGAGTCCTGCACGCAAAATTCTTGGCACTTTATCTGTGCAATCTAAAACCGTGCTTTCAATTCCACCACTACACTTATCCCCATCTAATATCATTTCTAATTTGCCGTTTAAATCGTTATAAACGTGCATAGCCGTCACTGGGCTTGTATGTTTTGACAAGTTAGCACTAGGTGCAACAACCGGCTTGTCAAGTTTTTTCAAAAGCTTTTGGCAACCTTGATGAGAAGGAAATCTTATGGCTAAAGTTTTTCCACCACCAACTGCTTCCTTGCACACCACACCTTTACTTCTAAACACCATTGTAAGTGGCCCAGGAGTAAAAGCCTTTATAAGTTTTTCTACGTAGTTTTGGTCTATATAAACAAGTTTTGTTATGTCATAGTCCTTATGTACGTGTGCTATAAGAGGATTGTCGCTAGGACGCCCCTTTATTTCAAATATTTTTTTTACGGCCACGCTATCAGTTCCAACGGCACCTAAGCCATACACCGTTTCTGTTGGAATTGCAACTACTTCAGAAGAGTTTAAAAGGTTTACTGCCTTTTCAATAGTTTGTTCGTTTATCGGATAAATCGTCGTTTGCATATTAAAAAATCTCGTCGTCAACAGACTTAATATTTGCGCCTTCTATAACTTGCTCGTCAACGGGCTGGTCATAAGTTTGACTTTCAGGTGCTTTAGTATCTTCAGGGAGTGGCTCGTATTCACTTAAATTCACTTTTGCTCGTGGACCACTTTGCCCATCGTCATCAACTTCTCCCGTTTCTTCGTCAATATTAAGGAACTTAGTGCTTTCGCCCTTAAAGTATAATTTAATAGTGCCCGGAGCACCTGCTCTATGTTTTTCTACAATAATTTCTGCAACGTTTGCTTGAACTTTTCCTTCTGCAATTTCCTTTTCTGTTGCGTTTTTATCAGGTCTATGAATAAACATAACTATATCTGCATCTTGTTCAATCGCACCAGATTCTCTAAGGTCAGAAAGTTGTGGGCGACCTTTTCTTGTTTCAACAGCACGAGATAGTTGTGAAAGTGCTAAAACAGGAACGTCAATTTCTTTTGCCAAAATCTTTAAGCTTCTTGAAATTTCGGTTATTTCTTGTTGACGATTATCAAGCCTTTTATCTGGCGTCATAAGTTGTATATAATCGATAACAACAAAGTCTAAGCCGTGCTTTGCCTTTATTCTTCTGCACTTTGACATAATTTGCGTTGGCGTGATTGAAGCCGTGTCGTCAATAAAGATTTTTGCAGTTGATAAAAGTTCTTTTGCTTTGATAACCTTTCTCCACCACTTGCTCTTATTAGTGATATCACCTTTATATAACGTTTCCATTGAAACGCCTGCAACAGAACAAATCATTCTTTGAGTTAGCTGTTCTTTGCTCATTTCAAGCGAGAACACTGCACAAGAATAACCTTGGAGTGCAATATTTCCAGCAATGTTCATGGCAAAAGACGTTTTACCAACGGCAGGACGAGCGGCAAGAATCATAAGGTCACTCTTATGCACGCCTTTGATTAAACTGTCAAGCCCCTTAAATTGTGTTGGAATTCCCCTAAACTTTGCACCACCCTTGCTAATTTCATCAAACTTGAACATAACGTCAGGGAGCACTTTATCAATTCTAACCATTTCCCTTGTGTCAACGGTGTTGGAAATATCATAAACGGTTTTTTCAGCAAAAGAAAGTGCAGAAACTTCATCTTGACTTGTTTGGCACTCTCCTATAATATCAACGGCACCTGCCATCAATTTTCTAAGCATACTATCTCTGCTAACTATCGAAAGGTATCTTTGATAGTTTGCCGACGATGGAATTACGTTTGTAAGCTCTGCAATATAACTAATTCCCCCCGCTTCATTTAGCGTGCCCATCTTTTCAAGCGTGTCAGTAAGGGTGACCATATCTACAGGCTGATTTCTTTTAATTATATCTAGCATTGCGTGAAAAATGTTTTTATGTGCTTCTGAATAAAAATCATTTTCCTTTAAATTTGCACCTATATCAATTTGAATTTTTGTATCAAGCAAAATGCAACCAAGTAATGCCTGTTCTGCTTCTAAATTATGTGGCATTTCACTTATGCCTTTTGTAGAAACTTGCTTTTTCGCCATGACTTTTTCTCCTTTATCAAACGTAAAACTATATCTCTAAACACTAAGTTGTTATTATAAATTTATAAATTCATCCAAAGTATCGTTAAATAATTTAAATGCCTTTTCAAATGGCTTTTTGGTGTTTAAATCCACCCCTGCAATTTTTAAAAGATTAACAGGCCCGTCACTTCCACCAGAAGATAAGAACTTAAAATAATCTTCTTTTGCACCCTTTTCGCCACTTAATATCCTTTCGCAAATGGCAAGTGCACTTATTATGCCTGTTGCATATTTATAAACGTAAAACGCTCTATAAAAATGTGGTATTCTAGCCCACTCATATTTGATGTTGCCTTGGCTTATAACCGAACGCCCATAATATTTTTTATTTAAGTCCAAATAAACTTGGCTTAAATTCTCTTTGGTTAGTGGTTGACCTTTTTCCACCATATCGTGAGCAATTTGTTCAAACTCTGCAAACTGAGTTTGTCTAAATAGCGTTGTTCTAATCATTTCTAATAAATAAGATAACAAATATTTTCTTAATTTTTTATCTTTTTCAACGCTGAGTAAATATCTAATGAGTAAAACTTCATTTACCGTGCTTGCAACTTCAGCCACAAAAATTTTATAATCAGCCTTAGCATAGGCTTGGTTTTTGTTAGAAAAATAAGAGTGCAAACTATGCCCCATTTCGTGTGCTATTGTAAACACGTCGTGCGTGGTCTTTTGATAGTTAAGTAGCACGTAAGGGTGTGTGTCATAAACGCATACGCTATATGCACCACTTCTTTTGCCATCACTTTCAAACACGTCTATCCAGCGCTCGTCTTTAGCCTTTCTTAAAAGGTCTTGATATTCTTGACCAAGTGGTGCTAAGCCCTTTATCACAAGTTCATAAGCATCTTCATAATCAAGTTTTAGTTCAGCACCTTCAACAACGGGAACGTACATGTCATACATATACATTTTTTTAAGCCCTAAAAGTTTTTTCTTTTCGGCAATATATTTATGAAGTTTAGGAAGAGCCTTGTTTGTTGTAGAAATTAGGTTGTCATACACCTTTTTATCAACGTCTTCACCAAAAAGCGCCCTTTCAAGTGCAGAATTATATTTTCTTGCCTTTGCATAGAAAACGTCTTTCTTTACGCTTCCATAATAGGTTGCAGAAATTGTGTTGATTAAAGAAAGATAAGCTCCATAATACTTGTCAAATGCTTTTTTTCTAAGTTTTCTATCTTCACCGTGCATTATCACACCATAAGTGCCGTGACTTAGTGGCAAGCTTTGGTTTCCGTGAATAATATTGCCAAGTGGGAGGTCTGCATTGTCAATTTTAGTAAAAATATCCCTAAAACTTGAAAGAGCATCGCCACTTATTGCAAGTAGTTTTTCTTCATCTTCACTTAAAACGTGTGCCTTTTCTTTTAACACACTCTTAAGAAAGTAATCATATTCACTTAGGTCTTTATCCAAAATGTACTCAGATAAAACCTTTTCATCTAAAGAAGTTAGTTCTGGCATAATAAACGCAGTATTTGAGCCAAATTTTACACCGAGAGCCATTATTTTAGACGACATAGAGTCGTAAAGTGCGTTTTTAGTGTTTTCATCGTGCTTCATCATAGCATAAACGCTAAGCTTATCAAAAACTCTGCTTAAAAGTTCCTGCTCCTTCATGCACTCTAAAAAAGATTGTTTTTGCCCTAATTTGCCACGATATTTATCAAAGTTTATCTTGTCAGTTAAGGCTTCAAACTCTTTTTGCCACGCATCATCACTCTCGTAAATTTGTTCAGTTGCCCATCTATATTTATTATCCAAAACCATATACCCCAATTAATTTTTATTGCTATGTATAGGAGCTGGCATTCTTCCACCCCTATTTATCATGTCGGCGCAACCATAAGGACTAACACCCATAATCGGTGCAGAACCTAAAAGTCCACCAAATTCAACAAAGTCGCCCACTTTTTTGTTTGGAACAGGTATAACCCTAACAGCAGTGGTCTTGTTGTTTATCATACCGATAGCAGCTTCGTCTGCAATAATTCCAGAGATTGTGCTTGCTGGTGTGTCCCCTGGGAGTGCAACCATGTCTATGCCGACGCTACATACGCATGTCATTGCTTCTAACTTGTTTAAGTTAATAGCACCACTCTTTGCAGCGTTAATCATTCCGATATCTTCACTTACAGGAATAAATGCGCCAGAAAGTCCACCAACGTTTGAGCTTGCCATAACGCCACCCTTTTTAACTGCATCGTTAAGCATTGCAAGTGCCGCCGTTGTTCCGTGTGCACCAACTTGTTCTAAACCAATTTCTTCTAGAATATGTGCAACGCTATCGCCCATAACAGGTGTTGGCGCTAATGATAGGTCAACTATGCCAAACTCTGCATTTAAACGCTTAGACGCTTCTTTTGCGATAAGTTGTCCTGCTCTTGTAATCTTAAACGCCGTCTTTTTAATAGTTTCGGCAATATCATCGATAGATGCACCTTTCATGCTCTTAAGTGCGTGGTTTACTACACCCGGACCAGAAACACCAACGTTTATAACCGTTTCACCTTCCCCTATACCGTGAAAAGCTCCTGCCATAAACGGATTATCTTCAACTGCATTGCAAAATACAACTAGCTTAGCACAACCAAAGCCATCTCTGTCTTTTGTAATCTCTGCTGTTTGTTTAACAATTTTGCCCATAAGCTTAACAGCATCCATATTGATACCTGCTTTTGATGAACCAACGTTTACTGATGAGCAAAGCCTGTCTGTTGTGGCAAGTGCTTCTGGAATACTTTCAATAAAAGACCTTTCATAACTTGTCATGCCCTTGTGAACGAGTGCAGAGTATCCACCTAAAAAATCAATGCCAACGTTTTTTGCGGCATCATCAAGTGCTTTTGCAAGCACCGTTTCTTTTCCACAAAATGAAGAAGTTAAAAGGCTTGCAGGCGTGATTGACACACGCTTGTTTATGATTGGAATACCATATTCAGCGCCAAGCTCATTGGCAACCTTAACGATATTTTCTGCTTTTTTGCAAATTCTATCATAGCAAAGTTTTGCAGTTAATTTTGCGTCGTCTCTAATACATGGCAAAAGTGATATACCCATAGTAATAGTTCTAACGTCAAAATGCTCTTTTTCAACCATATCAATGGTTTCTAAAATTTCCTTTCTATTAAGCATATTTTGTCCACCTTAAATTTTATGCATTGCATTGAATATATCTTCGTGTTGAACGTGGATTGAAACACCAATTTGAGTTCCGAGCTCAACCAACTTTGCTTGCAACTTTTCAAGTGGCAATTTTGATGCCGAAAGGTCACAAAGCATAAGCATTGTGAAATTATCTTGCATAAGTGTTTGGCTTATATCTTCAATATTAACCTCATTTTCAGCAAGTGCTGTGCTAACTTTGGCGATAATGCCTGGCTTGTCCTTACCGATAACTGTGACTATTGCTTTCATTTTTTTCTCTCCTTTATGATAATATCTCATAACTTACAAGAACGTTGCCTTGTGTGATAAATTTTATATTTTGATTTTCTTCAAATTTAGGGAATTCTTTTTCATAAGGCACAAGCACCCTTCTTTCATAAAATTCCTTTTTGTATTTGTTCCACTCAATAAAAATAAGCGACTTATAATCTACTCCGTCTTTATCTCTAATATTTTCATCATACTCAAGAAAACTTGCAACAAAAGTTTCTTTTAAGCCGTGTATCATATTTAGCGTCATTCTATAATATCTATTAACGCGTTTATATGGCACCCCTAAATAGATAAACGAAAATATAACGAATATCGCCGTTAAGCTATGGTGCAAAACCTTAACTTTAGTAATGTCTGGCGACCTATATGGCAAAGTCGTAAACCACAAATATAAGCCTATGCTTAGCACTAAATAAACAAATAATGCTAAAAAATAAAAGCCAAGTATAATTTGCCTTTGTTTTTTTACCTTGAAATATTCTTCATTAAAAAAATATTGCGTCATGTTTTTTTTGCTTTTGGGCTTTATGGGATATAAAGCCCAAAGCCTTTCTCCTACATATAATATTATTATTTAAATAAATAAACTTAAAAGCATATTTATATAATTGTATATTAAGCAGACATATTTGTCAATAAAAAAAATAAAATTTTAGCAATAAAATTGTCCTTTTTTTACAACTGCTTTTAGTTTTTCTAGCCCCCGTTTTTCTATTCTTGATATATACGAGCGTGAAATCTTTAAGAATTTTGCCACTTCTCTTTGTGTATAAACTCGTTCTCCCTTAAGCCCATATCTTAAGCATAAAACGGTGTATTCCCTCTCTGTAAGAAAACTTTTAATAAAACTTAAAAACTTTTCTCTTTCAATGCTTCTATCAACTTTCAAAAACACAGTGTCTTCTTTTTCGCAAAGCAGTTCGATAAGTGTTAGTTCGTTCCCGTCTTTATCGGTGCCCACGGGGTCTGAAAGTGACATGTCGTTTTTATATTTTTTGTTAGAACGAAGAAGCATTAAAATCTCATTTTCTATGCATCGTGCCGTATAGGTTGCAAGTTGCGTACCTTTGCCTTTTTCAAAGGTATTGATTGCCTTAATTAAGCCTATACTGCCCACTGAAATCAAATCATCTGTTTCTGCCGAGCCTGAATATTTTTTTACGATATGCGCAACAAGTCTCATATTGTGGTTTATAAGTTTATCCCTCGCCTCTCTATCTCCCTTTTTAATTTTTTCAAGACACTCGTCTTCTTCTTTTTGTGAAAGTGGTTTGGGAAATGAACTTCCACCTATAACACTGCCTGCAAAAAATGTTAATTTGCCCAAAACATAAAGTATTGCATTAAAAAACATAACTACTCCCCTTGAATATAATTTTTTTGTCAAAGTTTGACTTTTTATATATCATTATGCTTTTGTAAAGCGCATTATAATAAACGGCAAGTCCTTAAAGTTTTTTAATTTTTGCGTCATACACGCCTTTACTTTTTTCAACTATATGATATTATGTTTTCGGCGTTTGGAAATACATTAAAGGGGGCATTTTTGATGGCTTATAACTATTTAAGATTTAATAATTTTTATTTAAGGCTTATAAGTATTCACGCATATAAGTAATCAATTTTGCACCCCTAAAGTTAGGTGGAATATGGATTATTTATTTTTACAAGATTTTTTGGTTTCTTATAGCCTACCAACACTGATTATTGCATTTGTCGTATGCTTAGTCAGACTAATATTAAACAAGTTTTTTGGAACACTACCTAAACTTATTAAAAGCTATATTCCCTTCCTTTTAGCAATGATTTTATACTTTGTTTACGACGTAATTTTTGTTATAAAACAAATAATTATTACAAGCCAGACCTTTTATGGTGGACTTATAAGTGGTTCACTATCAGCAATAATTTTTTCAACAATAACTAAAATTTGCAAAGGAAGACCTGTAGGCTCAAACGCAACAATATTGCTAATTGAAGGAATATTAAACGACTACGTCACACAAGAAGCGTTAAGTAAAACTGCTATCGAAATTGAACAAGCACTATCAAGCAATGAAGGCACCGTTTTAGAGCAGCAAGTGATAAATACTTTAACTTACAACTGCTTAGAGCTTTCAAGCACGGATATTATTTATTTAACAAAGCTTATTTTAAGTACAGCAAAAACCATCCAAAAAACTAAAGATTAAGGGGGGACACCCCCCTTTTTTCTTTTACTTACATAAAAAGTTGGTTTTATCAAAAACTATTCTTATGCAAATATCAAAAAACCTTGAAGAGAACATTAAAAAACTAAAACAACAACTGGTTAGTGATGACATAACTTTTCTAGACGTTAAGATACACCAAACAAATGGAATTTTGGTGTTTATAAACGATTTAGTCAACAAAGATACTTTGGGCGAATTGATTTTACGCCCTATATCATTTTGTAAGGAAAATCCTAACGAAAAACAACTTTTTGAAATGTTTTTAAGCCCTGAAAAAAAACAGCTCTGCGAGATAGAAAAGCTTATATCCGACCTACTTCTTGGCAATGCAATTTTACTTTGCGATAACATAAATTTTGGGCTTTCTTTTGGTTTAAAACACTTTGAA
>JAZKZI010000017.1:0-6357 GCA_045612585.1 Christensenellaceae bacterium | reverse complement strand
AAACGTGACTTATCTATAACAACGCCAACAGGCAGTAAAGAATATAACGGTTTAGAACAATATTTAACAATAGATAGCGAAAATATAGACGAACTTGTTGATGGACTAGTCTATGGTCACGAAATCACGTTTGATAGCTGGGCAGGGTTAACAGATTACACTGCAGAGGCACAAGATAACTACGTTGAAGTTGTTAAGATATCGGGTATCGATGGAGAAAAGACAGAAAACTATAATATTTTGGAAATAACTTATGGCGAATTTAGTATAACAAAACGAAAAATAAAGGCAAACTTTAATGAAGAAGAAGAGTATGACAATCGTAAGTTCAGTTATACAAGCGATAATTGTGTTATTGGCTTTGAAAATGGAAAAGGGCTTGTTGAAGGGCATATAATCAAACTTGAAACTGCTGGTAAAGATGCGAAAACATATTCAGGTGAAGGTATCACTTGGTCTGTTTATAATGGCAACGATGATGTATTAACGAATAATTACGATGTTGATACGACAGGCGTTAACATTATTGTAAATAAGCGAAAAATAAACATTAGCATAGAACAGCAAGAAAAAACTTATGATGCAAATGAAATTAGATATATCGTAAATAATAGTGAAGGCTCTTGGGTAGAAGCAACTAATTTAGTCGAAGGTCATACAATAATATTAACGCTAGAGTGCAAAGAAGTTAACGTGAGGGATGTTGCATATGACCTTGATTTAATAGAGTGGAGAATTAGTGATGAAGAAAATGATTATACAGATAATTATACTTTGATAATTAATGAAGATACCTTTGCTAAAAAATTACTAATACTTCCTAAAGAACTTAGTGTAAAAGTTGATTTTGAAAAAATTTACGATGGAACTGCAAAGTTTGAAGAAAACGAAAAAACAGTTTATTTGTATGACAAGTATGGCAAAGAAGGTTTATGTGATAGCAATAATCAAACTCTTATTTTAGACATTACATTTAGTGATGAATACATTGATGCAGGTGATTATTTAGATGTTTTTGCCGACTATGTTTACAAAATTATATCATCTAATGATAATTCTGTTGATTTAACTGGCAACTATTACATAACGGATATAGAAGTTAACGTATTTATAGAAAAGAAATCTATAACAATCGCAAGTAAAGGTAAAAACTTCTTTTTAACTGGTGCACCAGATGAAACCTTCACCTATTATGAAGAGGAAGGCGTGCTTTATGTCGAGGCGGGCGAGTTGGCAGAAGAGCAAAATTTGATTGTGGATGAGCAAGGAGAAATCCCTAGCGTTAGCGCAACTCTAACCGAATGCGACAATAGTTTACCATATAAAATCATTGATAATAAAAACAATGATTGTACTAAAAACTACAACATACAAACAAGGTGGGGTCTGCTCACTATAGGAAAGATTGAAATAGAAGTAAGAATTTTCGAAGTGTTGGATAATTATGATGGAAACGTAAAGGACATAGAGTTCATCGTTATAGGTGCAAAATATATAGATGAAGATGGGCAAGAAAAAAGATATCAACTGTACGATGGAGAAGTTATCTTCAATAGTTATTATATTGTTGACCAGGACGGAAATAGTGTAAACCAAATTGTTAACGCAGGCACATATACTATTCTAGGGCCAAAAATCGATGACGCGTATGTTGATAGAAATGATGAACTTGTTCCGCTTTCAAGCCTTTACAACGTAGCAACTGTGAAGCCTGTTACGTACGTGGTTGAAAAGAAAGCCATAACTATTACTACAGACGACCTCACTATATCTAGACCTAAAACACCTGAACAAAAGACAGAGGCTCAAGAAGAAATCCAAAACTCATTTAGTGTAGAAGGCGATGTTTATGAAGATATATCTGTCCAAATGAACACATATATAGACACTGAAAATGGAAAATATACAAGGGATAACAACGTTCAAAAAATAACTATCGGTGACGAAACGCATTTTATATCACTAAGTGACACAACGTTTGAAGATTTTAACAACTATAAAATAACGTTTGAGTACGGAAAGCTTACGGTCAAATAAAGTGAACTATGCAACAGTTTAATGATTACACAAATATAAAGGCACGGATTTTTTCCGTGCTTTTTGCGTTTAAAACAAAAAGTGAACAAACTCATCTTTCTTTCTAGGTTCGAATTTATTCACGTTTGGCGGAGAGGAGAGGATTTGAACCTCCGATACCTTTCGGTATACACGCTTTCCAAGCGTGCACATTAGACCACTCTGACACCTCTCCAATAAGTCTATCAACAATTCTAATATATTTTCTTATTAAAATCAAGTGTATTTGTTGAGTTTTGAAAAATATTAATTATTTTGTTTAGTTTTCACACGCTAGATTAAATATTGCATAATATATATAAAATAATGTATATAGTGGAGGTGTAATTATGACAAGAACAGGAAAAGACTATTTTGATTTAAGTTGGATTGTTAGTTTGATTTTATCAATCATACCATTAACTTCTTGGGTGTTAGGTGCTTTAACACGTTTTAAAGAAGGTAAATACGTTGCATGCGTATTGCGTCTTGTGTTGGGGTGGAACGTTATTTGGATTTTAGATATTATATTTATGGTATTAGACCAAAGAATTTTGAGAATTTTAAATATTTAACCCCAAAAAACCTATAAAAATTAATAAAAACAGCAAAAAAACGCTCTTTTCGTGCAAGAAAGGGCGTTTTTGATTAAAACACAATATATTGTGGTTTGGATAAAAAATTTTTACAAAATATTGATAAAAACTGTTGACAAGGCGATAAAGATATGGTATATTTAAAACGCTCACTAAAAGAAAAAGGAAAAGGAGAAAGGAAAATGTTTCAAGTTAAAAAAAGAGACGGAAAAATAGTTGAATTTGATTTATCAAAAATTACAACTGCTTTATCAAAGGCGTTTAACGCAAAGCAAGTAAATTACACTGCAGACATATTAAACAGACTTTCGCTTCGTGTTTCGGCAGACTTTGAAAAGAAAATTAAAGACAATATTATCACGGTTGAAGATATTCAAGACAGCGTTGAAGTTGTTTTAATTCAAACTGGCTATGTTGACGTTGCTAAAAGTTATATTTTATACCGTAAACAAAGAGAAAAAGTTCGTAATATAGGCGAAACAATCGTTGACTACAAAAAGGTTGTTGACGATTACTTAAAAGTTGCTGACTGGCGTGTTAAAGAAAACTCAACGGTCACCTATTCAGTTGGTGGACTTATTCTTTCAAACAGTGGTGCTGTCACTGCTAACTACTGGCTTTCTGAAGTTTACGATGATGAAATTGGCGATGCACACAGAAACGCTGATATCCATATTCACGACCTTTCAATGTTGACAGGATACTGCGCAGGTTGGTCACTCCGTCAACTTATCAAAGAAGGCTTAGGTGGTGTTCCAGGTAAAATCACGTCATCACCAGCAAGCCACTTGTCAACACTTTGCAACCAAATGGTTAACTTCCTTGGTATTATGCAAAACGAATGGGCAGGTGCGCAAGCGTTCTCATCTTTCGACACATATTTAGCGCCATTTGTTAAGGTTGATAACCTAACTTACAAAGAAGTTAAACAATGCATTCAATCTTTCATTTATGGTGTAAACACACCAAGCAGATGGGGTACACAATCTCCATTTACTAACATTACGCTTGACTGGGTAGTTCCAAACGACCTTGCTGAAATGAACGCACTTGTCGGTGGCAAGGAAATGGACTTCAAATATAAAGACTGCGTAAAAGAAATGGAAATGGTAAACAAAGCGTTTATCGAAATTATGATTGAAGGCGATGCAAATGGCAGAGGCTTCCAATACCCAATTCCAACATATTCAATCACAAGAGATTTTGACTGGTCTGAAACAGAAAACAACAAACTCTTATTTGAAATGACAGCAAAATACGGCACACCATATTTTTCTAACTATATCAACAGTGATATGGAACCAAGTGACGTTCGTTCAATGTGTTGTAGATTAAGGCTTGACCTAAGAGAACTCCGTAAAAAATCAGGTGGTTTCTTTGGTAGTGGTGAAAGCACTGGTTCTATCGGCGTTGTCACCATCAATATGCCAAGAATTGCATACCTTTCAAAGACTGAAGAAGAATTCTATGATAGATTAAAGAAGATGATGGACATTTCTGCAAGGTCATTAAAGGTTAAGAGAGACACAGTCACAAAACTCTTAGAAGCAGGCTTATATCCATACACAAAGAGGTATTTAGGTACCTTTAACAACCACTTCTCAACCATCGGCTTAGTTGGTATGAACGAAGCGTGCTTAAACGCTAAGTGGATAGGTAAGGACTTAACAAATGCAGAAGCGCAAAACTTCACAAAAGACGTTTTGAACTTTATGAGAAACAAACTTTCAGACTATCAAGAAATGTATGGCGACCTTTACAACTTAGAAGCAACGCCAGCAGAATCAACTTCGTTTAGACTTGCTAAACACGATAGAAAGAGATATCCAGACATTATCACTGCATCTGACAATGATAATTCACCATACTATACCAACAGTTCACACTTACCAGTTGGTTATACTTCAGATATCTTCTCAGCGCTTGATATTCAAGATGAACTACAAACTCTTTACACTTCTGGTACGGTTTTCCACGCTTTCTTAGGTCAAAAACTCCCAGACTGGAAGAGTGCTGCAAACTTGGTTAGAAAGATTGCTCAAAACTACAAATTACCATATTATACAATGAGTCCAACATACTCAGTATGTGCTGACCACGGCTATATCGCAGGCGAAGTTTACGAATGCCCAACCTGTGGCAAAAAGACCGAAGTATATAGTAGAATTACCGGATACTATCGTCCTATCCAAAACTGGAACGATGGTAAGAGAAAGGAATTTGAAGACAGAAAGGTTTACGATATCGAAAATTCAGTTTTCACAGCAAAAGAAGAAAGCACTTGCTCATGCAAGAAAGATTCTGGCGTTAAAGCTGAACTTGACGGACCTGTTTTATTCACAAGAAACGGTTGCCCAAACTGTAAAACAAGCAAAATGATGCTTGATAAAGCAGGTGTTAAATACAGTGTTATCAATGCAGAAGAAGACAAAGAAACGACCTTAAAGTTCGGCATCAAAAAGGCGCCAACCCTTTTAGTTCCAAACGGAAGTGGTTTTGACGTTTACGATAACGCAAGCGAAATTAGAAAATATATTGAGAGCAATAATTAATTATGTATGATTTAATCGTAATAGGCGCAGGCGCAGCAGGTATGACCTCTGCGCTATACGCTTTAAGAAATGGTAAAACAGTATTAGTATTAGAAAGTGAAAGTTTGGGTGGCCAAATTGCAAACTCACCAAGACTTGAAAATTATCCATCAATAAAAGAAATCAGTGGCGAACAGTTTGCTGATAACCTTTTCGAACAAATCACCTTTCACGGTGCAGAACTTGAAATTGAAAAGGCCGTTGATATTATAAAAACCCAAGATAACGTTTTCCACGTTAAAACCGAGTTTAAGGAATACCAAGCAAAAAGCGTTATAATTGCATCAGGCGTTAAGCATAAGCATCTTCGCACCAAGTCGGATAGAGACGATTTGGTTGGAAAAGGTGTGTATTACTGTGCAATTTGTGACGGTGCGTTTTATAAGGACAGGGAAGTTGCTGTTATAGGTGATGCTAACACAGCGCTTCAATATTCACTTTTACTTTCAAGTTATTGCAAAAAGGTTTACGTTTACACATTGTTTGACAAATTCTTTGGTGATGCATCTTTGGTTAAAGCGTTAAGAGCAAAAGAAAACATTGAAGTTAGACCAAATACTAGCGTAATCGACTTTATAGGCGAAGACGAGTTGACGGCTATTGAATATAAAGATGCAAACGGAAACATATGCACACACGAAATTCCAGCAGTTTTCGTTGCAATCGGTCAAGTTCCTGATAATAAAGCGTTTATAAACGTTGTTGACCTTGACCAAAACGGATATATTATCGCTGATGAAAGTTGCAAAACAAAAACCGAAGGGTTGTTTGTTGCGGGCGATTGCAGAACAAAGGCAGTTCGCCAAGTTGCAACTGCTGTTGCAGACGGTGCTATTGCAGCAACCAACGCATCAATTTATTTAGAAAGTTTAGGTAAATAACAACGCTAAAAACATAGATAAGCATTAAAGAAATTGTTGACTTAAATAAAAACCTATGTTATAATAATTAGGAAATTAACCTTGGAGGGTAAATTATGAAACATATTAAAGTAGTTGCATCAAAAAACCTTTGTGAAAGTGCAAAAAAAGGTGGTTGTGGTGAATGCCAAACATCTTGCCAATCTGCTTGCAAAACAAGTTGTGGTATTGCAAATCAAAAGTGCGAAAACAGTA
>JAZKZI010000016.1:0-15967 GCA_045612585.1 Christensenellaceae bacterium | reverse complement strand
GTCTATTTGCGACTCCCCGTAGCTTTTCGCAGCTTGTCACGTCCTTCTTCGGCGCCATGTACCAAGGCATCCTCCTGTATGCTCTTTGTAGCTTGATCTTTTTTGGTTGCATTTTTGCAATCCGTCGAATTTGCTTACATTCTTTCCTTGACTATACTCGACTACTTTCTTAGTGATTGATTTCCTACGTTTTTCGTATTAACCTTTCGTTTAATATTTAGTCTTTTTAATTTTTGCTTTTTTGCCTTAATGTACTAATTAAAAATTAAGTCTTCTCGATTTGATTTGTTTGATTACAAACTTATCTCTCTTAAATCTTCTATGCAGTTGTCAATCTACGGTTCTTTGACGTCGGTCAAAGGTGGCAAAATTACGCCACAAAATTGTTGCTATCCAAAGCGATAGCCTAAATATATTACCACTTATAAAAATCTAAGTCAAGCGTTTGACCAAACTTTTTTTACATTTTTTATATTTTTTTTGCAATATTTTTTTAAGGCCTAAAAAACGTTAAATTATGGGCATAAAAACCCAAAAAACATTGATTTTTAATACTTTTTATGATATTATACCCTTAGGTGATAATTATGAATATTAAAAAACAATGCTATGAAGCCACTTGTCAGCTAATTTCAACTGCAAAATTACGTAAAGGCGACATTTTAGTGGTTGGCTGTTCAACAAGCGAAGTGCTTGGTAGTAAAATAGGCACAAATTCAAACGAAAATACTGCCGAAGAAATTTTTGATGGTATTTACCTAGCTACAAGTGAAAAAGGCGTTTATCTTGCCGTTCAATGTTGCGAACACTTAAATAGAGCAATCGTTGTTGAAAAAGATGCCCTTAAGTTTTATGAAGAAGTTAACGTTATTCCACAAAAGAAGGCTGGTGGCTCGCTTGCGACAACTGCATATCATAAGTTTAACTGCCCTATCGTTGTTGAACATATTAAGGCAGATGCCGGCATGGACATTGGCGACACTTTTATAGGCATGCACTTAAAACAAGTTGCCGTTCCCGTTAGACTATCTATAAAAGAAATCGGCTCGGCTCATCTAACTTGTGCAAGAGTTCGCCCTAAATTTATCGGTGGCATTAGAGCCATTTATGATGAAAGCAAGTTATAATACATTATATAATACGATATATAATATAATGCGATATATAATGCTATAAAAAATTTTTGTAATAAAAATATCCATCGGCTCTTCGATGGATATTTCTTTTTACGTGCTTAATATTTTTATATTATTTATCTATAATGTTTGTTTTTCTATTTTTACAACGAGTTTATAATTCCCATTAAGAGTTTTTATCTTTGCATCAAGAAGGTCTTTAATCTCGCTGTCACAAAGCGTGCACTCATAAGGCACTGCCACGTCAAAGATAAGGTTTGTGTTGTTTGGGCCTTCTACCATTCTAAAATCGTGAATAGAAAAATTGCAATCTATGTCAGTGACAAGGTTTGCCACCTTTATTCTAAGTTGGTTCACCTTTTCATCATTAACGACGATTGGGTCAAGGTGACCGGTTAACACGATGTCTGTATTTTCAAAAAAGTCTTGCTCAATTCTATCAACAATTTCATGCGATTCTAAAACGTCAATAGACGCATCTAACTCTATATGCACACTCGCAAAGTATTTGTTTGGACCATAGCAATAAACACTTAAGTCATGAATGCCAAAAACTTCTTTATATGATAAAATTCTTGTCTTTATGCTATCGACCATTTCTTTGTCTGGTGCTTTGCCCACTAAGTGCGACATTGTTTCTCTAAAAATTCCAATGCCGGCATAAGCAACAAACCCTGCAACAAAAAGACCTGCATAGCCATCGAGATTAAATCCTGTAAGCTTTCCCACGCCGAGTGCAACTAAAACGGTTGCCGTTGAAATGCAGTCTGAAAGGCAATCTATTGCCGTTGCTTTTAGTATTTGCGAGTTAATTTTATTAGCAACCCTACTGTTATAAAAATACAAGCCGAATTTAGCAAGTATAGAAAACACAAGCACACCCACTATTAAAAATGAAAAACTGATATCCGATGGGCTGATGATTTTTGTAATAGACTCTTTTAAGAGTTCAAAAGCAATCATTAAAATCAAAAACGCAACAGCCATAGAAAATACGTATTCTATTCTTTGGTGCCCAAAAGGGTGCTCTTTATCGGCAGGCTTATTCGCAAGCTTAAATGAAACAAATGACATAACGCTACTGCCACAATCGGACAGATTATTAAGCCCGTCTGCTAAAATTGAAAGAACGCCAAACACTGCGCCTACTATTATTTTTGAAAGAGCCAAAACGATATTTGCAAGTATCCCCACGATACTTGCCATTTTTCCATAACGCTCTCTTTGTTGTTCGCTAATTTCCATAATATCACCATAAATGTTTTATTTTTTTATAGTTAAAACTTATTTTAGCACAAAAGAAGTATATTTACAACTAAATTTAAATCTTTCAGCACCTGAAAGTGGTGTTTTTGAGTTATATATAAACAATTTATATTTTTTACTTGTTTTTTTATGGAATTTTTATTAAAATAAAAGTGCAAATAAACGCTTTAAGAGAAAGAGATGAAAAAGTTTGAGTTTAATTATAGCAAAAAATTTAAGTGCATTGGTTCAAAGTGCAAGCACAACTGTTGCATTGGTTGGCAAATTGATATTGATAAAAAGAGTTTAAACCTTTACGAGCAATTATCAAAAACCGATGCTCGCTTTGACAAAGATTGTTTTAACAAAAAGTCTTTTAATCTTGACTCAAAGTTTAGCCACAATAAGCGTTGCCCCTTTTTAGATGGGGATAACCTATGCCATATTATAAAAAACTACGGCGAAAAAGACTTATGCAAAACTTGCAAAACCCACCCACGCTTTAAAAACTTTTTTTCTGACAGAATGGAAACGGGATTGGGGTTATATTGTGAAGAGGCTTGTAAAATTATTCTTTCTTTCAAGCTTAAAATGAAAGAAGTTTTAGTGAAAGACGACCCTAAAAGCACTGCCCTTTCGCCATTAGAAAAAAAGATTATGGCTTTTAGAAGAAAAGCACTATCTATATCGCAAAATAGAAAACTTGATATTGTTGAAAGGCTTTCTCTTTTATCTAACCTAGCTAACATTAACTTGAGCAAAAATTCGCTTAAAGACTGGCTAAATATTTATACAAAATTAGACAAACTTGAAATTAATGACTTTTCTTTCGGCATGATTGCGCCGGCAGAAACTTTTGCACCTATAGAGAATGGCTTTTGTAGAGAGTATGAACAACTGTTGTCATATCTATGCTATAGGCACTTATCTCGTGCGATTGACCTATTAGATTTAAGGGTTAGACTCGGCTTTATAGTTTTATCTTTCAATATGATAAATCATATGTTTAGCTGTCAAAATGAAAAAACGCTTGACACACTTATTGAAGTTTGCAGGTTCTATTCTTCTGAAATTGAAACGAGTGATGATAATATTTTTTGTTTACTTAACGAAATTGAAAATTTAGTAAGTTTTATATAATTAAGTTTTATAAAATAAAGCACAAAAAAAGTGATAGCAAAGCCTATCACTTTTATTTTTTATATAGTTAGTTTTATTCTTTCTTTGGTAAATGGGTGGGCAAACTCTAAAGTTTTTGCACACAACTCATAAGTTCTGCCATCTACTTTTTCGCCATACAAACTATCGGCATAAAGTGGCAAGCCTACACTTGCAAGATGCACCCTTATTTGATGGGTTCTACCTGTGTGCAAAGTAATATCAAGGGTGGATAGGCCGTCTTTCTCGCTGACAAATATGCACTCGGTTTTAGCATAATCACCACTTTCATCGCACACCCTTTTCATACTGACGTCATCTTGGCGTTTTATAGGCTTTTCTATAAAGAAATGATTTTCACTTGGCCTTCCTACGACAAGTGCTGAATATGTTTTTTTGAATAAGCCTTCTTTCATCTCGTTAGATAGTAAACTTGCAGTAAACATATCCTTTGCGACAAGCACTATGCCACTAGTGTCTCTATCAAGCCTGTTGATGGGTCTAAAGCATATATTTTCCCCCAAATATCCCAAAACGATTTGCTCGAGTGATTTAACGTTGTTGTGCTTTGACGAGTGGGTTAAAACCCCCTTTTCTTTTTTAACGGCAAGCAAGTATTCATCTTCATAAAGAACACAAAGTTTTTCTTTTATGGGGGTGACGTATTGGTTAATCTTGTCAGGTGGCAAGATAATGCCTACGCTATCCCCACTTTTAACCTTTTGGTTTGCGTTAGAAATAATGGTTTTATTTAGTTTTATTCCACCGAACTTAACTTTTAAGATAATCTCTCTTGAAACGCCTTGACTTTTAAGAAAATCTATCACCTTATAATCGTTAAATTTTTCAGTCACATTAAACGAAAACTCTTTCATAACTTGATTATATCAAATTTTAGAATTTTTTACAAATCAAAAGGCAGTTTTTATCCATTAAAAGTTTGAATTTAAAAATCGCTTTTTTATATTTAAACAATAAAAAAATACTGCTAAGAAAGGTCTTTGCAGTATTTTGCTTGTTTATAGGTTCTTAAATTAATAATTTTTTGGTGGTCTACGCTTGTCGTATTGCGCTTTCTTATCGTTAAATTGTTTTTTAAGTAGTTTAACGCAAAAGATTATACCAAGTATTTTAAATGTCCATTTAATTACAAACCAAATACCCTTTCCAATTGCTTTTAAAACAGTAAGAAACACGTTTGGTTTTTTAACTGGCTTTTGTTGAGTTGGCACTTGTTGAATTGGTGCTTTTGTAGATGCATTATTTTCCATATTATTCACCCTTTTTCGTTTTTTATTGATTTTATCATGTTTTTTTGTTTAAGTCAAGAAAAATACTGCGAATTAAGCTTTGTATTTTCATATTTAACTAAATACGGGTAAATTTGTCGTTTCTACTAGTTGGAATGTGTTTACTTGCCTAACCATTTCTTGACAAGGGGGATATATTGTGCTACAATACCACTGAACTTAAAAATATAAAAAGTTTGGAGATAATTTATGAGAAAAATTATTGATTTCCACACACATCCTTTTTCAGAAAACACTTGCAATATTTGCACAAACACTGCTTATTGCAATATGTCAAAAGAAAATACTGAAAAGGACTTACGCGCGCTCGGTATTTCGCACATTATGGGCTCGGTGGTAAATGGAAGAACGCCCGTGCCTGATATGGAGCATATAAAAGCTCTTAACGATGAAGCACTTCGTTTAAGAGATTTTTATAAAGGCTTTTATATACCGGGGATTCATATACACCCTGCATTCGTTTCAGAATCTATTGCTGAAATCAAAAGAATGAAAAAGGAAGGGGTTGTTTTAATAGGCGAGCTTGTGCCATACATTCACGGCTGGAAGGGGTATTCTTCTAAAGAACTTGGTGAGATTTTATCGGTAGCCGAAGAACAAAAAATGATAGTGTCTTTTCACGGCCCAAGCACTTATGATGAAGAAAGTGCAAAAGATATTGATTTAATGGTTGAAAGCCACCCAACTTTAACCTTTGTTGGCGCACACGTTGGAACGAGCAAGGTTTTGCAGTCGCATATAGATAGGCTTAAAAAATATTCTAATTATATGGTTGACCTTTCGGGCGATGGCATTTATAGGCACGGCGTGTTAAGGCATTTAATCGACGAGTGTGGCTATGACCGAATTTTATTCGGCTCTGACTACCCTGTGTGCAATCCTGCCGCATACGTAGGTGCTGTTGAGTTTGACTTTTTGATTAAAGAAAATGAAAAAGATGCCATTTTCT
Source organism: Christensenellaceae bacterium (assembly GCA_045612585.1). GTDB lineage: Bacteria > Bacillota > Clostridia > Christensenellales > Borkfalkiaceae > UBA1259. The sequence continues at coordinate 10,169 of JAZKZI010000016.1, read as the reverse complement.
ATGACAATGCATCAAAGCTTTTTGGAATAAAATAATATCTAAAACTAATAAAATAAAAACAGCCAAGTGTTTGGCTGTTTTTTAGTTTTTATTTTTTTTGTTTTTAATCAACAACGATTACTTATTTTCCATTATTTCAATAAGTTTTTTAAGTAAATCTTCGGTTGTTGGGTTAGCAAGTCTTTCTTGTCTTGCCTTTTCTTCGGCTTCAAGCCTTTCTTGTTCTGCCTTAGCATCGGCTTCAGCTTGCTTTTTAGCTAAATATGCTTCAACAGCTTTTTTATCAGAACGCTTAATGCCATTTGCTTTTAATTCTTTTTTAAGCTCTTTTGACATCTTTTTCTTGTTAAGTTTTTCTTTTAATTCTGCGTTGTTTTCTTTAATTTCGTTCATGATTTTAACGATAGTGAAAAGAACCAAAGCGATAAGGAAGAAGTTTATTACTGCAGAAATAAATGCGCCCCAGTCGATATAGATAGAGTTTGCAAGGTCAACAGCACCTTCTGGTGTTTTTGCTTCAGAAAGGAAAGTGATAGCTCCACTTAAACCTTCACCACCAAGTATAAGCATAAGAATCCAGTTGATAATAGGTTTTAAAATAAAGTTTGAAACACCGTTAACGATAGCAGTGAACGCACCACCAACGATAACGCCGACAGCCATGTCAAGAACGTTGCCACGAGTTATGAATTTTTTAAATTCACCAAAAAACTTTTTCATTAGTTGTATCTCCTTAAATTTTGTTTTTACGTATATCATTATAACACAAGTTTTGTTAAAGCACAATTATTTATTCAATTAAAAAGCCTGCGTTAATTTTCCACAAATTTAAACTCACGATAACACAAACCACTTTCGTTAACGCCAAAATTCTTAAGTACGTTTTGATTATAAGAAGCATTGTAAAAAGTAAATTCTATGGTAAAAACATGAGCACCTATTTCCATTGGAGAAAAAGTATACAATTCAATATCTTGTGGAACAATATTTTCTGTAGTTCCCCAAACAGCGCCAGGATATGTTGATAAAAGTGACTTTCCAACAGCATCAATAGTTAATGGTGAATTATTATAATACACAGAAGAAATTAATATTTCTGAACCAAAATAATAATTCTTTCCTTCACTTCTAATAGGTATTTCACAACCTGCAGGTGCAGAAATAAAAAGCTTAAGCGATGGCAATGTTTTATTGCAGTTAATAGTTATATCAACAGAAACCTTTGCACCAGGTGTTAAATTTTCAAAATCAACTGCCAAAGTGTCATCAACAATACCACCGACACTACTAACTTGAACAATTTCCACACTTATTCCATCTACTGCTACTGTAATACCTTCAGCACCAACATCTGTGTTTTTTGCAAACCAACCAAAAGAAGATGCGAGATATCCGAAAATCGCTATTAGCAACACTATGAAAGCAATTATAGTTTTTAATACTGCACGAAACACGGCTTTATCTTGCATATTTTCTCCTTTGATTTATTCTTTTCTTGTTTGATTTATAGTTATTATATCAGTAATTGATTTTATCGGCGAACATAAAACGTGTTTGCATTCCTCTGAGCAATAACCCGACACAACGTTTATGTCTATGTTTGTCTTTACTTCACCTGTTCCTCCTGCCCATCGATAAATGGACAGTTTTTCACTGTTAATGCTATGTAAATTGCCATTATCATCTATGTTCGAAAAATGCACTAGAACAAAAGATTCATAATAATATTGTGAAGGATCTTCCTCTCCATTTTCTCCAGTTCCACCATCTGTGACTAAAAGCACTTTATTTGCATCATTATCGTAAACAAAGTCAATATTACCCAAAAGCGAACCACCCGTGCCGTCACGTCCAGAAGAAGCAACGCCATCTACACTACAATATGCAAGTTGCATTCTAACGTCAGTTGCAGCAAGTATATACGTGCCTGTATCTTCTACCAAAAACTCATAGGCTAAGAGATAATGCCCACCTTGTAGCATAGTGGTATATTGTTCACGTACACCATTATTATTGTAAAAAACTACTATTTCTTGAGTGTCGGAAGAAACACCATTATACGTGCTTGCATTAGCAGTATCACCACTAATTAATTTTTGAGACCTAGGCAATTCCACCTTTTTATAAGCATCGTCAATGTCAAAAGACGAATAGTTTAACCAAGAACTTTGATTTTTTTCCTTACCCTTCCAAATGCCTAAATAATGGTCTTCAACATTAGTTCCTCCGTCAAAGTTTAAGCCACCAACAGTAGCGGATTGTGGTACTTTTACAACAACCCTGATTTTCGCGCCACCAGCAGGAACTTTGTTTATATAAAAAGCAGCACTTCCTGTTGGCACGTATATTTCTTTTTGATAAGAACCCGACCCTACGGGAGCAAGAATTGCACCACCTTTATTATCATCACCAAAACTAAAATTCCAGTTGCCTAAACTAATTGCAAGATCCCAGTTTACAGTTTTCTTTATATTGAACATTTTGTTTATAACCGGCTTGTTTCCTTCCACTATTTCCCAAATTTTTTTCCCGTTATTATCTGTCCAATCTATATCGCTAAGCGCCTTTATTTCATAAGTCGTTGCAGTTGTTTTTTCATCTCCACTTGTTTCAACTTCCGGCCAAAAAACGTGCTGATTTGCAGGAAGATTTATAGTTTCGCCTTGTGGCACGTACGTATATGGTGCAACCCTTCTTTCTTCTAAATCACCTAATCTATAAATATGTATTGGTTCACTACTACCAGTGTTGCCGCCACTACTATATTGGTCTGTAACGAAGTTGCTATTTTGACCATTTAAATTAAAGCTTATATTAGTTTGTGAACCATCTGTATTGTTCGAGGTTAACGTCCAAGCTGAGCCATCATATTTTGCTACAATGTTATAACTAACTTTGTATGTTACGCTAATTGGAATAATGATTTGTATCTTGCCAGTAAAAGAAGTGTCTTTATCTTTATCACCACTATATATACTTACTGCCTTGGTGTTTAAAACTTCACCCGTTACGCCGACGCCCAAAGAATTATATTGTCCCTCAGAATTAGGTTTTGCTAACGTAATATTGAAAACGTCTTCTGAAACGTTATTAAAAGTTACTGCATACTTCATATCTTCTATGCACGCAGATTCACTTTCGTACATTAAGCCAAACTTTCCGTTATCATTCATAGGGTGAACGGTTCTACTTTCTGCAGGAACACTACTTCCTTTAGAAAGAAGATTCATAACGTAAAGCGTACTGCCTTCAGACGTTTCATCTTGTCTTGTTCCAATATAAAACGTGCCACCTTTTTTCAACTCATTTACGTCGGTTATCAATTCCATGGATTGAAAGTAATATCTTCCTTCCTGCCCACGTTCAATTTTCCAACCATCTTTAGTAATACTAATATCATCTACTTTAACTTCACCTGTATTAACATCTGGCTTCCAAATATCTTCAATAGTATCTAAAGTATTAACGTCAGTTAAACTTTGTCCACCTGAAAGGGCAAAAGTAAACACGCCGTCAGTATAATAGTAGTTTTCTCCAGAGGCGTTTGCAAGAGGAATGCCCGTTTTGTCGTATGCTTTAATTAAATACAAATCGCCTGTTTGCTTTTGATAATTTATTTGACCATCATCGCCTTGAATAGCATAATAGCCATAGGTATCATACATTTCTTCAGCCCTAATATAACCTGGCAAAATACCTGAAGCCAAGCCACCACCACCTTCATACCCATAAGAAATATCAGCGCTATCAAGTCCTGAACCAGCAGTAATTGACCCATCTTGATTCACCACAGGATTTAGGTTATACATAAATCCAATAAAACCTGTTGACGTAGCGTAATTCAAAGGATCACCATTTTCTTTTTGTCCAGCATCTTGTAAATCCATTGCAATTTTTTCGTTGCTACTATAATAAACAGATAATGCAGACATTTTTGCATATTCTACATGCCCTGCAATAATACCAAGGTGGTTTGTTTCACACGGGTCTTTAGATGTATCTGCAATGTTGAACGTTTTTCCATAAAAAAGGTGATTTGTCCAGCCTGCAATTTGTTCCCAAAAAGTTGTAGTGGTTCCAACTACAACTTGAATGTCTGAGAACAAAACGTTGCTTATAGTAGAAACAAAGCCATCGAAAACTTCTAGTCCCGTGCTTTCATCAAGCTCCTTTTTAGATTCGTCTCCTAAAAATGAAATTATGCCAAAAAGACCGTGGTCTATTGAACTTTTATTTGTCTTGACGGTCACGTTATGAACGGCAGACGTTGTGGTTGTTTTTTCTTCACCATCTGCAACAAAGCTTACAGGATTATTTTTGTCACTAACCCCAGTAATAGAACCTATAAAAGGATACTCATCAGTTCCAATTGGGTTTAATATACTTGCAGTGGCATCAATAACTGCTGGTGTACCATCTGGATTAGCAATAACAAAATAAGGAACATCATATCCATCAGAATAGTCTGTGTTGCCCACCAAAGTTTCACCTTCATAGTTATTGCTTATAAAATTGCTATAAAAATAGCCCAAGTTTTGAAGTACTGAAAGATTGTATAAATGCCTTGTTTCAGAGATAAGATATGGGTTGCCCTTGTGTCCCCAAACACCATCTGCAGAAGTAAGTGTATCTTGCATGTTGTTTTCTGCAATATAGTTATTTAAAGCCGCTTCATCGTATCTTTCAAAAAGCAATTCAATCTTTACATTTGCGTATCCGTTAATTTTTAAGTCACTAGAAAAATAAGCAAAGCTCGTTGCGGCAGCTACGCTTAAAAAACACACAAATGCTAATATTAAAATTAATAGTTTGTAAGTTTTACTTCTCATCGTTCACCTAAAACTTAATTAGTTGCAATGTCGTCTACAACTAAGGTAATAACTAAATTGAATTGCATTACACAAGGCATGTATACAGATATATAATCTACTAAATCAGCATAAGCGTCAAGATTAGGATATGCTCTAAAATATATGTAATAATAATCTTGACTAGTCAAATCTAAGCCTTCTGCCGTTCCTTCAAAAGCTTGAGCATTATCAGAAGAATATTTAGAAACCTCTTTTGCATCAGCACAATTTTCATTTGCACCAGGAATTGTTTCAGTTAAAAAGAAATTTTCTGGAGCAACAACAGACACGATTAAACTGTCTATAGAAATTAATGTTTTTAACGACTCGTTCAATTTTGCATCGACAACGTCGTCGTTTAGTTGAGCATGCGTATTATTTAAATCATAAAATAGCTTATATGGATTTTCATCAGCAAAACATAATCTTAACGACGAAAATCTTAAGCCAGAATCTTTTTTTACTTTTAAACAATACCAAAGATTGTTTATTTCTTTTCTAAAAGAAAGGTTATCGATAGTGCCAAGCTGCGTCACGTAATCAGGTGAAGCATATTCTTTGCCGAAAACAACGTTATTTTTTTCTAAATTAACACCCTCATCCCAAACGTATTCCCAGTTATCTTCTGCAACATTAACGTAATTCGCTGAATATAAAATTACCTCTCCTAAACCTGCCTTAAAAGTAAATTTAGACTTGTCTTTTATTGCAAACCACGCAACGGATGACGTTATTAGCATAGCTAAAGACATTATTGTTGCAATAATGGTAAATATTAAGTTGCAACGACCTGTTATCCGTTCGATTTTTCCTTTCATTTTTTCCTTTTATTATTTTACTCTTGATTTATATTCTATTGATGTGTTTGTTTTTATAAATACCTTAAATTCTTCTAGTGAAATTGCTTTTGCATAATAATAACCTTGTGCCACGTCGCAACCGTATTTGGTCACTATATCAAGCATTTCTTTGGTTTCAACGCCTTCTTGAACAATGGTAATTCCCAATGATTTTGCCATTTCTATAACCATCTTCAAAACGATTTCGTCTTTTTCAGGGTTATCTGTTTGTTCAATAAAGCACTTATCTAACTTCAATTCATCAAAAGGTATGCTCTTTAACACGTTGAAAGATGAAAAGCCTGAGCCAAAGTCATCTAATGAACATTTAATGCCGTTTTTGTGAAGTTTTTCTACAATATCTTTTATGCTGTTATTATCATCAAGTGCAAAACTTTCAGTAAGTTCAAGCATTATAAAGCCATCGCCTATTCCATACTTTCTTTTATTATCTATATAAAAGTCTAAAAAGTCTGGAGATGATATGGTCACACGAGAAACGTTCACTGACACAGGAACAACCTTTTCGCCACGTTCAACTGCATTTTTAAAGTATTTCAACACTTCTAGATAAATGTAATGGTCTAACTTAACGATAAACCCGTTTGTTTCAAACAGACCTATGAATTCAGCTGGGAATATATAGTCTGCACGCTCTCTATCAAACCATCTAACAAGTGCTTCTGCACTGTCTATCCTATCTGCTTTTATATTATACTTTGGTTGCAAAAACAACTTAAAGTCGCCGTTTCTTAAGCCGTCTTCCATGATGCTTTCTATCTTTTCGTTTTTAGCAACCTCTTTATTGATTTCTATGTCATATACAACAAATGGTGAATTTGTTCTTTCATTTGCAATCTTGCTTGCCGTAAGTGCATTTTCAATCATTTCAGATGCGTTAGTTCTAGTTCCACCAAACGCATGACATACGCCAACTCTATATCTAAGAGTTATGCCTTTTGACAATGCAAAAGGATTTTTGGCAGATATGCCTTTTATCATGCTTATTCTCTTGCTAAACGACCTATCATCTGCATATTTTAAGAACAAACCAAACGTGCCGTTCCCTAAGTATGCATAACTTTCATCATAAGCACATATCCCTGCAAGAATTTTTGCAGAATGCCTTAAAAGTTCATCAACGTCTTTTTCTTCAAAAACTTTGCTTATTGTTGCAAATCTTCTTATTTTTAGTGCAATTACTGAAAACTTTTTAAGGAATATCGGTGCTGTAGCCATTCCGTTTGCTATATCTAACTTTAATTGTTCTATGTTTGGGCACTCTAAATTTTGATAGGTAAAGTTTGCATTTCTTATCTTTTTCTTGCTGTGCTTGTGATATAACCACGCATACACCAAACTAGCAAGTAATGATAAAATAGCAATGATAATTAGTGATATGATTTGGCGCAAATAACTCATTTCTACCATCATCAATTTTTCACTACCACTAAGCGACACAATATATAATTTATTATCTGCTGACGCTATAGGCTTAACTGCAACAATATGCTTTTCGCCATTAATTTTTATGTGAGCCACACCAGATTTACCACTTGACATTAACTCGGTTATGTTTTGGCTAATTTCTTGGGTTTGCGTTAAGTTTTCTATAAAGTCGTAATAGTTATTTCCTATTATTAAATTAGAGCCGTCTTTAACTTTATCGCATAAATTAAAGCCGGTTTCTGTTATAATTGCTATCGCCTTTGAATTTTCGTTAAGTGCGTTTTCTAAATTAATAAAATTTCTTGCTTCTATTATTGATGCTAAGCCTGTTATGTTTTCCGATCCGATTATTGGTATGTAGAACGCCACACACGATTTATTTATCAACGTATCAATGTATTCACCTGAAAACGCCCTGCGATTTAATCCGTTAAAGGCTTTTATTTGTTCATATTCACTCGTGACTTCTAGCCCGTTTGAGTCATATATTTTTCCACCTGAAAAAAACCTTAAATCTCCAAACTGTTCTGAGCCAATATAGTTTTTTAACACGTCTACAATGGCATTGTGTGAACTTGTATCCGTCAACTTTTCATCAATTTCTTTTAAGTCTTGATAGCGTTCTTCAATAAGCGCTTCTATATTAACGTTATCTTTATTTATCGCCACAAGCGCATTTTTTTCTGCTGAACTATCATAAAATGGCGAATAACCCGTGATTACACTAACAAAATACATTATAAGTATTATTATGAACAGCCAAATCAATATTCTTGGCAATATACTCTTTTTTGAATCGTCTTTCATCACTTTTATTCCCTCCTTTTATTTATTGTTCACTATCATTTTTTGTTTTTAATACAACTATAACCACAATAATGCCTGCAGATAACACGAACATACCTACAAACACAACCATCATGCCTTGCGTTTGCACTGCATTTGATACCCACGTTAACGTTTCTAAATTTCTAACGTATCTGCCAATGAGTTTTTCCCCTTTTGCAGTGACGGCATCTTGCATTGCGTTTGCATCACCTTTTGTGACGTATTCATACTTGCCGTCATTTTCAATAACACTAACTACCCTATGCGTGTTTGGATGCCCGTAAATTGAAGCATCTTCCGAATAAAAGCATATTATGTCGTTTTCTTTTATATCTTTTGGTGAAATTTCTTCAATCAAAATATAAGTGCCAACAGGGATTGCATCCCCCATGCTTTGTGATGTTATAAGCACTACCGAATAGCCAAAAATCTTTGGCACTTTGCCTTTAACTTTTGCACTTACAATGCAAACAACTAAAGCAATAAGTAAAATTAGCACTACCCACCAAACAATTTTTAACGTTAAGTCTATAATTTTTTTGGCTTTTTTACTCATTTTTTCTTAATTCTTTTATTAAACTTTTTTAATGCTCGCTTAAATATCTTTGCTTTTTTCCTTTCATTTAGGCTATCAAACTTTTCTTTTGTTATAGCAATAATTATTGCATCTGAGTGTTTATATCCTTCAAAGTATGGCTTAAACACACATTTTTCGCCACAATAAAACGACTCGTTTTCACGGATAATAACTTCTTCTTTACCTAAAATAGTGTCAAGCACTTCTTTTTCTTGCTCATCAATAACGTGTTGATTTTCAGATAGTTTTTCTTCTATTATACTTTCCGTTTCTTCTTCGCTTTCGCCAAGCTCTTTAATAAGCCCACGCTCAATTAAGCTTTCTATACTTTCATATGGCATGCGATAATCTTGCTCAGTATAGTCTGTTATTGCCAATGCCCCAACTTGTTGCATTAATATATCAATAAGTTCTAATGCTCTTCTTAGTTTAATAGGTCCACTAACCTTCATGAGCATTGGTGTTTCTGCATTCTTTTCTGATATATCAACGTAGTTATAGAATTGCGCCTTGTCTGCAAATTCGCTTGGATTAAGTGCTAAGTATAAGTCTACTTTCTTGCCCTTAACGTCTAATTTAACAAGCGTTTTTCTTCCCATATAGAAAGTTTCTCTCTTTTTAGACAAACGAGATTTAACTTTTTTATATGAAAGTAATTTGTTCTTTAATGCATTATACATATCCTTAACGCTATCTTCAGCTTGAATTAAACGTGCCATATACGTACGGATATATCTTGCTTTAATTTCTAGTTTGTTGTCTTGTTGACTAACGGCTACTTCTTCTTCCTTTGGCTCAACAACTGGTTCTTCCATCGGAGTTTGATTCCACAAGTCTATGATTAAGCCTTTCCTTACTAGTGCATCAGTTGTTTCATATGGCATGCGATAATCTTGCTCAGTATAGTCTGTTATTGCCAATGCACCCACTTGTTGCATTAATATTTCAATAAGTTCTAATGCTCTTCTTTGTTTAATAGGACCACTAACTTTCATTAGCATTGGCGTTTCTGCATTCTTTTCTGATATATCAACGTAGTTATAGAATTGTGCCTTGTCAGCAAATTCGCTTGGATTAAGTGCTAAGTATAAGTCTACTTTCTTGCCCTTAACGTCTAATTTAACAAGCGTTTTTCTTCCGATATAGAAAGTTTCTCTCTTCTTAGACAAACGAGCTTTAACTTTTTTATATGAAAGAAGCTTATTCTTTAATGCATTGTATATATCCTTAACGCTATCTTCGGCTTGAATTAGGCGTGCCATATACGTACGGATATATCTTGCTTTAATTTCTAATTTGTTGTCTTGTTGACTAACGGAAACTTCTTCTACCTTTGGCTCAATAACAGGTTCTTCCATCGGCGTTTGATTCCATAGGTCTATGATTAAGCCTTTTCTTACTAGTGAATCAGTTGTTTCATATGGCATGCGATAGTCTTGCTCAGCATAGTCTGTTATTGCCAATGCACCAACTTGTTGCATTAATATTTCAATAAGTTCTAATGCTCTTCTTAGTTTAATAGGTCCACTAACCTTCATGAGCATTGGCGTTTCTGCATTCTTTTCTGATATATCAACGTAGTTATAGAATTGCGCCTTGTCTGCAAATTCGCTTGGATTAAGTGCT
>JAZKZI010000015.1:0-7312 GCA_045612585.1 Christensenellaceae bacterium | reverse complement strand
CCCGTCATTTCAAAAACTCCCATAACTTCTTCGCAAACGTTTATCACTTTCATAGTGCCTATTTTTTGCATTTTCTTTTGCGTGCTAAGCAACACTCTGAGCCCTGCACTAGAAATATAATTAAGACACTTAAAATCAAGTATAAGGCTTTTAATTTCACCAATATTTTCGTTGATTACTTTATCAAGCGTAGGTGCCGTTGTAGTATCTAATCTGCCTGTTATTTGTAAGCTAATTTCATCTAATTTTCTTTTTATTTCAAGAGTCATTTTATTCTCCTTTTATATTTTCTTGGTCATCGTCAAAATATTTTCGCCATTTTCATAGGAATAAGTCACTAAATCCATTGTTTTTTTAGTTATAAAAATTCCAAGTCCACCAATTTCACGTTCTTCTGCAGATAAAGTTATATCTGGCTCAGGTTTTTTAAGTGGGTTAAACGCAACGCCTTTATCAGCCATGGTAAAAGTAATGTTTCGCGTTGTATTGTCAAAACTAACATCAAGTCTAACGTCGCCTTCACTTTCCCCATAAGCATAATGCGCAATGTTTACAAAAACTTCTTCTATGGCAACACAAATTGCCGTTTGCAACTTCATTGAGCAATCGTTTTTTTCCAATATTTGCTCAACATATGCAATTACGTCTGTTAATGCTTCAGTTTTTGCAGGGAAAATCTTGCTTTCCATAAAAAGAGCTCCTTTATTAACTTTATAATCAAACATGAGCATGGTAATATCATCAAATTGTGGTGCTTTTTGGGCGAACCCATCAATATTCGTTTTAAGGTTTGGTAAAAGTTCTTTGGCATCTAAATCAAGATTATTATTCATAAACGAAAGAAGTCTTTCTTCGCCATAAAGTTGATTGTCTACATTAGTTGCTTCTGGAACGCCGTCTGTATATAAAAACAACCTATCTCCATGACAAAGCGTAATTTCACCTTCTCGATAGCGAACGCCTTCCATACCTGCAAGCACCAAACCTGCACGAGTTTTTAAATATTCAAACTCTCCGTCAGCCCTTTTAAGTAATGGTGGGTTATGCCCTGCGTTAGCAAACTTTAACTTTCCACTAGGAATATCTAAAATACCCATCCACGCAGTGACAAACATTCCCGACTCGTTATTTTCGCAAAGTTTTTGGTTGGCTTTTGTAAATATTTCATTAACTGGCATGCCACTTTCTGCTAAGTCTTTAAGTATGGTTTTTGCAGTCATCATAAACATGGCGGCAGGGATACCTTTGCCCGAAACGTCTGCCACCAAAAAGGCAACCGTGTTGTCGTTAAGTTTATAAAAATCATAGAAATCGCCACCGACTTCTTTTGCTGCTATCATTTGTGCAAAAATATTATATTCTTCCCCACTTGGAAAGTTTGTTGGAAGTGCAGAAAGTTGTATTTGCTTAGCATACTCTAATTCTTTATCAATTCTTGCAGCAGCTTCTGCAATATATCTTTTTAAAGTTGCAACTGTTGAATTTATATCGTCTGACAATGATGCAAATTCTTCGTTTGCACGCACGTCTACCGTGACGTTTAGGTCTCCACCTGTAATTCGGCCAAGCGAACTATTAACCCTTTTTAAATTGTTTATTATCACTCGCTTAATTAAAATATAGATAAATACAAACAGCGTTGCAAAAACTATAATTTGCATAAACACGGCTGTATAAACCGAAGCATCTCGCATAAATGTTGCTTCTGCTTCTGGCATTGCTGCAATTATGCAATAACCTTCAACAAACTTAAAGACATACATGTAGTTTTCGCTAGCATCGTTTATTCCATCGACAACAGAGTCAGTATAAATCTTTGTGGCTGTTTTTTTATCTAACATTTCTGTTGGTGGAGTAATACCTATTGTAGAAATTGGCTTGCCTAAATATTCGTTATCAATAACCAAATTAAAATTGTCATCGCACACGGCAACGAATCCACCCGAGCCAACGTGACGATTTTTAGTCACCTCAATTACAAATTCGTTAAGATTTTCGTGGAACTGCTCAGCATCATAGCCAACTTGTATAAAACCACCGTTTTCAAGATTGATTGCTGCATACTTTCTCCACACGCTTTCATCTTTACCCCTTGGGCTGTAATCTTGAACAAAAGAATCTTGAACTTTCAATTTGTCAACAAATTCTTTTGACTGTGGCTTGCTTTTCATGTCGTAATTATCAATTACGTCTAATTCTGTAGAATTTCTAATTATGCCATCTTCATCTACTACGTTTATTTCTTTTATTTTATATATTTGAGCAAGCGACTCTAAGGACACGTTTGGATTTTTCTCATAATCGATTTTGACTTCATTAGCGATAGCAAGTAGTTGAGCGTTAGATTTACCCCTAACGTCATTTTCAACGTCATTTATTGCAGAAGTAAAAACTTTTTGCGTTTCGACCTTAACAATTCCGTTTTGCAGAACATATGTAAACAAACTAGTAGCAACAAAGGCAACTGCAATACATATCAAAAGCCAACGCTGAAAGGTGTTTGCAATGCCTTCGGTTTTTTTGGCGTTTTTTTCTACGTTAAAAAGTGAAATAATCAGTAAAGAAATGCCTACTGCACATGAATTGCCAATGACCATAGGTAGTGTTGCACCCTTAACAAACTCAAACGCATATGAAGAGTTGTCCATATTGGTAATAAAAATCAAAATCATATGAATAACTTCGCATGCAATTGCAATGCAAAGTCCATATATCCAGTTAGGTTTTTTATCGTCGAACATCCATTTTCTAACTGCCGCCGCCATAAATCCTGCAAGTATGGTTGCAAGACTGCACGCTAACTGCGTATAAGTGCCTGCACCCCAATAAACAGAAAAAAAACGATAAAATCCACCTATGCACCCTGCAATTATTCCAGCAGTGCCACCAAAAATTAATCCTGCAGATAACGGAGCGGCATCACGCACGTTTACAACAGCACCTAACCACTCAACGCCAAAGCTTGATGCAAAAGCAGACGCTCCACCAAAAAGAACGCCTATGATTATTTGTTTTAACCTATATTTCCATTTTTTTACATCAGTGTATTTTTCAAGCAAATAAATGCCCACTGCTAAAACGCAGTTAATAAACGTTGAAAGTATTAATAAACCCATTTAACGTCTCCTATAATCCTATAAACTTGCCAATTAAGTCAGCAACAATATTGCCCACAACTCCAACCGCGGTAAGCAATATCAAATATAAAAACATACTTCCACGGCTAACTGAATTTCTATTTATAGTATAATAAAAATTAAAATGGCCTTTAAGATTGTCGTTTTTATTTTGTTTCCATTGATAAGTTATAACTTCTTCTCTTTTATAATCTTTAGGCAAAAATTCTTTATACAAATTTTCTTCTAGCCTACGAATGCGATAGCAACTTGAATCGTTAAGTTCATATTTTTCGTTAACCGAAAGAGTAATAACTGCTTTTTTCAATTTTTGACGATGAAATGCACCTATTTTGGTAATTTCTTCAGGCAAAAGTCTTGATTCGTTAATACGTATAGAATATCCGTATTTTTCTGAAACAATAGGTGTTGTTATCAAGTCCTTTAACCTTTCCATAGCATTATTCATGTCTTTTCGTGGCGCAAAAATTTCATCTAAAGACTTATGTGGCATTCTCCAAATAAAATATGCTTCATCATTATCTAAATAAGGGTGTACTTTTTTTAAGTCGATTTTAACAAGCGTTCCCTCGTCAATAGATGATACTTCATAACTAAGTGCACTTACGTGAACAACATCAACAGTTTTTCCGTTATAAGCAATTTCGGAAGTGCATTGGTTCTTTTTATATTCAATAATGCATGATGCACTAAAAGTTGCTTGCAATATTTTAGTGTCATTAAAGAGCAAAGACACGTCTTCAATTTCTTTTTTATCTACTAAAAACGGAACGTAAACGTTTAATGCGTTGCTTTCTTTTACTCCACGTATACGAATGGCAATATCAACAAAACTTCTTCCTTTTGGATTAAGCCAATCGTTAATATAAACCGTGCTAACATCGTCACCATCTATCCATACTGCCCAACCGTCATCAGCAAACTTTCTTTGTCTTTTTGGCATTTTATTTTACTCCACTTTTTTATATCTTAAGTTTTTTTAATTTTTTTTATCTATTGGTTGTCTAACCATAGCGTAATGCATAACGTTAGTTTTAGGAATTAACTCTTCTTTTTTTAATTCAAATCCGTAATGATTATATAACCCTACGTTTTGTTCCTTGTTAGTTTCTAAATACGCCACCATTTTTTCATCATCGCAAAATTTAAGCATAGGGCGCATTAACTTACTTGCTATGCCTTTTCCTTGCGCGTCTTTTTTTACAGACAAATTAAACAAATACCAATCGTAATTATCGGTAAACTCTTTTTTTAAGTTCATTGCGTATTTTTCATACGTTTGAAGTCTGCCGATAAGGCCAAAACCCGAATGGAAAAAAAGTTTAAGCCCACCTTTTAATAAAAATGGCAAGGCTTTGTTGCCCGTAAAACCAAAGGGTAGCCAAGCGGCAAAGCCGTTCAACTCTTCGCTATCAGCGTAAATAATGGCATCTTTTGTCATTGTTTTAAGAGAAATTTGCATAAGAAGTTTGGATGCTTTTTTATCATACTTGCCCTTTGTAAACCAGTTATGCAAAGGATAATCTTGATAAGCATCTGCAGCAACTTCTGCCAAACGATCTAAGTCCTTTTTTTGAACTATATACAAGCCTGCTTTCTCTATAATTTTTCTTGCAAGTGGAATTTCAATTTTTCTAACTAACTTATCCATATTAATTCTTCTTTTTTATTAATTTTTGAACAAATAAAACAACGAGAACAACAACAAATAATATCGCAAAAACCTTGTGAATAATACCAAGCATTGAAATACATTTTATTTTAAGCACAATGCCTGAAATTAAGGCTATTCCATAAAACGCTCTCATAATAATTTCAAGACTAGGAATTTCCCATTCCTTTTTAGTTGCAATGGTATATACAATTAAAACTATAGCACCCACAGCAGAAAGTGCAATATGAATTGACATACCTGTCATTTTAAGTAAACCCAACAACACTCCGATAACTAAAAGAATCGGTGAAAAAATCAAATCTTTCTTCACAATTACCCTCCTTATTATCTGTATATATATATTTATTATTTTTTAAAATACATACTTATTATAGTTTTTATTAGGCTGTTTGTCAATACGAATAATAAATTATTTATATATATTATTATATTTAGCATTGTTCTAAAATAATAAATAAGTTTCTTTATTTGCTATATTTAAATACATTAAGCAATCTATATTTTAGCACTTTTATTTGTTCTAAGTTTGATGATGTTCAGCGTTTATGAAATAAGGCAAGACCTTTTTTACGCCCGATACACAAAAAGAAAAAGCCCTTAAATTATAAGGGCTTTAATATAATAATTGACCTAACACAAGTCAAATCCTTAACTTGATTAGTCAAACACATTGATAAGCAAAATCGACATATTCTGATGTGTTTTTAAAGTTTTATTGTGGAATTTTTGTTTTGCTTAGGGTATATCGCTCCTCGCCAACAAGCCTTATAGGTATTTCAAGTTTTTTTATTTGTTCGATAAAAGCATCCAAATATCGTGTGCCTTTACCACTTTGCATAAAGTTTATAGAAAAAACTTCTCCTATTGTCATAACCTCAATCAACAGCATATTCGGCGTGTTTTTTTCGCCAATATATGCGTGCAAATCTTCTACGTATCTTTCCATTCCACACCAATCCACTTTACCCATATAGCTTATACCAAAAGTCTTTGGGTGAATACTATTGTCGATATATTGTCGCATCGCAAACTGTTTTTCGGCAAGAGTCGAACATTTGTTATTCTTGAAAACAGACACTAATCGATTAACCGAGCAAAGGTCATTCTCTGGCTCACTGCCGAGAATGATTTGTCCACGTATAATAGTATTTTGTAGTTCTACACTGCGCTCTTTTATCAACGCAGATAGCTTAACGGGAATATAGTTTACCAAACTGTGTTTGCTTAACGGTGCTTTTAATGCTGCACGATATTGATGTTGAACGTGTGCAACAACCGGTTTTGCAAGTTCACTATCAAGCGAACACAATGCACGAAACAGCATAACCGACAAAAACGAAACAGGACTTCCGTCAGATGGGTTTGCCACGGCCATCATTGCACTTTGAGGTATGTGCAAATGATATGCATAAAGTCCTTTATCGTCAAATGCAGAACTATCAAGTGAATAGACCTGCTCACATATCTTTTCTTGTGTTTTATGGCTATCAGTCATACTTGTTGAATCTGGGAAAGGATATGCATATTCCTCATCTGAAATAGGGTCGTTCGGCTTTAAAATTCGCTCAGAATTTAAATCGTTTGCTGGGTATTTTTTAGAAATGTAAAGGTAGAGCACACTCATAAGTAATGGACTGATGCCCATTCCATCAGCTATATAGTGACTTGCGTGCAAAATTATCCTTCTCCCTTCACATCCAAACGTCAATAAATGCCCGTTGCTTTCTTCTGTTCCTAACACAACGCAACGCCCATCCTTGAATACAGGAACGGGAGTTTGATTGAACTGCAATTGCAAACTCTCCCCATTTTTCTTAGGAAAAACAGAAAAATAAGGATAGCGCTTCATAGCACAATTGACAGCATTGAGCAAAATAGCGTGGTCAACGCCATCTCGCATGGTGACAACAAGCTTAAAGCTACTTAAAAAATCCTCGTGCGCTCCGTATAAAAGAGGATTGGGTCTAAATTCCATAAAATCATAACTCCTAAATTCCTAATATAAAACACAGCAAAACTGTAATCCCTTTTAGGCATGTTTTTAATTTCTTGTATTATAACACTTTTTGCATCCAAAACAAATAAATATTGTGCATAATAAAAATATTTTCATGAAAAAATACTTATACATAAAAAATAACCTAACCCAAACTTGAAATTCAGATTAGGTTACGAGTGGTTGCGATGGATTCCCCTATTAGGGTAAATGCCACTTGTGAAAAAAGGGTTGCCGTCCCACGCTAGTGGATGGGCATTTCTTCTTGACTTTTGCAAAGCAATTAACGGAACTCTCCAACTTGTGCTTTGCAAAAATCTTCGGTCACCGCTAAAATGGTAGGTGTCTACCATTTTTTAACGCTGTTTCAAATCCCACTCATACTACTTTCAATAAAACAAAAACGGATAGGCTTTTACCTATCCGTTTTTGTTTGGTTGAGCGTGTAGTACGTAAAACTACATTTTTTTGTGGAGCAATTTAGCCCACCCAAAAGATAAAAAT
>JAZKZI010000014.1:0-23354 GCA_045612585.1 Christensenellaceae bacterium | reverse complement strand
TAGGTGAAAGTGAAACACTTCCAACCTTTACCCCGTCTGGAAGGCAAGAACGCTTAAATTGTTGCATAAAGAATCTTCTTATAAATGTTTTTAGCCATTTTAATATAGTTTCTTTATCAAACTGCCCCTTAAACGTTTCGGTTGCAACAAACAAAAGTTTTTTAGGCGAATATCCCCTTCTTAACATATTATATAAGAAAAAGTCGTGTAAAATGTAAGGTCCAACGATATCTTCAGTTTTTTGTGCAATGTCATTGCCGTCTGCTGGAAGTAGTTCTGGACTTACAGGTGTATCTAATATGTCAAGTAGCACGGCCTTGAGTTTACCCTTGCTAGATTTTGCATAAGTGTTTACGATATGGCGAACAAGCGTTTTTGGAATTGAGCAGTTTACTGCATACATTGACATATGGTCTCCGTTATATGTTGCCCAACCGAGCGCAAGTTCTGAAAGGTCGCCCGTGCCGATAACCAAGCCGTTATTCATATTTGCAACGTCCATTAAAACTTGCGTGCGTTCTCTTGCTTGTGCGTTTTCAAACGTTGTGTCATAATTATCTTCAGCGTGTTTAATATCTTTTAGATGTCTTTGAACAGATTTTGTTATATCTATCTTTTTTAAAGTCACGCCAAGTGCTTGAGCGAGCTTTATTGTGTTTTGATACGTTCTAGAAGTTGTTCCAAAACATGGCATCGTTATAGCGATAATATCCTTTAATGAACGATTTAAAGAGCGCATTGCCCTTTCTGCAACTAAGATTGCAAGCGTTGAGTCTAAGCCACCAGAAAGCCCAATTACAGCCGTAGATGAGTGAGTGTGTTCTAACCTTTTCTTTAAGCCCTCAGCTTGCATATTAAGTATAAGTTCTGCTCTATTGTCAAGCGATTTATCATCGCTTGGAACAAACGGCAAAGCCTTGAACTTTCTATCGAGTTTTTGCGAATTGCCCTCAGCACAAAATTCTACTACTACATAATCTTCATCGTGGTTGATATTTCTAAATGCTTTAGCCCTTTCGTTTGAAATAAAGTCAACGTCTATATCGCTAATTATCACATCTTTATCAAAGATTTTTGACTCTGCAAGAACTTTAGATTTTTCAGCAATAATTTTTTGCCCACCATATACGCAATCGGTTGTAGATTCACCATAAGAAGCATTACACATAACGTATGCCGAGCAAAGTTTTTCTGCCTGCGCCTTAACCGATGAAAGTCTTAATTCTTCTGAACCAACACTTTCGCAAAAAGCACTTAAATTTACTATAATATTTGCCCCGTTAAGTGCGTGGCTTGTTGATGGGCTGAGTGGACTTAGTAAATCAGAGCCGAGTTCAGCGCTTACTGTAAACTTTGCGTTTTCTTTACTTTTAAAAATAATTTTGCTGCCAAATGGAATAGTTTGACCAAGCAAAGTTATTTGAGAATTTTTATCTGGGCATTTAGAAAAATTATATCCTTCTCCTATAAACTTTTGTGGAACTACCCCTAAAATCTTGCCGTCGCAAATAGCAACTGCTGTGTTATAAATTCTATCTTGATGTTTTATTGGTGCACCAACAATGATTAGTGCACTTATTCCCTTAGAATATTCTAAAAGTTTATCAATGGAGTTAATCACGCCATCAAGCAAAACTTCACTTTCAAAAAGATTAAATAAGGTGCTTGCCGATAAGTTTAGCTCTGGAAAAACTATGAGTTCAGCACCCTTTTTATAAGCATCTTCTATAGCCTTAATAGTTGAATTTAAGTTAAACTCTACGTCAGCGACTTTTATTTGTGGAGAACATAGTGCTGTTTTAACAAATCCATATTGCATAATTCTATCCTACCTAATATTTTTATCAATTTAAATTATTTAATTTTGCCATTTTTATTGTTTTTTGCAAAATTTAAGTTTTTAACAATCTTATTTTACTCTATTTTTCAATATTTTGCAATATTTTTTAAAATAAAAAATTGCAAAATTTTGAATTTTTGCCATTTTTATTGTTTTTTATATGTAATTATTTAAGCATCATATCCGTTTGGGTTTTTTGTTTGCCAGTTCATAGCATCACGGCACATATCGTCAAGTGTCTTTTCTGCCTTAAAGCCTAAAACTTCGTATGCTTTTGATGGGTCTGCATAACACTCGTCAATATCGCCTGGGCGACGTGGCATAATTTTATATGGAATTGGTTTTCCACAAACCTTTTCAAACGCTTTAACCATATCAAGCACGCTATATCCTGTGCCTGTGCCTAAGTTTACGATAATTAATCCTGGATTTTCTGCAAGTTTATTAACTGCAAGAACGTGTCCCCTTGCAAGGTCAACAACGTGGATAAAGTCTCTAACACCCGTGCCATCGTGTGTATTGTAGTCATTGCCAAACACACCGAGATATTCACGCTTGCCAACAGCAACTTGAGTGATGTATGGGCAAAGGTTGTTTGGAATACCTTTAGGGTCTTCACCGATAAGCCCTGATTCGTGTGCACCAACAGGGTTAAAATATCTAAGAATAGCGATATTAAATGATTTATCTGATGCATATAAATCTTTTAACATATATTCAATAAATAACTTTGTGCTTCCATAAGGGTTTGAGGTTGAAAGTGGGAAATCTTCTCTAATAGGAACACTTTCTGGCTTGCCATAAACTGTTGCTGATGATGAGAAAACCAAATTTTTAACGCCGTGGTCACGCATTGCAAATGCTAAAACCAAAAGACCTTCAATGTTATTTTCATAATATTCGAGTGGCTTTGCAACCGATTCGCCAACTGCTTTTAAACCTGCAAAGTTGATAACTGAGTCAATTTTATTTTCTGTAAAGATTTTGTCTAAGATTTTTCTATCACGAATATCCCCTTCATAAAACTTTACCTTTTTGCCTGTGATTTTTTCTACCCTTACAATTGATTCGTATTTGCTGTTCATAAAGTTATCAATACAAACAACGTTGTGTCCTGCATTTAAGAGTTCTACCGTTGTGTGAGAGCCGATATAACCAGCACCACCTGTCACTAATACGTTCATTTATTTTACCACCTTTTTATTTTTTACTAATAATATCTTCATAGGCATCAAAATATCTTTTGCCTAAAACTTCAAGTGAAACTTTGCAAAAATGATATGGGTCACGTCTTCCTATCTTGTCGTTTGCCATAAGGTCAGAAGTTTCAACAAACCTTGTTAATTTTTCCGTTTGCATCTTTTCTTTTAACACACTGAGCACTGCTTCTGATGGCATTTTAAAAAGTTCAACAAACGATGGTGTAAATCCACCACATATAAATGGCTTATCGTTGCCATACCTTGACCTAATAGAGTTAAACAACTCATTAAAGTTCTTAGAATAATAATCTCTTATTTGGTCATAGCTTAAGTCTCTATTTTCATAGGCATCGTGCTCGCCTTGATGCCACAAAACGCAAACAACCCTGTTGTTTTTGTTCATAGCGAGAGATAGGTCAACCATTTCAATCATACGATTATAGATATAATCTTGTTGTCCCCAATGTCCACCCTTAAAGCCTGTGCCACCAATTGGAGTGTTTACAATTAAAACTTTTCTGCCTTTTTCAAGATATTTATCAGCATAAAGTTTAGCAAAAGTAAGAAAAAAAGTGCCGATTGTTTCGTTCTCGCCCCTTTCTTTAGCGATTTCAGTATAACACTCTTCGTGGCCTTTGATATCGATATACACTTCGTTTTCTGATGGGCGACGATAACCTTTGTCATAGTCGTTTTGAAGCATATATATGTCATCACGTCGTTGCCAAGGATTTTCAGATTCACCCAGTCCATTGCCAACAGCATTAGACTGACCTGCAAGTATTATTATATCATAATCTTGGTTATCTTGAACTTTTAGTTTCATATTTTTTACCTTTTCATAAAAAAACTTACTTTATTTCGCAAGAATTTAAGAATTTGATAAATGCATTTTGTCCTTTATCATCATTTTTGAACACTGCTGTGTTAAAGAGTATGTTTCTGCAAACGTTATTTACGTAATCAACAACCCTCTTTTCTGCACTTTCAAAAGTGTCGTGATAACCTTCTTCAACGAGAGATTTTATCATATCTTTATGTGCAAATAAATAGTTTTCCTTATCGCAAAGCGCAGAGTAGTCATATTTTTCTTTTTTGCACAAAATATCTGCTATCATGGCAAGTTGCTTCTTTAGTCTTCCTGGAAGAATAAATAAGCCCATTGCTTCGATTAAGCCGATACCTTCTTTTTTGATGTTATGATATTCTGGATGTGCGTGGAATATACCGTCTGGATATTCTTCACTCGTGCGATTGTTTCTAAGTATCATATCGATGATATACTCGTCCCCTTGCTTTCTGCAAACAGGAGCAAGTGAGTTGTGCCTTACGCCGTCAGTATAAGCGATAACTTCAACACTTTCATCAGTATATTTTTCCCAAGCGTTAATAATAGCCTTTGCAAAATCTGAAATTTCCTTTCTATTCTTTGATGAAAGTCTTATAACACTGTTATACCAATCAACAATACCAACGTTTACGTTAGGATATTTGTCGCAAGTCATAGCCTTTTTAATTGGGGCTTTATGCATTGGCATAAGATGCTCGCCACCTTGGAAGTGCTCGTGATTAAGAATTGAACCACCGATTATAGGAAGAGCTGCGTTTGAGCCAATCATATAGTTAGGGAAAAAGTCCACAAAGTCTAAAATCTTTTCAACCGTGTCATCAGCAATGTGCATTGGCTGGTGGTCGTTTGAAATTGCTATCATATGCTCGTTATAATAAGCATATGGCGAATATTGAACAAACCAGTCTTTTCCACCAAGGTTTAAAGAAATAGTTCTAATATTTTCTCTTGCTGGGTGAGAAAGTGTGCCTTGGAAACCTTCGTTTTCCTTACATAAGAAGCATGCTGGATATTTTGTTTTTTGGGCTTTATTAACAGATAAAAGTTTTGCAATTTCTTTATTGTCCTTTTCAGGCTTGCTTAAATTAATTGTAATTTCTAAATATCTGTTGCCATCTTCATAAACCCAAAGCATATTCCTTGAAATTGCTGTTTTTTGAATATAGTTATTCTTTATAGAAAGGTTATAAAAATATTCGCACGCCTTTTCTATGCCCTCTTTATTTTTAATTTCCATAAAAGTTTGGTTAACTTTTGATGGAAGTGGAGAAAGTATTCCGAAAATATACGTTGAATATAAATTTCTTTCTAAGTCTGTTGTTAAGCCGTTTTCAATAGCATATTCTTCAACTTCCATTACAAGCTCATCTGGAACGTCAAATTTTTCTATGTATGATAAGTCCATTTCGCCGTCATATGGCTCTAAAAGTTTAAATTCTCTTAGTAAGAGATTTCTCATATAGATTTCATCTCTTTTCTCAAGATGCAAAAACGTCTTTGAATATTTTAATAATTTTTCTACTAATAACTTTCCGTCTATCATAAGTTGTCCCCTTTGTTTTTATAGTAATAATAATATCTACACTCTTTGTTAGAGTTATATAATTTCCTGTCTCTATCAGCCTTTTTCTTAAACTCTTTTTCAAAGTTTTTAGCACTGGTTATAACAAATGCCGACCAATTATCTAATCTGCGATAAAGATTTCCTAATTCTTTGTTGCATATGCTTGCTTCATCTTTGTCATAAACCCTTTCGCCATAAGGTGGATTTGTGATAATCGTGCCACCACTTAAATTATTGTGCACGTTTTTAACGTCTGACACTTCAAATCTAATCTTATCTAAAACCCCTGCCTTTTCGGCGTGGCGTTTGGCAAGTTTTATTGCTTTTGGGTCAATGTCAGATGCAAACATTTCTAACCTTATATTTCTATTTTCTTTATCTAAAGCTTCTTCTTTTGCAAGCTCAAAATACTTGTCATCAAAGTTTTGCCAATCGTTAAAAGCAAACCTTCTATTTATGCCACTTGCCACGTTCATTGCTATCCTAGCACTTTCTATTGCTATTGTTCCCGAACCACAAAACGGGTCTAAAAATGGGTTTTTATAATAAAAATCGCTGAGAAGTATTAGTGCCGATGCCAAGGTTTCTTTTATAGGTGCAATACCCACTAAATCACGATAACCCCTTTTATGTAGTCCTAATCCACTAGTGTTAAGATATACACTAACTTGGTCTTTGAATATAGAAAACTCTATAGAGTAGCAAGCACCGTTTTCGGTTAGCGACCTTTTGTATACATTTGATAGCCTATCGCATATTGCTTTTTTGATAATGCTTTGACATGCCGAAATAGCATATAACGTGCTTTTTACGCATTTGCCATTTACAATAATTTTAGCAGTTGGTGGAATAAAATCTTCAAACCTAACCATCTTTATACCATCAAAAAGGTCATCAAAGGTTGTGGCTGAAAACTCTGCAAGTTTTATATACACCCTGTCTGCCGAACGCAAGAACATATTGCACCTTGCAACTGCAAGCATATCTCCGTTAAAGGTAAGCGTGCCGTTAAGTGCCGGAGCATCTTCATAGCCCAATCTTTTTAGTTCGCTTTTAACAACCTTTTCAACGCCAGATGCACAGGTTACGGTTATATCAAATTTGTCACGAAAATCCAACATTTTATCCATCTTTTTTATTTTAAACAATAATGCAAAATATTGCAAGTGTTTTTTCAAACAATTATGCAAAATATAATTTTTTTATATTTATTTTTTATTAAAAAATAAATTAAGTCCACCAATAAACAAAGGCGTTCAATAAACTATTGAACGCCTTTTATTTAGGTTTTTATTCATTTATAAACTTTATACGATTATGTTTGAAGACAAATAGCCAATTGCATATAAGACTACGGCTTTTCCATCATAATCAAAAGCATAATTAGAAAGGTCTTGATAATCTTCAATTAAATACTTCTCGCCCGTTGTCGCATTTACCCAACCATAGAATTCATCACTAGAACTGCTTGGTGGACTTATTACTGGAAGTGAAACTCTATCGCCTTCATTTGCAGTTTTTATAGAAGGTAGATTTGCATTTGTCACATAATTTTTACCTGCAAAACCATCATAATAAAACATTATTTGTCCATCTTCTAAATTAGTGTCAAGAACGAATATTGCTTTTAAGGTAATATTTTTTGTTATTTTTGTTCCAAATTCATATGGCTCGCTTTTATCTTCTAAACTCCAATAAACAAACTCGTTATTTTCTTGCGTTGGATTGTTTATTGGCTTATTTATTCCATTATTGTTTAATGCTACGTTTTGAGTGTTAACGATATCATTGCCGACCTTAAAGAATACAGTATAAGAGTCTATCCAACACGCTTTTAA
This sequence comes from Christensenellaceae bacterium, assembly GCA_045612585.1. Taxonomy (GTDB): domain Bacteria; phylum Bacillota; class Clostridia; order Christensenellales; family Borkfalkiaceae; genus UBA1259. Next base: position 16,060 of record JAZKZI010000014.1, on the reverse strand, counting down.
CGTTATATCGCTATTTACCTTATATGAATCAAAATCAAAGGCAACGTTTTCATCTTCTAAATACCAATAACTAAATATATAACCCGTTTTTGTTGGGTCTAATGGTCTTGCAACCGTTTTATTTGCCTTAACTTGTTGGCTTGATATCGTGGTGCCACCCATAGTATCAAAACTAACTGTATATTTTATAGTTTCTTCTTTTTTGCATGATGCAAACATAAGGCAAGTTATAATGGTTAATACAGCCAAAACTATAGAAAATAGTTTTTTTCTCATTTATTTTCTCCTTGTATTGAGTTTCACTATTTAAATAATATTTTACAACACTTTTATTCTTTATGCAATACGTTTTATTAAATTTTATACAAATTTTGCAAGCTATTCAACGTTTTTGCCAAAAGGGTCGCCTTTTATGTCGGTTGAAGCAAATTTTTTGTCTTGAAGTATCCTTGCCCTTTGCATTGATGAATTGCCATATTTCTTTCTTATGTTATCAACGACTTCATCAAGCCTTTCTTGTTTTTCGTGCTTGTCTTTGTCTATATCAAAATATATTTGCTCCTCACTATGCGTAAAATCGCATATGCTAACGCCTGCAGCCCTTACAGGATTATGCCATTTGTAAACTTTTTCAAACAAATTATATGCCAAATTGACAATATCAATTGCACTATTTGTAGGGTGCAATAATTTTTCTTGCTTGCTAAACGTCTGCAAAGTATTGTCGGTAATAGACACCCTTACCGTCATAGCCTTTCCTAAGCCACTTTCCCTTAATCTCGATGCAACGCTTTCGCTGAGCAATAATAGTAGCGTCTTAACTTCTTCAAATGTGGTTAGGTCTTTATAAGAAGTTAAACTATTGCTTATGCTTTTTACTTGGCTTGCATTTTTTTCAACGGGCGAATTATCTAGTCCGTTTGCATAACAATGGAGGGTGTTTCCCCAAACTCCTAAAAGTTTATTTAATATTTTTGGGTCTAATCTTGCTATATCGCCTATTGTATGAACGCCGATTGAATTTAGTTTAGAGTAGGTTGACCTACCTACAAACAAAAGGTCTTTTGCAGAAAGTGGCCACACTTTTTGTTTGAAATTGTTTATATCAATAACTGTCACTGCATCTGGTTTTTTCATGTCAGAACCGAGTTTTGCAAACACTTTATTAAAACTAACTCCAATGCTAACGGTTAGCCCTAACTCCTCTTTTACAGCTTCTCTTATTTTGTGCGCAATTTGCTCGCCCGAACCAAAAATTTTAGTGCTATCCGTCACGTCAAGCCAGCACTCATCTATCCCAAAAGGCTCTATATTATCTGTAAACCTTTCATAGATTTTTCTTACCTTTTTTGACATTATTTCATAAGAAGAATGGTCGGCAAGCACACAAACTAAGTCTTTACATTTTTGTTTGGCTTGCCAAAGCACGTCACCTGTTTTTATATCAAACTGCTTTGCAAGTTGGTTTTTAGCAAGCACAATGCCGTGTCTATCTTCAACGCTTCCACACACAACAAGTGGTTTATCTTTAAACTCAGGGTGCTTTAGTGCTTCAACTGAAGCATAAAAATTATTTAAATCGCTATGCAAAATTGTACGCATGTTTCCCCCTTTGTTTTTGATAAAATTTAGACTTTTTAGATATAAATTTTTATAACGCATAAAGTAATTTTTGCCACTTTTATGCGTTTATATTCTTATATGCTAAATGCCCCTTTTGTTTAGGGGCATTATTTGTTTTTTATAGTTTATTTCTTTGGATTTTTCCACTAACCGTTTTTGGAAGTTCGTCCTTAAACACAACTATTCTTGGATATTTATATGGCGCTGTTTTAGACTTAACGTAGTTTTGAATTTCTTTCTTTAATTCTTCTGTTCCTTCCGTTCCTTTTGTTAAAACGATGCTTGCTTTAACAATTTGTCCCCTAACTTCATCTGGTACAGCCGATACACCACACTCCAATACGTATGGAAGTTCCATAATAACGCTTTCAATTTCAAATGGCCCAATTCTATAGCCACTTGACTTGATAACGTCGTCAACCCTACCAACGTACCAATAGAAGCCGTCTTCATCACGCCATGCTGTATCACCTGTATGATAATAGCCGTCGTGCCAAACTTCTTCGGTTTTTTGTTTATCGTTATAATAGCCGGTAAATAAGCCACAAGGTACGCCGTTTTTAAGGTTTACAACGATTTCACCCGTTTCACCATCAGCAACAGGATTGCCGTTTTCATCGTGAAGCTCTATGTCGTAGATTGGTGCTGGTTTGCCCATTGAACCAATTTTGTGTGGTTTTCCAACAAGGTTGCCAATAAGCATTGTTGACTCTGATTGACCAAAACCTTCTTTGATTTGTAAGCCCGTTAATTTTTCAAACTGATAATATACTTCTGGGTTTAAGGCTTCGCCTGCCGTCGTCATATGCTTAACTGATGAAAAATCGTACTTAGAAATGTCTTCTTTAATAAGCATTCTAAGCATTGTTGGTGGCGCACAGAAAGTTGTGATTTTATATTTAGCAAACATTGGCAATATGTCGCTTGCATCAAACCTATCAAAATCGTAAACGAAAGTTGCAGCTTCCGAAAGCCATTGTCCATAGAGTTTACCCCACATAGACTTTGCCCAACCTGTATCTGAAATTGTAAAGTGCAAGCCTTCAGTGTCAACAGTGTGCCAATATTTTGCCGTATGGAAATGTCCTAATGGATATTTATGGTTATGCGTTGCTATTTTTGGATAGCCACTTGTTCCTGACGTAAAGAACATTAAAAGTGGGTCGTCTCCACAAGGCGAATCTTCAGTTCTATTAAAGTGAGTGCTAAATAATGAATATTCTTCATCAAAATTACGCCAGCCTTCTCTCGTTCCGTTAACCATAATTTTATGAACAAGGCTTGGACATTTTTCGCTTGCAATATCAACTTGATGAGCAGTATCCCCATCGGCAGTACAAATGATTGCACTTACCCCTGCAGAATTAAATCTATATTCAAAATCGTGTTCTTGAAGTTGGTTTGTTGCAGGAATTGCAATTGCACCGAGTTTATTTAAGCCTATCATTGCGAACCAGAATTGATAGTGCCTTTTAAGAACGAGCATTACTCTATCGCCCTTTTTAATACCTAAAGACTTAAAGTAGTTTGCACATCTTGCAGATTCTTTTTTAATGTCTGTAAAAGTGAATCTACGCTCAATTTTATCTCTTGAAACGTGTAGCATTGCAAGTTTATCTGGCTCTCTATTTGCTAGCGCATCAACTAAGTCAAATGCAAAGTTGAACTTGTCTGCATTTTTGAATTTAATTGACGTTGGTGTGCCATCACTATCCGTTTCAACGTCTATAAACTTGTGATACTCACGAACTTTATTGTCCTTAACGCTTTCATTTTTTGGGTAGTTAATAACTTTTTTATCTAAAGAAAGTTCAGGAATAGGCTCGCCTGTTGGATTTAAAACGATAGCATAGAATATGCAATCTCTGCCGTTTACAGCAATCATGCCGTGTGGCGTGTCACTATCATAATAAATGCTGTCGCCTGGGCCTAAAACTTCTTGGTGGTCACCGATTTGAACTTTCAAGTAGCCATCGACAACGATATCACACTCTTGTCCAGCGTGGGTTGTAAGTTCGATTTCTTTATTTTCATTTTCTTCACTATAAGCACTTCTAACGTAAAGTGGCTCTGCAATCCTGTTTTGGAAGGCATATGCTAAGTTAAAGTATGTCATGCCGTGTGCTTGTGAAATTTTTTGACCATTGCCATGGCGTGTTAAAGTATAACCCTTAAGTTTTGGGCTATAGCCTTCTATAATTTCGGTGACGTTAACGTTAAGTGCGTTTGCACAACGATAAATAAAGGTAAAGTTAAGGTCACTATCGCCCTTTTCACAAGCTAGATATTCTGCCTCTGAAACGCCCGTTTTTTCAGCCATATCTTTTATAGAGAGACCTTCGATTTCTCTAAGTTCTCTAATTCTGCCTGCCATTTCTTTAATTTTTTGGTCTAACTCTTTAATTTTTTCCATTTTTCTCTTCCTTTTTAGATAAAAAAATCGCCCCAAAGCCTGTGCTTTGAGACGAGCAAAATTACCCGCGGTACCACTCAAATTGTGACTAATATAAGTCACCACTCTTGGAATCTATCAATCCCTATGTCCTTAACGCAGCAATCACGGAAAAGTTCTACTCTCTTTAAATAACAGATTTCTTCTTTTCAGCTCGGAAACTACAAACGTTTTAGCCACCCCTATTGACTTGCACCAACCGTCATTTCTCTTTTGGGTAAATATAAAACGCCCTTTTCGTCAACGCTTTTTCTTTTTGTTAATTTTAACATAATTATATATTATTGTCAACTTTTTTTAAGCATTTTTTAAACTCTTAGCTTATTAACTTACGTATTGCATTTTTTTGTGCATTTTATCTTAACCAAACAAAAAAGCACTTGCAAATTTACAAGTGCTTTTAGTTTAGTTTTTAGTTAGATATTAATAACCAACTTTTTCCCAACAATCAAATGGAGCAGCAAGTTCATCACTAACAAGAACTTGTGTCTTCATTAATTGAAGCATTGATGATGGAATAAGTGGTGTCACAGGTCCGTGAAGAACAAGACGTGATGTCATTCTTTGCCATGAAGAGAATGTGCCGTTTGTCAAGAGTGCGTGAACTTCGATTCTTTCTCTTGCATTCTTAACGTCGATAGGACCGATTGTAGCAGCCTTAGGTGGAACGTCTGCAATATAACCAGATTGACCAAATACACCGTGGAGTGAGTTTTGAGCAACTGTAAGTGGGTGTAAGTCAACGATTCTAGCTTTCATATTGAGCCATGCGTCAATTTGTTCTTTTGTTGGTTCAACAGCTGGGTCAAATCCTTCTGGGAAGAAATCTTTAACAGGGTCGATAAATGCCATGTGACCTGTCCATCCTGGTGAAGAAGAACAAATGTCTGCACCACCTTCACCACAGTCTGTAATCATATCTGAATAGCTGTTAATGTTCTTGTTTGTTGGGTAGTGAACGTTTTCAAGTGGCATACGCAATTTTTCATCAATTTGGTAAACCAAATATTTGAGCATTGAGTGTGCGAAACCTGCTTGATATGTTTCAGGTGCGATGTTGCCATCTTGGTCTGCCCATTCGTCCATTGCGAAAAGGTGAACGTTTTTACAATCAACTTTGAAGTAGTTGATGAGTTGTGCAAGTGGAATATATGTGTCTGGTTCTGGGTTGCCCAAAATCAAAGTGATTTTCTTGCCTTTTTCTGATGCTTCTTTAATTCTTGAGAAAAGTGTTGCAATCAAAACTGGGTGTGGGTTCATCATAACTTTGATGTTGAACTCTGGGTGTTGGTCAGCTTTTGTGTGCTTTTCCAAATCTGTTCCGCTTATTTTGCGAAGTTTTTCGCAAATTTCTCTGTCCTTAAATGGAACGAAACTTGCTGGGGTAAAATTGAATGTTGTTGCTGGTTCAAACAATTTGTTCATATTTTTTCTCCTTTAAATATTACTTTCTTTATATCAAACAAATGATTTACAATTATTAAGTCGGCTACGTTGCCTTTTGCTATGTAGCCCCTATCCCATAAGCCTAATGCTCTTGCAGGGTTTGTAGATGCAAACCTAAACGCATCACACACCGAACAGCCCATGTGGAATAGAACGTTTTTACAAGCAAGGTCAAGCGTCATGCCAGAGCCTGCAATTTCACCTGCCCAGTCAAAGTTGATGTCGGTTGCTTCTTCAAAACCTTCTGGAACAGGTCCGTCTGCTATGAATTGGTCTGAGATAAGAATAAGTCTATCATCGCCCTTAATCTTTCTAACTAATCTTTGCATATAAGGAACAACGTGTGCGCCTATCCTATCGCAGATAAGTTCTGCATAAATTTCTTTATTGTAGTTAACGGCTTCGTCAACACATACCCCCCTACACTCTGAATAATGCTCGAGTGTGCCCGTTGCGTTTGTGTGGTGCGTTGCTATCTTTAAGCCGTATGGAATAAACTTTTCAACTTGCTCAGGTGTTGCTTCGCTATGCGCAACTGAGAACACGCAGTTTGGAATTGCCTTTTTAACGTCACGAACAAATTGTTCAATGCCTTCTCTTTCAGGGGCAATACACCATACTTTTGTGTAGTCTTTAGAGCGCTCGATAAGGTCAAGATAATCTTTTTGGAATACGCCGTGTCTCCAAGCGTTCTTTTCTTGGTCGCAACCAAAGGCTGGATTTAGATATGGACCTTCCATATAAAAACCTAAAAAGTTGTCAAAGTCGCCCTTTTTGTGTGCGTCGATAATGTCATCGATAGCCTTTAAGAAATGCTCTTTATCAAGGCTATAATATAGTGCTGGTAAAACACTAGTCACACCATGTTTTAGTAGTTCAGCAGAGCTAACCTTTGGGTTGTCCATAATATAGTAGCCACCTGCTGCGTGAGTGTGTATGTCTACTAAACCAGGGCCAACAAAATTGTGTTCTGCATCAATGATTTCAGCATCAGCTGGAATAACGATATTTTTAGCCTTACCAAAGTCTGCAATAACGCCGTTATCAATAAGGATAACGCCGTTTTCAATAACGTGGTCTGGCATTATTATATGTGCGTTTATAATCGCTTTCACTCTAAATTCTCCTATCTATTATTACATAGTTATAGCAATACAAATACATTATATATGGTTTTTGAAAAATAGTCAATACTAAATTGAGAATTTTTGTCAATTTATTTAGTTAATTACTTATTTTTACAGGCTTTTTATACGCCTTTTGTCATTTCGGTAAGTAAGTCCCCCAAATAATGCGATATGCACCCGTTAACTATCTTAAATTCACCATCATATTCAATTTCCATTATGCTTGCGTTGCACACGTAATCTATATCTTTAAGTGCTTTAACAGATAATTTCATAAGAGCTCCTTGAAGACCTTTTATAAGCCCACCATGTGTTGCAACGACAACGGTTTTGCCTTCATTTTCTTTGGCAATCTCAAGAAGTGCATTTTTTGCCCTTTGCATAACTTCTTTCATACTTTCGCCACCCGTTGCTCGCATATCTTCAGCATAATCTTGCCATTTTTTATAGTCATCAGCATAAAGTTCGTTTATTTTAGCTATGGTCTTTCCTTCCCAAACGCCACCATAAATTTCTCTTAATTTTTTAGATGTCTTGATAGGTATATTTAATTTATCTGCAAGTGGCTTTATGGTGCTAACGGCACGATTTAAGTCACTTGAATATATGGCGTCAATTTTATAATTTTCGTAAATAAATTGACTTGCAAGCTCTCCTTGTTTAAGACCTAATTCAGTTAGTGGTGCGTCTAAATGCCCTGTAAACGTTCCATCAAGATTAGACTGACTAAATCCGTGCCTAACAACTAAAAACTTAACCATAATTTCTCCTTAAAAACTAGTTTTATATATTGTATCAAACAAAAAATTAAAAGTCAATTGTAAGATTAAGGCACAAATTGAATAAAAGATAAAAAAATAATTTTTTTTGGTTAAAAACGCTTTTATTTTTTTATAAAATGTGATAGAATATATTTCGTTGATATGCGAGCATGGCGGAATTGGCAGACGCGCTAGACTTAGGATCTAGTGGGAGACCGTGGGGGTTCAAGTCCCTTTGCTCGCACCAAAAAAGGCTGTAGAATTTTTCTACAGCCTTTTTTATCCCATTGCGAAAGCATTAGTATATCATCACACTTTAGTGTGTATGTAATTACCCTTAGTCGCACATCTTTAAACTAAAGGCTTTATTTTTTAGCAACCAGGACAATCTTTTTTTTGATAATATCCAGAGCCACCACATATTATGCACTCATTATCACTATTTATACAACCTGTAAGACACACACTACATACAAATAATGTTACGATTATCATCACTAATGCAATAACTTTTTTCATGTTCACACCTCCTTTTTATATGTTCTTAAATTTAATTTGCATCATTACTTTTTTTGCATCCCAAATTAAAATAATGACAAAATAAAAATCACTATTATTATAATAAGAAAATCAAAAATATTTTTTGGCTCTTTCATTTTTCTTCCTTAAAGTGAAATTAAATATTATAAATACAAAATATCCAATTAATACCCCAACCCCATACACAACAATATCTCCCCATAAAAACTTGGGAATTTTATTTAATGGATTAAAAATAATTAATATGTAAGGTCTAACAAATTCCCATATAAATGATTCAACAAGCCATAAAACAACATAAAAAATAATATTATTTATATATTGTTTTCGAGTAATTAAAACAATAAAATTTGCAACAAATACTATAAAAATAGCAGCCCAAAAATCATTAAAATAATTAATCATAAAATAGCTAAATAAAGAATCACTATACAAGAGAAGTGGTTTTATATAATAACTGTTAATTAAATATAGGATAAAAATTAAAAGAAAAAAAATCACCGATAAAACAATATTTGCAACTAAACTTTTTTTGTCTAACAACTCACTATATAAACTCATAATATACACATAATCAAAATTGCTACAATTATAGCCCCTACAGTACTCCAAAAATCCATAACCTTCTCCTAAAATGTTTATGCACTTATTATACAGTATAAAAAATAGTCTTGTCAAGACTTTTTGTATAAAAATATTCTTAATAAGACTATAATAATGTTATGAAGTGTTTGTTTAGTGAACGCATTAGAGAATTGCGTTTAGAAAGAAAGTTAAATCAAAATGAATTAGCAACTTTATGTAAAGTTAAGCAATCTTGTGTAAGTAAGTGGGAGCGTGGCGAAACTTTACCTGATGCCGAAATGATTATTTTCATTGCAGAGAATTTTAACGTTAGCAGTGATTATTTGCTTGGACTTAAAGATTATTAAATAGAAAAAAGAGTCAATTCTTAAAGATTATTAACCTTTTTGGATTGACTCTTTTTAATTATAAAATGTGACAATTATTTTAAGTATAAATTATGCTAAAGTGTGATATACCATTGCTTTCACAATGGCTAAACAAAAAAAGAACTTTTATTGAAAAAAGTTCTTTTTTTGTTGGTGGAGGCGCAGAGACTTGCACTCTGGTCTTATACGCTTTACAAAAGTTTTCTACATACTTAGCCGAACTTTAATTTTTGTGATAATTTTGGTAGTTAGCGACCAAGAATTACCCTTAGATTTCTTAAGTCCACCCTTTAGCGAAATCAAACTAAAGGATAGTTCCCTGTCTTGTTGACGCCGTTTTCCCTTCCAACAGGCGAGAAAGGAAACAGCGTTCGCTATAAATTAAGCAGCGAATGCAAATTCTTGATTGTTTGCATTTAAATTTAATTTTCAGGTTTTTTACGAAGCCCAAAAAAACTTCGGTATGCTTATACCCTTATAAACAACGCACAATCGAATCTAAAACGCCCCCATAATTGCCAAGAAATCTTGGCAAAAAAATTAAATATCGTTTATTTCGTATGGTGTTAGTTGATATACGTAGTGATTGAGCCAATTCATATAGATAAGGTTTGCCGTTGATGACCAACACATTTTGATTTCGCCCTTATCCCCACTTACATAATAGTTTTGTGGTGGTTCGATTTTAAGCCCCCTATCTAAATCACGCTTATATTCAAGTTCTAAGGTATCTCTATCGTATTCTGCGTGACCTGTTATGAATATAAACTTGTTATCTTTTGAACGAATAATGCCTGCACCTGCTTCTTTTGAACTTGCAAGAAGAACAATGTCTTTACACTTCTTTATATCTTCTTCATACACGGTTGTATGGCGAGAGTGTGGCATAAAGAACCTATCGTCAGTGCCCTTTAATAGTTTATCATAACTAACGAGTTTTTTATGCTTAAACACGCCGAAAAGTTTCTTTTCGAGTGGATGTTTTTCTATGCCATAATAATAGTGTAGTGCTGCTTGAGCACCCCAACAAATAAAGAGTGTGCTCGTCACGCTTTTTTTAGCAAACTCAAAAATTTCTTCAAGTTCCTTCCAATATTTAACTTCAGAAAATTCCATTTCTTCAACAGGCGCACCCGTGATAATCATGCCGTCAAACTTTTGGTTTTTAACCTGTTCAAAGGTCTTATAAAACTTATCCAAGTGTTCAAAAGGCGTGTTTTTGCCCACATAACTTGTGGTGCTGACCAAAGTTATGTTTACTTGAAGTGGCGAGTTTGAAAGCAATCTCATAAGTTGTGTTTCCGTTACGATTTTTGTTGGCATCAAGTTTACAATGGCAATCTCAAGTGGACGGATGTCTTGCTTTTCTGCCCTTTGATTATTCATAACGAATATGTTTTCCGACTGCAAAATCTTTGCGGCTGGAATATCTTTTGGAACTATGATAGGCATTTATTTTCTCCTAATGTACTTTTTATGTAGCTATTTTTCTTAAATCTTATCCAATGCTTGTTTAATATCTGCGATTAAATCTTCTGCATTTTCGATACCACAAGAATATCTAATAAGTGTTGGTGTAATACCTGCTGCCTCTAACTGAGCATCTGTCATTTGGCGATGCGTTGCGTTGGCTGGGTGCAAGCAACAAGTTCTTGCATCTGCAACGTGTGTTTCAATGGCTGCAACTTTTAAGTTTTTCATAAACTTTTCAGCCGTTTTTCTATCGCCCTTAACAGCAAAACTTAGCACGCCACAAGAGCCGTTTGGCAAGTATTTTTGACCGAGTTCATAATATTTATCTTCCTTGAGGCCACAATATCTAACCCATTCAATCTTATCACTTGCATTTAAGAACTCAGCCACCTTTTGTGCGTTTTCGCAATGGCGTTTCATTCTTACGTGCAAACTTTCTAAACCAAGGTTAATATAAAATGCGTGTTGTGGAGATTGGATTGAACCAAAGTCTCTCATAAGTTGGGCTGTTGCCTTTGTTATAAACGCACCTTCTTTACCAAACTTTTCTGCATAAACGATGCCGTGATAACTATCGTCTGGTGTGCAAAGTCCTGGGTATTTATCTTTATGAGCCATCCAATCGAACTTGCCTGCATCAATGATTGCACCACCAACTGAAACGCCGTGTCCGTCAATATACTTTGTTGTTGAGTGTGTGACAATGTCTGCACCCCACTCGATAGGACGGCAGTTTACAGGTGTTGCAAACGTGTTATCGATAATAAAAGGAACGCCGTGTTTATGCGCAACCTTTGCAAAAAGTTCGATGTCTAAAACCGAGCACGCTGGGTTTGCAATAGTTTCGCCAAAAACTGCCTTTGTGTTAGGTCTAAACGCTGCTTCGATTTCTTCTTCTGTTGAGTCTGGAGAAATAAAAGTGAAGTCAATGCCCATCTTTTTCATTGTCACTGCAAAAAGGTTGAAAGTTCCACCATATATTGCTGAACTTGAAATTACGTGGTCGCCACAGTTTGCAATGTTAAAAATTGAATAAAAGTTTGCTGCTTGACCTGACGACGTGAGCATTGCTGCAGAGCCACCTTCTAATTCGCAAAGCTTTGCTGCAACCAAGTCGTTTGTTGGGTTTTGAAGCCTTGTGTAAAAATAACCACTTGCTTCTAGGTCAAAAAGTTTGCCCATATCTTCGCTTGTGTCATATTTAAACGTTGTGCTTTGGTAAATTGGGATTTGCCTTGGCTCTCCATTTTTTGGGGTATAACCACCTTGAACACAAATAGTTTCAATTCTCTTTTTGTTTTCCATTTTATTTTCTCCTAAAAATTATGTGTATTTTATCTATAGTTTTTAATTTGGCGTTCTTTTTCTCGTTTTAAGTCTTTTTCCATAATTGAACGCTTTTTATCATACGTATGCTTGCCTTGACAAACGCCAAGTTCCATTTTTATAAGCGATTCCTTAAAGTATAGCTTAAGTGGTATAAGCGTTAAGCCTTTTTGGGTTATCTTTGCATTTATCTTTAAAGTCTCGCCTCTATGTAGCAAAAGTTTTCTATCACGCTTAGAATCTTTTGTGTTAAATGCCCCCGACTTATCGTAAATGGCGATATGCATATTTTTAATAAAAAGCTCGCCGTTATGAATAATACAAAAACTGTCTTTTAAGTTAACGTTGCCAAGTCTAAGTGACTTTACTTCGCTTCCTTCAAGCACAATTCCCGCTTCATATCTATCAAGTATGAAATATTCATGTGTGGCTTGCCTATTAAGGCAAATTACTTTTGATTCCATAATATCCTCTAAATAAATATTTTACTACAATTACTTAACTTTTGCAACAATTATTTAAAAATAATTGTTTAGGCTAAGATAAATTCTGCCCTTCTATCCCCTAAATTTATGCCAGCAACCTGAATTTTAAGTTTTTGACCGAGTTTATAAGTGTTTTTTCCGTCGCTAAGAGTATAACTTTTAGCATTTAATTCAAGCCTTTTTCTGCTCTTTAACATTTCAATCTTGATAAGCCCTTCTATGCCATTTTCAAGTTCAACAAACACTCCAAAATTGGTCACGCCACTGATAACGCCTTCAAACTCTTCGCCTACGTATCCACTGATGTATAAAAGTTTATAAAAATCGTCAACGGCACGCTCGGCTTCGGTTGCAACCTTTTCCCTTTCTGATGAATTTGCTGACGCTGAATAAACAAACTCGCCATACTTTTGTTCTAAATCTTGCTCGCCACTTAAAAACTCTTTTATTATCCTATGAATAACAAGGTCTGGATATCTTCTTATTGGCGAAGTAAAGTGGCAATAATGCTTTAGTGAAAGCCCAAAATGCCCTATATCCGTTGGCGAATATTTTGCCTTTTGCATTGTGCGAAGCATTACCCTATTGATAAGGGTGAAAGCCGGTGTGTTTTCGGCATTTTTTAATATTGTTTGAAAATCTTTTGAATATACGCATTCTTTTTTGTGTTTTACCTTTAAGCCTAAACCGTCTAAAAAATCGTAAAAATTTTCAAGTCTTTCTTCTGTTGGCTCGCCGTGTACCCTGTAAATGAAAGGCTTTTCTAGATAAAACATGTATTCTGCAACCGTGCAGTTGGCAAGTATCATAAATTCTTCTATAATTCTATGCGCCTTATCCCTTTTAGTTGCTTCAACCACAATTTCGCCCTTTTTGTCAACAAAAATCGTGCTTTCTTTAACGTCTAAATCCACACTTCCGTTTATATCTCGCCTTTCAATTAAAATATCGGCAAGTTTATTCATAAGCAAAATCTCTTTGTGGATATTTTTATATTTTTTTATAAGTTTTTCATCGCCGTCTAAAATTTTTTGAACGTTAGTATAGGTCATGCGAGCACTACTTTTTATAACCGAAGGACAAATTTCATAGTCGTTTACCTTGCCGTCTTTTCCCACAGTCATAACGCAAGAAAGGGTTGGTCTATCTTGATTTTCTACTAATGAACAAAGGTCGTTGCAAAGTCTTTCTGGAAGCATTGGAATAACCTTTTCTGGAAAATAAACGCTAGTTCCTCTTTCGTATGCTTCTCTATCCACTGCATCATCATTTTTAACGTAATGCGTGACGTCTGCGATATGCACCCCTAAGATAAAGTCGCCATTTTTGTCTTGACTGATTGAAATTGCATCATCAAAGTCTTTTGCATCTTCGCCATCGATAGTCATTGTGATTTGGTTTCTAAAATCCTTTCTTCCATTTAGATTATCTGCAGTAAATGGTTTGTAATTATTTACAGCATCTATGGTTTCTTTATTGAATTTTTCTGGAAGGTCATAGTTAAATAAAATTGACTTTAGTTCTGCCTTTTTTTCAAATTGGCGACCGAGTATTTTTGTTATAATTCCTTCTGGATTTTGCTTTTTTGGATATGCCGTTATTTTAACAACAACCTTATCTCCAGATTTTGCCCTTAGCCCTTTTGAAAAGGGCACGTATATATCGTTATAATATTTCTTTTCGTCAGGACAAACGAAACCACAGCCCTTGTGTGAAAAATAAGTTCCAACAAGTTCTGTAATTCCACGGCTAACAATTTTAAGCACCCTTGCCGTAGTCCTAGGGCCATCTCCACGAGTGCGCTCTGCAATAACTGTGTCGCCGTGCATTGCGCCCCTTAAATCAGAGTGTGGAATAAAAAAGTCTTGTAAATTTTCATCGTTTGGGATTAAAAAGGCATATCCACGCTCGTTGCCTTGAAGTTTCCCTTCTATAATTTCTCTTGCCATAATTACCTATCAATAAGGCTTTGTCGCAGAGAGTTGTTGATTTAGACAAAACAAAGTTTTGTAATTTTAACGAGAAAAAAACAAGATAGACAGGTTTTCTTGCGAAGGCGAATACTTGGAAAGTATTTAACTGAGCAAAAAACCAAGTATATCGCAGGTTTTTTCCGTTAAAAAATCAACAAGGCGATGAGACAGAGCCTAAAATAAAAAGGTGGTTAAGCTTTAGCCAACCACCAAAAATAACATTTTTAATAATTACATTCCCACAAAATGGAATACGATTGCAAAACCGATACATAAAACTGCAAACACAATACTTGCAATAACTGTTAATTTTTTCATTTTATGTTCAAAAGTCTTGCTCTTATTTTTGCTCAAAAATGTTTCAGATTGTCCACCGAGTGCGCTTACACCAGATGAGTTGCCTGGTTGAAATAATACAACGAGTATGATAAAGATTGCACAAATTGCCATGATAGCAAGAACAATAAACTTAACATAATCGTGCCATATAGACCAAAATGATGCCATAAGCATTGTTAACATATCCATAATTATCTCCTTAAAAGATGTTTTTCAAACTAATCGATATTGATTATATCACACAATATCAATTTTTTCAACTATTTTTTAATGTTTTTATTTAATAATCAAACTTTTACCACTCATTTCTTGTGGAATTTTTACTTGCATTAAATCTAAAAGTGTTGGCGCAACGTCTGCTAAAATTCCACCTTCTCTAAGCTTAATGCCCTTAACGTCATTTCCTACAACGATAAATGGAACTTTGTTTGTTGTGTGCGCTGTAAATGGAGAGCCGTCTTCTTCTTGCATTTTATCTGCATTGCCGTGGTCAGCAGTGATGATTGCCAAGCCACCGAGTGATAAAATTTTATCAACAACTTTCTTTACGCAACTATCAACCGTTTTAACTGCCTTAACTGCTGCATCAAAATCGCCTGTGTGCCCAACCATATCGCAGTTTGCAAAGTTTAATATCATAACGTCATACTTGTTTGTATCAAGCTTTTCTATTGCACGCTCTGTCACTTCAACTGCACTCATTTCTGGTTGCATATCATAAGTTGCCACCTTTGGTGATGCAATAAGCTCTCTATCTTCGTTATCGTTTGGCTTTTCTACGCCACCGTTAAAGAAGAAAGTCACGTGAGCATATTTTTCTGTTTCTGCAATTCTAAGTTGGTTTAAGCCGAGTGAAGAAATATATTCGCCAAGTGTGTTTGTTAAAACTTGTGGCTTAAACGCAATTTTTACGCCACTAAAGCTTGCATCGTATCTTGTAAAGCATACGTATGCTGGACTAAGGAAGCCTGTTTTTCTTTCAAAACCATCAAATTCACTTTGACTCATTGCCCTTGTGATTTGTCTTGCTCTGTCAGGACGGAAGTTAAAGAATATAATGCTATCTCCTTTTTCAATCAAGCCAATAGGTTTGCCGTTTTTAACAACGCAAGCTGGAATAACGAATTCGTCAGTAGTGCCCTTTTCATAAGAACTTCTAACGTAGTTCTCGGCGTTTTCTGTCATTTCGCCTTCGCCCAAAGTCATCATATCATAAGCCTTTTGCACTCTATCCCAACGATTATCTCTATCCATAACGTAATATCTGCCACCAACTGATGCGATAGTGCCAAAGCCGAGCTTATCAATTTCACTTTGCAAATCTTTAATAAAGTCTGCACCACTAGTTGGAGAAACGTCTCTGCCATCTAAGAAGCAGTGTACGTAAACGTTGTCTAGCCCTTGCATTTTAGCAAGCTTAATAAGTGCATAAAGGTGTGTGATATGACTGTGGACACCACCATCTGAAAGAAGTCCGTAAAGGTGTAGTTTTTTGCCGTTCTTCTTAGCATTTTCTATTGCGTATAAAAATTCTTCATTTTGAAAAAAGTCACCATCAGAAA
>JAZKZI010000013.1:0-40150 GCA_045612585.1 Christensenellaceae bacterium | reverse complement strand
AAAGTTGCCATCGTAAACCTTGCTTATGGTGTCTTTTGTAGAGAACCATAAAGGAAGCTTCATGTCAAGTGCATAGTTAAAGCAAGCACGAGCAAAACTCATAATAGACTTATCTGTGTTGTGCATTGCCATAACAACGCCATCACCATCAAACTTATGGATAGTTTTTGTAATTTCATTACCATCTCTATCAGTGTAAACAAGTTTTGCTTCTCCATTTCCTGCCAAGCCGTCAACAGCCTTGTAGATATCGCCGTATGCGTGTCTTGCAATTACTATTGGCTTTTTCCAAGTTGGGATATAAGGCGTTATGCCGCTGGTTAAAATAGGCGCTCTAAAAACCGTGCCGTCAAGCATAGCTCTTATGGTGCCGTTAGGACTTTTATACATTTTTTTAAGTGAATATTCTTCAACTCTTTGTGCGTTTGGGGTAATGGTTGCACACTTAACGGCAACGCCGTATTTTTTTGTTGCGTTTGCACTATCAATAGTCACCTTATCATCAGTTTTATCTCTTTCAACCAAGCCCAAGTCATAATACTCTGTCTTTAAGTCAACAAATGGGCAAATTAAAATTTCTTTTATCCAGCCCCATAAAACTCTTGTCATTTCATCGCCATCCATTTCAACGAGTGGCGTTTTCATCTTGATTTTTTCCATAATAATCTCCTTAACTTTTCATAAGTAATTTTAGCATAATTTGGTTTTTTTTACAAGCGTTTTGCGCCCTTACTTCCAACTGAACTTAGTATTCCTGAATTATAGTCGGTGATATGGCTTTGCTCACGCAAAAATTTTTGCTCGCTTGCCATTATTAAACTTGTTAGCATTTTTGAAAAACCTTTCATGGTGTCAAAGAATAAATAATATGATAGTGAGCCAGGGATAGAATTTATTTCGTTTAAATAAACCTTACCAAAACTTACAAAATAGTCTATCCTTATAACCCCAGAAAAATCAAGGTCAGAATAAACCTTTTTTGTTATTTGTTTTATTTTGTTAGATAGTTTTTTGTCTATATTTGCAGGAAATTCTCTTTTGCCGTCTTTATACTTATCCCCAAACGATAAAATTTTATCTCTTGCAATTGGTCTTTCGCACTCGGACACGTTTATCTCCCCATTTTCATCACGATAAACAGCACAATTTATTTCAATAAAGTCTTGCAAAAATGGTTGAATTATAGCCTTTTCGCCATATTTAAGAGCGTTTTCTATGGCAAGGGTTAATTCTTTTTTGTCTTTTGCCTTGCCTATGCCGATACTAGAACCAAGTAAATTTGGCTTAACTATTAGTGGAAAGTCCATTTCTTCAACAACTCTATCCACCTGCTCAGCGCCGTTTACCACCACGCTTTTTAAGATAGGAACTTTTAATGCCGATAAAACTAAGGCGCTAAAACCTTTATCCATACTAACTGCCGATGGCAATATGCTAGAGGAAGTGAGTGGAATATTACACATTTTAAGTAAGCCACTAAGTGCCCCGTCTTCTCCCCTTTCGCCATGCAAACAGTTAACTACAGAGTATATACTTTCTAGTTTTTTAAGTTTTTTGCCCTTTACCATATAAAGGGTATTGTCGCCCGATATAAAGCACACTCTTTTTAATTTTTCTATCTTTAAGTTTTTATAGCCGTCTAAATCAAATAATTCTTTAGACGTAAACCACTCCCCACTTTTAGATATATAAATAGGAATAGGGTTAAATTTATCTTTTTCAATAGAGTTAAGTGCCATAACCCCTGTCAAAATAGAAATGTCGTGCTCAACCGACTTGCCACCGAATATTACTGCTACATTTTTCATTAAAAAAACACCTCCACAAATTTTGTTTGCTTTGGTGCTTTTTGTTTTTTATCTAAAAGTTAAAATCTAAATATTTTATAGTTATTTTATTATAAAATTAGTTGTAATTGTCAGGAAGGTCATTTTCAAAGAGTACAACGTCGCCGTCACAAAGCATTTCGTTAAGTGCTTTGTTGCCCTTATTTAAAGTCTTTTCAAACTTGATGTTTTCTTTTGGCATGCCACCCTCTAAAAGCCCTTTAATAATCATTTCTGCATTGTGCTTTCCTACAACTATAACAAAATCAGCATGATTTGCAAGAGTTTTTCCAAACTCATAGTTGACAAGGTTTTCTATCTTGCCAAGCTCAACAAGTCCAGGAGTTAAAACAATTTTTCTACCCTTAAAACTATCTAAAACTTCCATTGCAGACTTAATGCCTTCTTCATTAGCATTATAACTGTCATCTATAATAATAATGTTTTTATTGTTAGGCACAAGTTCAAGCCTATGACCAATAGACTGAATTCTTGATATGCCTGCGACAATTTCTTTTGGCGTAAGACCTATTTTATAAGCAACCGTTGCTGCTAAGCAAATGTTTTTAACACTGTGGGAACCGAGCAAAACGGTAGAACATTTTATATCTTTTTCACCATCTATATCAAGGGTGAACGTTGTGCCACGCCCATCAGTTTTTATGTTTTTAGCCGTCACTAAAACGTTGCCGTAAAGCCCTGCCAAATATTTATCGCCATCAAATCTTTCATATAAAGCAAGCGAATTTTCGTTATCTGATGAAAACACGCCTATTCCGTTTGGCGCAAGATTTTCAAACAGTTCATATTTTGTATCAACAATATTTTCAGGCGAGCCAAACGATTCTAAATGTTGATGATTGACACCCGTTAAAACACCTATGCTTGGCTTAACTAGTTTTGCAAGCTCTTTTATATCGCCCTTTTGCCTTGCCCCCATTTCAGCAATAAAAACGTCATGCGTGCTATCAAGCTTTGTCACAGTTCTTGCTATGCCAAGTGGTGTGTTAAAAGAGTTTGGTGTTGCTAAGACCCTGTATTTTTGGCTTAAAATTGTTTTCAAAATTTCTTTTACACTGGTTTTTGCAAAACTACCAGTTATGCCTATTTTTATAACCGAAGATTTTGATAAAATCAATTCTGCTCTACGAATATAATATCTTCTTATAATCCACTCTAGTGGTTCGTTTATGGCATAAGCCAAAAACAAAACTACAGGAATTAAAAGAGGCAATAAACAAATAATCGACAAACGAAGAAGTGCAAAGACTTTGTTATCAATTGCAAATGCAACGTAATTTAAAAGTGTTAAAACGCCAAAAGTTAATAAAAATAGCAAAATTGTATAGGTTATACAAAGCCTAATTAATCGCCTTGTCTTTTTAAGTGGAACTTTTGCGTTTATATTCTTTTCGGAATTAATATACATTATGATAAAAAGAATATAAGAACAAAAACCGATGTAAGAAGAAAAAGTTTCGCCAACCATAGAAACAAAAGTCATGTTCAAAACGCAGAAAAATAGCAGTGCCAACATACAAAGAAGCATAAGCCTTGACATATAAGGCGTATCCTTGTGTGAAAGCCACTTAAAATAACGCTTGCCCCTATAACTACATTGTTGCATAACAAGAATAAATTTCATTGAGCAAAAAAGCAGAGCGACGGCGTTTAATATGCTTAAAGTGATGTAAGTTGCCATCTGGTCGCTTGAAAACAACTCTATAAATCTTTCTACAAATAACGGAAACATCTTTTTATGAGAGCAAGAACTCCCTTACCTCCATATTGAATTTGTTTGGTTTGTCTAAAAAACAAAAATGCCCACACCCATCAAACACTTTTAAGGTGCTGTTTTTAATGTTTTTATTTAACTTTTTTGCCATATATAACGGCGTTTCTTTATCTAACTTGCCGTTAATAATAAGCGTTTGGGTATCTATTAGTGGCAAATAGTCGTCTAAATGTTCGTTTATAATTTTTATAAAACTACCTTGCATAGTTTTATTTAAACTTAAATAATCTTTAGAATAAAACCTTGTCAGTTTATCTTTATTTATAAACTTTTTAAGGATAGAAAAGCAAGTTTTCTTTACCCCTTTTTTTATCGTCCATTTAGGCTTTAGCCCAGCAGAGCCAGTAAGCACAAGTTTTTTTGCGTTAAGCCTTTTTGTTGCTAAGCCTTTTATTGCAATTCTTCCACCGAAAGAGTGGCAAACGATAAAAGGGTTAACTATATCATTTTCTTTCATATACTTATTAACACTATCTATATAATCGTCAAGCGAATAAGGATATGGCATGTCTTTATTTGCCCCAAACCCCGTTAGGTCGGGCGCAAAAACTTCAAAATCTCTTGAAAAATGGGAAATTTGATTAAAAAAACTTTGCCCACTTGATAAATATCCGTGCAAAAATAAGATTTGCCTTTTTTCTAAAGTAAAATCAGCAATTTTCTTATTTATTTTAATATCTCCTTTGCCATAATAACGGCATCTTCTAAATCGCTATAATATTTTTTTCGCTCACTAATCTTATTAAATCCGTGCTTTTTATAAAGATTTTGCGCTGGCAAATTTCCTTTTCTAACTTCTAAAAAGATTTTTTCTATTTTCTTTTGAATTAAGGTTTTTTCTAGTTCTGAAATGAGCACGGAGGCTAAGCCTTGTTTTCTAAATTCTTTTTTAACAAACACGCTTTCAATATCTGCATCAAAAAACGTTTCTGAGCAGGTTATAACCCCAATTAGTTGTTTTTCATCACTCACGCCAAGTGCCAAAAACCTACCCGTTAAAAAAGCATCTTCAAGCATTTTTTTAGACCAGCCGTCAGCAAAGTCACCACTATATAACTCTACAATTTTGTCGGTGTCTTCTATCTTTAGCCAGCCTATGTTCATCTTCCTTCCTCAGCCTGACTTTTTCTAACGTATAGTGGCGACAAACTCTCTAAATCATTAGAAACTTTATCTAAATTTTTGATAATTGCATTGTGTAGCCCATTAGTTATATCAACCTTTTTTACGTCAAGACCATCAATTTCTTCTATGGCAACGCCTGTGTATTCTTTAAGCAGTTCTTGCACTTGATTTCTTTCAATATAGCATGGCTCAAGGCAAACTTTTTCGTTTAAATAACCACATGCATAAAATCCGTTATGTTTTGCATCAATTATTGCCAAAACCTTGTCACCACAATTATTATATGCCAAAGTATCAAAAGAAGTTATTGCAAGGCATGGCTTATTATATGCAAAACACATTGCCTTAATTGTTGAAACGCCAATTCTAATGCCTGTGAAAGAGCCTGCACCAACAACGGCAGAGAAAAAGTCTGCCTTATAAAAATCAAAGCCAACTTCACCGGCAAGTTTTTCTATTTGTGGCATTAAAGCCGTGGAGTGCTTGACCCCACACTCACTATCATAATATTTATGAACCTTACCTTCAACGCAAATTAAAATGGTAAGGTTTTTTCCACTTGTATCTACCGCAAGATAGTTCATAATATAATCTTCCTTTTTTCACTATCTATTTTTTGAATTTCCACCACTTTTACCTTTTCTGGCAAAACGTCACTAATATTTTCAGACCACTCTATTATGCAAATATTATCGCCGTTAAAATAGTCGGTTAGTCCAAGCATTAAAGCATCTTCCCCGCAAGATAAACGATAGCAGTCGTAATGATAAATTAGGTCGTTATACACGTTAAGATAGGCGTAAGTTGGGCTTGTGACACCATCAATGTTAAAATATTTGGCAATGCCTTTGGTAAAAGCCGTTTTTCCAGCACCAAGGTCGCCGTTAAGAAGAACAACGTCACCTTTGACAAGGGTTTTTGCATATTCAAAAGCAATTTCTTGCGTTTCTAATTCACTATTTGAAATAATTTCCATACCTAAATACTCTTTATTAGTGCCGATAATTTTTTATAAAGTAAAATTGCAATTATGCTTATTGCAACCGATTTTATCAAGTTAAAAAGTGCCACAAACTGCCAAACAGACTCAAAAAATTGTTTTGCGCCACTGCCCATATATAATGGAAAGTTAATAAATCTATTAACCAATAACGAAAGCGAAACTTGCACAAAACAAGCAATTATAAGTGTTATAATAACCACTTTTATGCCCTTTTTATATTGATAAACTAACGTTGGAATTATGATAAACGCACCGATAACCAAAAAGTTAGCAATTTCACCAACGCCACCCGTTGAACTTTTTGTAATAAAACATATAAGCTCTTTAACAGCACAAGCACCTATTCCATAAATCGTGCCAAAAATAAAACCAGCAAGAAGCAAAAATACTGCCGAAAAATCTAGTTTTAAAAATGGCGTTGCCGGAAAAATTGGAAATTCTAGCATGCTGATAACGTATGCAAGTGCAGAAAAAACTGCCGTGCCAACAAGTTTTTTTGTGTTTGAAACGCTTTGTTTATTAACCACCTTGTCCATAAAAATACGCCCCTTTAAATTCTATAGGGACGCACACGAAGAAAGGCGAGCGAAAATTTCGCCCTTAATTCTTTTCTCATCCGGACTATAACCGTCGGTCAAGGAATTGAACCTTGTCAGCACAAAAGTTTTGTGGTCGCAGACTATACTGCCGATAGGGAATTTCACCCTGCCCCAAAGAATTATTATATAAATTTTTATTGTTGTTTTTAATTATTTTATAATTATTTTTTAATTTTGTAAAGTAATTTTGCCCTATTTTGCAATTAAATTAAATCTTTTAAGAAGGTCTATACCAATGTCATCAGCATATGGCGTTAAAATACTATCCACGTTTAGCTTAAATATTTCAACAACAGACTCAACCCTATCAACGTTTGCAAGCACGAAAAGTTTTTTGTTAATGCCAAGCTTATTTAAAACGGCAAGCTTGTGCTTCACTTCATCAATGGTTGCATCTCCAAAAGCAAGCACTATGTAGCTGAGCTTAACCTTTCTTAAAACCTTCATTGCCTCAACGTAATTTTCTTCGTTTATATCGCTTGCATTAAGCACAATACCAGCATTTCTTTTTGCACTTGCACAGAACTTGCGACATTCTTTTTTAAGTTCTGTTAGTTTATCTTTATTAAGCTTCATTGATGGCACTGCAACAGCAACCGAATTAGCACCAAGTTTTATACTTTCTTTTACGTCTGAAATCTTGCCCTTTAACGAACTTTCGCCAAATGGAAAATCGATTATAGAACTAATATTTAACTTGCCTGAAATATTCTTTTTGTTTTGCTTTATGCAACTATTTAAATATACTGGCGCAACGGTCACTCCACCCAATCCATAGTTTCCTGCTTGATAAAAGAATTTTTCTAGTTCAAGGTCGGTCATGTCATATCTAACTATAACCTTTTGGAGTTTAGACATTATTTTTCTGATTTGCAAAAAATAAAACTCGTCTTTTAAATTTTGAACGGTTGTATTAAGAAGCATAGCAAGTTCAGACAAGTCTTTAACGATAGAATCTTCTTGCTTTTTATCTTCTGATTTCTTTTCCTTTTTACTTTTAGATTTTTCGCCACAATCTTCTTCCGTTATTTCTATTAACGGCACAACTTGACTATCCTTGCAATCATTTTGTTCTTCTTTTATTTCTTCAACAATCGTTTCTTTTTCTACCAATTCTTCTTTAACTTCAACGCTTTTTGTTTTAGTTTTTGTCATATAACACTCCTTTCCCAAAAGGGTTAAATAATGGTTGTGATAAAATCTCTTATTTATCAACAAATAATTTCACTAAAAGGTATTTTTCTTGTGTTAAACTTTTCAAAGCAGGTGAACATATGAATAATTTCATTTCCAATTTTTTCTTAGGGTTTATTTGCACGCTTTTTTTGCTAATTTTAAGCGTGATTATAACTTTGGGCTTAAAAACGCTTGGTTGGTTCTACTTAGAGCGCTCTAAAAAAACACAACCCACCCAGCAAGTTAAAAAATCTTCTGCAACAAATAAGTCAAAGCCCCAAAAAGCACCTTCAAACATTGTGCGAAGTATAGAAATTGACCCCGAACAAATTGATAAAATTTACGTTAAGAAAACTAGTTAAGCCTTAAGTTTTATTAACAGATTTACATAAAATCTTAGTCAAACTTAACTATGTTTTTTTCATCACCCCAAAGACTTTCTAAATGATAGAAAAGCCTTGTTTCGTCGTTAAAAATATGAACCAAAACGTCGCCGTAATCCAAAACTGCCCATCTGCCTTCTCTAACGCCTTCACGCCTGATAGGAGCAACGCCGATTTTATCCATTTCTTCTTCTACGTGTTCAATAAGTGCACGGGTGTGCGTCATTGACCTGCCCCCTGCAACAACGTAATAATCGGCAACTTCTGTTTTGCCACGAACGTCAAGACATACTATGTCTTCTGCCTTATGATTATCTAATGTTTCGCATACTTTTTTTGCAAATTCTTTCGCTTCCACTTTTAATTCCTTCCTTTATTTTTCTATGTAATAGTTTATTGCATTTATGGTTTCATGATAAATGCTTGCTTTTTTGTTTATTAAATGCACAAATTCTTCTTTTAAGCACTCTCTAAAGCACACTTCAAAATCGCCGTTTTCATATAAGTCACGGAGTTTATCCACCCCTTCGTAATCTCTGCCTTCTTCAATCATGTCGGCAACGAAAATTAGTTTTCCTAAAGTCGTCATATCGGCTTTTCCAGAAGTGTGATAGCATATTGCATCGATAATTTCCTTATCGGCTATTTTTAAATATTTTTCAGCAACGTATGCACCCAAAAATGCGTGTATAACAGGTTGTGGCACGTCTTTTGGCAAAGAAAAACCTTTTACTTCTTGTGGGTTTAAATACTTAGCACAGTCATGAAGCGTTGCCGAAATTCTAACTTTTTCTTGGTCTAAGCCAAGTTCCCTTGCCTTTCTAAGTGCAGTTATAACCACGTCTGCCGTGTGCTTAATTCTATGCTCTGGCAAGGTTTTAAGAATAAATTTTTCATATTCGTCGGGCTGATACACCTTGTTATCTTGCACGTACTTACAAACTTGTTTTGGCATTAAATCGCCAAGTGGCACGTTCAGTCTGAAATAAGTTCTTATCTTTGTTGAAGAATAATCTTTGCCTTGATAACTTAAACGAACAAACTCTTTATCGAAAGTCTTTTTAAAATATTCTTGTTCTTTTTTATAATCTACAAAAATCTTTTCTCTATCAAACACTGCAAGGGTTGCGCACGCTAAAATTCGCTCTGGATATTTCCACCTTTTAAAGTCAACAAGCATATCCCCACCAACCAAGAAATAGAGCGAAGTGTCTTTATCATAAAAATGCTCTATCGTTTGATAGGTATAACTTTTGCCCTGTTTTAAAATTTCATAGTCGCTAATTTCAACGTTATCTATGCCACTAAATGCAAGTTTAAGCATTTCTAGTCTGTCTTGCGCTGGGGCAGACTTTGTTGTTTTGTGTGGCGACAGATAGGTTGGCATAACAATTAATTTATCTAAGCCAAGTTCGCTTATCGCACTTTTAACAAGGGAGACGTGCTCGCTATGAACGGGGTTAAAAGTCCCACCGAATATTGCAACTTTTTTCATATTTATATTATTGCATATTTTAAAAATAAAATCAATATTTTTTGTCAATTTCCTTAACTCTAGCCTAAATAAAATGCACGTTTTTTTGAATAAATTTCATTATCTTTGTCAATTATATAAGAAAACAAAAAAGGAAAATTTTATGAGAGTTTCTGTTCTTTCTTTTTTAGACAGTGCGTTTACTGCATTTTTAAGTTTTATAATCACTTTTTTATTGCTCAATTTTTATATTGAAAGACCTTTTTCAGTTATTTTTGGGGTGTGCATAGCAATTCCAATATTTTTGATTGCGATTGATAAAATGAAAAAACGTTCAAACAAAAAAGGTTTGGATAAAGAGAAAAATAAAGCCGTTAAAAATATGTGTGGCTCTCTCTGTTTGTTAGAACACTCTAAAATAATAGAACTTTTTGAAAGGTCAATTAATAGGCGTGGCTATAGAACGCTAAGGAAAAAAAGTGGCATTTTTATTGAAGAACAAAAGTGTGCAGTGTTTGTCATGTTTTCTTTTGATTCTATAACAAAAACAGACGTGGTTAAAGTTTTTAACAAAATTCCATCAACTTATAAAGCGTATATTTTTGGAGAGTGTGCCGAGCCTGAACTTTTAGATTTTATTGCTAGGTTTGATGGAAGAATTGAGTTTGTTGATGGGGGTAAAACTTATGAACTATTAAACAGCACTAATTGTCTGCCAAAAATTCAACCGCTTTCTAAGACAAAACCAATGTTTTTTAGCAATTTTTTATCAAGGCTTTTCGTTAGAAAGAACTCTAAAAAATATCTTACGTTCGGCATTTTATTTTTGCTTATGAGTTCGTTTGTAGTGGTTAAGTTTTTTTACGTTTGTTGCGCCTTAGTATTTTTAACCCTGTCTTTATTTTGCAAACTTTTCGGCAGAGAAGAAATAAAAGGATAACGAAATTCGTTATCCTTTTTTGAATTTTAATCGTTTTATTTATTAAAACACTATGTGTTCTACTTTTGGGTTGGAACTAAATCTATAGAAAACTAATTTTCTGCCTGTTGCGCAAACGAATTCTGCACCGAGTTTTTCGGCAATGATAAAGCCAACTTCTTTTGGAACTAGCCCAGAGTTTTCTAAAACGGTTATCTTTATAATCTCTCTTTTTTCAATAGCCTTGTCTAAACTTTCAATCAAAGCATCGTTTACGCCAAGCTTTCCTACTTGTGTGATAGGCTCAATTTTTTGTGCTATTGACCTTAAAGCACTTCTTTCTTTTGATGTTAACATATTCTTATTTCCTTAAATTTTATTTTAATCTTAGTATAGGCTGTTGAACGAATTAGTCTACGAACTCGAATTCTTCGCCACCGATAATAACTGTTGATTTATCGGTTGCACCCATTTTTCTAAGTTCTTTTATAATGCCCCTATCCCTTAAAACCTTGTGAAGATATGCAAGCGAGTGCATATCGTCCATAACAACGTTTCTCTTAAGCACGTCAACAAGCGTGCCTTCGATGATAAAGGTTTCGCCTTCTTTGTAAATTTCATAATCAAGCTTGTCTGGTTTTGTATAGTTAAACTCTTCATACTCAAGTGGTTTAACAGGTGGAAGTTTAACCAAAGTGTCATAAATAACCTTTTTAAGCTTATCAAGTCCTTCGCCTGTGATAGCAGATACAGGAATTACCCTATATTTTCTGCCGATTTTTTCCTTAAACTCTTTTAATTTTTGGTCTGCACCATAAATATCGCATTTGTTTGCAACAACAATTTGTTTTAGTTTGGAAAGCGTTTTGCTATAACTTTTTAATTCGGTATTTATTTTAACAAAATCATCATAAGGGTCTCTTTCTTCAACGCCAGAAATATCCACAACGTGAACGAGCATTCTTGTCCTTTCAATGTGCTTTAAAAACTCTATGCCAAGCCCTGCACCTTCGCTTGCACCCTCTATTAGACCTGGGATATCGGCAACTACAAATTGATTATCATAATATTCGGCAATGCCAAGGTTTGGAGAAAGCGTTGTAAAGTGATAGTTTGCAATCTTTGGTCTTGCCCTTG
This sequence comes from Christensenellaceae bacterium, assembly GCA_045612585.1. GTDB lineage: Bacteria > Bacillota > Clostridia > Christensenellales > Borkfalkiaceae > UBA1259. The sequence goes on along the minus strand of JAZKZI010000013.1, from coordinate 28,713 downwards.
TAATCTTGCTTAAAATGGTTGACTTTCCTACGTTTGGAAAACCAACTAGTCCAACGTCTGCAATGGTTTTAAGTTCTAAGATTACCCTGTGTGCTTCCGTCTTTTCGCCCGTTTGAGAAAAGTGTGGGGTATGCCTTCTTGCATTAGCAAACCTTGCGTTGCCCTTACCACCATCACCACCGACTAAAACCACCTTTCTTTGACCTTCGGTAAACATGTCGGCAATAACGTTGCCTGTTTCCTTATCTCTAATAACCGTGCCAAGTGGAACTCTTAAAACAAGGTCTTCACCAGCCTTGCCAAAGCAGTTTTTAGAACCACCTTGAGTGCCGTTTTCTGCCACGTATTTAGTTTTATAATAATAATCTATCAAGCTATTTAGCGATTTATCGGCAACGAAAATAACGTCGCCACCCTTTCCACCATCGCCACCATCTGGGCCACCAGACACCTTGCCTTTATAGTGTATGAAAGAAGTGATGCCACTTCCACCATCGCCTGCTTTAATTGTTATCAATGCTCTATCTACAAACATAATTCACCTTTATTTTTATTTTAGACTATGACACAGAGAATAGTTGATTTATAACAAAATCATATTTTGCAGAATTTTTCCGTTAAAAAACAACTATATGATGTGACAGAGTCTTATTTAATCTTCTTTTCGCACAGCTCTTTTATTGGGCAATTTTCGCATTTAAGGCTTTGCGCCTTGCAATAACTTCTGCCCAAATATATAAGATAGTGGTGGGCTTTCGACCAATCTTTTTTGTCTAAAATTTTCATAAGCCCCTTTTCGGTTTGAAGGGGGTTTTTTGCACTTGTTAAACCTATTCTGTTAGCAACCCTAAACACGTGCGTGTCCACAGCAATAGCGTCGCCTTTAAAAGCCACGCTATAAACAACGTTTGCCGTTTTTCTGCCCACGCCACTAAGAGTTTGAAGTTCGTTTAGCTTGCTTGGAACTTCGCCGTTAAACTTGTCTATAATGTCACGGCTCAAAGACAATATATGCTCTGCCTTAGAACGATAAAGTCCACAAGAAAAAATGTATTTTTCAAGTTGGCTTTGCGATAGCAAAAGCATTTTCTCGGGCGTGTTATAATTTTTGAACAACTGCTCGGTGACAACATTAACACGTTGGTCTGTGCATTGCGCAGACAAGACAACTGCCACCAAAAGTTCAAACGGCGTTGAAAATTTTAGCGCCGGCTTATCTAAAAACTCTTTAGAAAGTAGGTTTATAATTTCTTTTGCTTTTGTTTTGTTCATAAACTATACCATTATTAGTTTAACACAACGCCTTATTTTTTACAAGCATTTTAAGGAGCATTTTGGCTATATCCCTTAAAGCAGAGCTGATTTTTTAAATGCTTCTTACAAATCTCTTGCCACTTATCTCTTTTACAGAAAAAAAGCCGGCAAAAGAAGATAACCCAGCCATAAGCACAAGCCGTTTTGCAAGTTCAAAATTTTCTTTTCTGAATTTAACCGACAAACCACAGCCCACCCCTGCTTCTTTTGGTGTGTTTATAATCTCCATCGCCAAGCCTTTTTCTCTTAGTATATTGGCAAACTTAATAGTGTGTGACCGAGAGCGAAACGCTACTATTATATAATCCATATTTTTCTCCTTTGCATAAAAATTTTATTTGCCTTATACAATATAATATTAACTTTAAATTTATTTTGTGAAGTCTTTTAAGGGGGTCGTTATGATATATTTAGACAATGCTGCAACAGGTGGTTTTAAGCCACACTCGGCTACAGAATGCGCCATTAACACTATTCGATTTCTCTGTGCTAATCCTGGAAGAAGTGCTCATAGACTTTCAGTTGTAGGCATGCAAACTATTGTTAACACAAGAAATGCTTTTGCCGAACATTTTTCTTGTTCTAGCGACAGAGTAATTTTTACAAAAAACTGCACCGAAGCGCTTAACGTTGCTATCTTTGGCACTTTAAAAGACGGTGGACACGTGATAACAACCGTTTATGAACACAACTCAGTGCTAAGACCACTCATGGCACTAAAAGAAAAAGGACTTATTTCTCTTGATATCGTAAGTCCTTGCAAAGATAAAGATATTGTTTATAGCATAAAAGAAAAAATTAAAGAAAATACTTATATGATAGTGTGCACGGCTGTTTCTAACGTGACGGGCTTAGAGCTTCCCCTTTCAGATATTGGAAAATTAGCTAAACAACACGGCTTGATTTTTTTAGTTGATGGTGCACAAGGTGGTGGACACGTTAATCTTGACATGAAAGAAAACAATATTTCTATGCTCGCCTTAGCTGGACATAAAGGTCTTTGTGGCATTATGACGAGTGGCATATTACTAATCGAAGATGGTTTAGAAGTAGAGCCGTTAATTTATGGTGGCACAGGCAGTGAATCTTTTAATTTTTTTCAACCCACTTGCTATCCAGAAAGATTAGAATCTGGCACGCTTAATCTCCCTGCAATTGCTTCTCTTTTTGAAGGGGTAAGACACGTAATGGCAAATAGAGAAAATTTTGCATTGCATATATTATCTATGACACAATCTCTCATTGAAAAATTAAAACAAATTCCACAAATAACACTTTACTCTAACCCCAACAAAAGTGGAATTGTTGCGTTTTCGGTAAAGGACTTTTCAAGCGAGCAAGTTGCCGATATTTTGAATAAAGACTATGACATTGCCGTGCGTGGTGGACTGCATTGCGCACCACTAATGCATAAACATCTTGGCTCTCTTGATGGTGGACTTGTAAGGGTTAGCCTTGCCGTGCAAAACTCTTCAAGGGAACTTTCTTTTCTTATCCACGCCTTAAAAGACATTTTAAAAAATAAAAAAGAGTGGTGAACCACTCTTTTTCTTTTTTTATTTAATTTATTTATGCCTTTTCTATAAACAAATGACTAAAACGCCGATTAAAATGGCAAGTGAAATAACAGCACCAAAAAGTGAATAGCCTATTACAGGACGTACTTCTTTTTTCCAATTAATTCTTGCAAACAAATTTGGTTTTTTCTTTTCGCAAGTTGCTTCTATATTTTCTTCTTGCTCGATAAGTGCCCTATCTTTTCTTGACGCTTTAACAACGAATTGCATTGCGATGAAAATAAAAAGCATTAATGCGCCAAAAAGAATAAATGCAATATTATAGCTTCCCGTAAGGTCAAAAATCAAGTTTCCAAAAGGTGCGCCTAAAGCATAGCCCGCGTAGTTTACTGCAGTGAACACACCAAGAACGCTCATATAACTTTTGTTTCCAAAAAGTTCGCTTGCATAAAGTGGAAGCATAACAGTTTCAAGTGGAAGGGCAATTGCACCAAAAATAATTCTGCCGTAAGCAAGCCCAACTCCAAAAGGAGTGTTTGTAATAGACACCAATGAAATTTGAGAAATAAACGAACAAATGAAACACATATTCATTGTTATTCTTATACCCTTTTTGTCATACATAAAGCCTATAAAAATTTTAGTAAACATCATAGTAAGGCTTGAAATGGATGCAATGGTTGCAACAAGAGGCTTTGAAAGACCAATGTCATACATGTGTGGTGTGGCAATACCGCCAAGACCTTGAAGCGTCACACCCGTAAGTGCAATGCACACACAAGCAAGGTAAAAATATGGCTTTTTAAGAACACTTTGATATTCCATACCAACCCAGCCACGACCACGTGCTTTTTTAGCTTTTTTCTTTATAACTGTTTTTTCTGCGCCCTTTGGTCTATCTTTTAAGAAAATAACAACAAGGGCAAGCACAACTGCAAGAATAACGGCAACTAGTCTATAAGAATCACGATAACCAAAAGCATTGCCTTCTTGATAAATGATAGGTGAAATAATTTGAACGGCAATAGCACCGAAAAGCCCATTTGCTGAAAGGATTAAGCCTGTAAATTTGCCCCTATTCTCTTCTTTGCACCAAATGTTTATAACTGCACCAACCATCGTCGTACTTGTCCAAGCAAGACCAATGCCAAGCAATATTCCACCGATATAAAATTGCCACAACTCTTCAGCATAAGAATTGATAAGTGCAAAAGATATTAAGCACATAAAACCTGCGCAAACAAGTTTTTTGATACCAAACTTATTTACAAGCGTGCCAAAGAAAATGTTGATAATTGTTGTTGACACAAACCTAAAGGTGTCGTTAAGCGAAAATGCACCACGACCAAAACCAAGCGCATCTGTTATTGCGTTAAGATACATTGTTCTGCCACTTGAACAAAATCCAAGCGAAACACCAACAACTAAGAAACAAACTGCTAAAATAACCCAAGAATAATCAAATTTAATTTTTTTCGTCTTCAATTCTTCCATCTTTCATTTCTCTTTTTTTGTTTTTTTCTATTATCTAACAATTATTAAAAAAAGTAAATAGATTAATTAGCACAATATGGAAAAATCCAAACAAATTTGTTGAAATTTATTATAAATAATGATATAATTATGAAAAAAACAACACAAAATATTAGGTATAATATGATAGGACTTATTGAGAATGTAAATATTTGTTCTTCATTTAAGGCGCAAAGCCGTTCTTATGGAAAAAAAGAAAATAGAATTTCGCACGGCTTTATCTTTAAGATAAAGGGTTTTTCGGAATATATTTTTGAAGATAAAAGAATAACACTTAACGCTGGTCAAGTTATTTTTCTGCCACAAGGTTCTTCTTATAAATATTATTCTTATGGAGACGACACTTTATATACTTCTATTAATTTTTATGCAAATATAGAAAATCCTTTGCCCTCAGTTTATTCTCTTGAAGATTGTTTAGCATCAAGCTTTATTGTTGAAAGTTTTACAGAGCTTTGGAGATTTGGCTCTCTTTCAGATAAATATAAGTGTTTATCAGCCTTTTACGATTTCTTATCGTATATTGAAAGGGTTGACCATTTATCAAGCATAAGCAAAAACAAGTTTTATATTATTGAGCCTGCAATAGACTACCTAAAAGAGCATTTGTTTGACTGTAATCTAAAAATTGACAACTTGCATAGGCTATGTTGTATTTCTGACACCTATTTTAGAAAACTTTTTATTTCACGATTTAACACCACCCCACAAGAATACGTTATATCTAAACGCTTATCCCACGCAATGAACATTATTGAAAGTGGTGATTTTATGAGCATAAGCGAAGTGGCAGAGCTAGTCGGCTATAAAGACCCACTATATTTTAGCAAAGCGTTTAAGAAGTTATACGGTTTTGCCCCATCGGAAATAAACACTTAAGAATAAGGCTAACGAAATTTCGTTAGCCTTTTTTGTTTCTCAAAACCCGAAGGCTTTTATATCTTTTTTAGTTCTTCTGCTATTTTTAATAACATTTTTCTTTTTTTATCGTCTAACATAGGCGAAAGCATATTTACAAAGTTATCAATTTCTGCATTTGAAAGTGTGCCCTTTTGTTTGCCTTTTTTTGCTTCTTCATAAATGGCCTTAATAAGTTCTGCCTGACTTTTTCCGTCAAACCTACCAGCTAGCGCTTGCACCAAATTATATAAATTTTTATCCATTCCGTTTGCCCCACTTGTTCCTTTATCCTTTTGACCGTTTACATAACTATTAAAGTCTTGCATATTTATCTCCTTAAAAATTTGTTTTCAATTTTATTGTATGTTTTACATATATTATATTGTTAGTGAGGTTTGTATGGATTTATTACAATTTATTTATTCTTTACTTGTCGACGACCAAATGGTTAAGGCTTTCTCGCCTATTATAGAACTTTTAAGGCAAAATTCTTTTGATATAAAAAAGGCTTTAGCCTCGATTAATCCTGAAATGCTAAAACCTATTATTCAAGAATTTGTAAAAAATATAAATAATCGCCCAGCACAAAGTGCTGAGCGAATTGACGGTTTAAAACCTATTTCTAATATCGCCGATAAAGATATTGTTTTCGCATTAAACAAATATCTCTCTCAATCCTAACTTTAAGAAAGGATTTCCCTTGCTCTAATAATGGCTTCTCCACCAGCGCTTACTTCATTTTCAGGAATTGTTGTAATGCCTGTGCCGTGAATACAAAACCTATCTGGCCATAAAATCCGTGCTGTTGTAAGTTTAAACGCTCCACCATTTGAAAGCAAATACGTTGTTTGCATTATGCCCTTGCCATACGTTCTTGCAATACCTTTGCTATTTTTTTCTATAATTAATCTTGCTCTGTCGTAAGTAAAATTCTTTTCTTCATAGCAAAGCATTGCGCCAATTAAACATTCTGATGCAGATGCTGTTCCTTCATTAGCAAGCACAACCACGTCTGTTATGCTTTCTCTTTTTATCGGGCCGTGCATATAATAGCTTTTACCATTTGATTTGTTTTGGGTATATGCTATAACTGCTTTTTCGCCACCGTTATATATCAAGTGCCTTGCAACTGAAAGCAAGTCGTTCATGCTTCCACCACCATTATCTCTTAAGTCTAAAATAAGTTTGGTGCGTCCTGTTTTTTCCATATAATCCATTGCTTTTCCAAACTGATAAACAACGTTTCCTTCAAAAGCTTCTAGCCTAATAAGAGCAGTGTCGTTATCAACTTCAATTTTTTTGTCGGTTAAAACTGAAGTCTGCCCACTTTCGTAATCAAAAAGCACCTGCCCTTGATTATCAAAATATTTCACGTAAGTGACTTTATAATTTGACTTTATAACTTTTATAAAAATTTCTTGCCCAGCCCTTTCTATTTTAAACTCAACTTCTTCACCTATAGCCACACCATCTAAAAAGTCACCCATGTCAACCGAGTTAAATTGCACTACGTCTTGTTTAAAAGTTGCTGAAACAACCTTATCACCAACTAATATCCCAGCATTTTCTGCAGGCGAATTGCTAACAACCCTTGTTATAACAGGGTATTCGCCTTGGCTGTTTATCGACACGCCAAACCCACTATAATTGCCACTATCTTTTTGTAAAACTTTTTCATATTCGCTTTTAGTATAATACCTTGCATAGCCATCGTTAAGTCCGTTTATCAAAGCGTTTGCATAATCTTTTTCGTTTAAGTCTATAACTTGTCCATTTTCATCAAAAATATAGCTATAAGCTTCTATATAGCTTATCAATTCTGTTGCAAGGTTTGCTTCTTTAGGAATTAAAAAATGGCGTGTAAAAAAACCACCTGCAAAAGCTAGAACAATTGCCAAAATTATTGAGGTAATTGATATTATTTTTTTATTTTTTTTGTTTGATGTTTTTTCTTTGCTTTCCATATGTTTATTTTACCAAATTTGATAGAATTGTAATCAATCTAAAAGTAATTGCATCAGAAAATTTTCTAATATTAAGCCCCGTTGCCTTTTCAATCTTGTCAAGCCTATAAATCAAAGTGTTCCTATGAAGGTATAGTTTTCTTGAAGTTTCGCTTGTGTTAAGACTGCTTTCTAAAAATTCCTCAGCCGTTTCTAGCATTTCTTCATCAGAAAAAATTTCTTTTGCACTTAAATCCATAAGCGTTTGTAGATTTTCGCTAAGTTTGTGTTTTGGCAAATCTTCAAGCATTTTTATAAGCATAAATTCCTTAAACGAATGGATTTCTCCCTTAGAGCCAAGCATTTTAGACATTCTAAAAGCAGATACTGCTTGTGAAAAGGACACGCCTAGTTCTAACACGCTTTTAACAGTGCTTCCTATAGCAATTTTTACGTTTACACCCACTTCTTCATACACCGACTGCCTTATAAACTCAGCATACTCTGATGGTGGCTGATATTCAGCACTTTCATCTTCTATAAATTTAATAAACGCAATTTGATTATCAAGTTCTAAAACAATATCAAGCGTTTCGGCACAACCATTAAGTATATTTTTTGTTTCTTCTATACGCCCTGCATCAACGTCAATAAGCATAACAAAAGCAGGTGCATCTTTTATAGAAAATTTGTGCATATATTTTATTGCTTGAGTTTTATTTATTTCACCAAGCAATATAGCCCTAAACAAATCGGTTTGTGAAAGCGCCGTTTCCTTAAAGAAAAAGTTTTCAGCAAGTTCTTTTAGTAATTGTGCATAATTTTTTTCAGCGATAGAGCATCCTTCAATTCTGCCTATAAGTTTTTTGCCCTTATAATACATTGAAAAAAGGGTGTGATTTTTAGCATCAATACTCATCACTCCGTCAAAATCTAGTGGAATTTCTATTTTGTCAACGTTGTTGCCTGCAATAAATTCTCCACTACTTGTATAAACCGAACACTCAATGCCCGTTTTTTCCCTTATGCTGTTTATAAAAAACTTTATATCCATGTCCATAATTTCACCACTAAACCTAATTTGTTTTTATTTACAATGATTATTATACAATCTTTTTACTCAAAACACAATTGAAAAAAGAAAAATTTTATGCAAATTGCCTAAAAAAATAAGTATTTTCTGTTTTATTAATATGTTTTTGCTCTAAAACAAAAAGGTTGCACTTTTTTGTGCAACCTTTTTTTGTTATGTAGAAAAATTATTCTTCTGTTTTTTCTTCTTGAGCTTCAGCTGTTTCTTCTACTACTTCTTCAACTTTTGCATTTTTAGCGTTTTGTTTTGCTAATTTCTTTTCAAGTTTAATGCGTTGTTTTTCAGCGATAGCAGCAGCCTTTGCTTCTTCTTCAGCAAGTTTAGCAGCAGCGATAGCAGCCTTTTCAGCTTCTTCTGCTTCTCTCTTTGCTTGTAATTCTTCGATTTGTGCTTTGTTTTCTTCGTTTCTAGCTACGATTGTAACTTCTGTTTCTTTATCGAAAATATGGCAGTGGTCAATGTCTAAAGCAACCTTAATTTTGTCGCCCATCTTAGTTGTTGAACGAGAGTCGATTCTTGCAATAAGGTCTGATGCTTCATCATCAAGGCTCTTGAATCCATCTTCAACAACAACTTCTTCTTTTTCTGTTGAGCAGTAAATAAGTGTTTCTGCACCGAGAGCTTCAACAACGTCAACCTTGATTTCGATAACTGGTTTGCTACTATCATTTACCCAAGATTCTTCTTCGTGAATATCTTCTGGTCTAACACCGAATACGATTTCTTTATCTGTGTTAAGATATTTTTCAATATTTACGATTAAGTTCATCTTTTCTTTTGAAAGAGCAATTTTGTTTTTGCCGAATTCTACGTAAGCTTGAGCCTTTGTTCCTGTGAGCTTACCTGTAAAGAAGTTCATTTGTGGTGTTCCGATAAATCCTGCAACGAATTGGTTGATTGGATAATCGTAAAGGTTGATAGGTGTATCAACTTGTTGCATAAAGCCATCTTTCATAACAACGATTCTTGTACCCATTGTCATAGCTTCAACTTGGTCGTGAGTAACGTAAATGAAAGTTGTTGCAAGTCTGTTATGAAGTTTTGTGATTTCTGTTCTCATTTGTGAACGAAGCTTTGCGTCTAAGTTAGAAAGTGGTTCGTCAAGTAAGAATACCTTTGGTTCACGAACGATAGCACGGCCTAAAGCAACACGTTGTCTTTGACCACCAGAAAGAGCCTTTGGTTTTCTTGAAAGATACATTTCAAGACCTAAGATTCTAGCTGCTTCTTTAACTCTTTGGTCGATTTGCGCTCTTGGCATTTTGCGAAGTTTCAAACCGAAAGCCATGTTATCATAAACTGTCATGTGTGGATAAAGTGCATAGTTTTGGAAAACCATTGCGATATCTCTATCTTTTGGTGCACGGTTGTTTACGTAAGCACCGTCGATATAAAGTTCACCAGCTGAAATTTCTTCAAGACCAGCAATCATACGAAGTGTTGTTGATTTACCACAACCTGATGGACCAACGAATACGATAAATTCCTTGTCTTCAATATCAAGTGTAAAGTCTGTTACGGCAACAACACCTGATGGGTAAACTTTGTAAATGTTTTTTAAGTTTAAGCTTGACATAATTTTCCTCCAACGGCCAAACGGCCCGTTTATTTTTTACTATTCTATTTTACTACTTTTTATGTGCAATAGCAACAGCAATGTAAACAAATATATAGCCCTTTTTTGTATATATTGCACAAATTTAATCAAGTTCATCTAAAGTAAGCTCATATGCTGGCGCAAATTCTTTTAAGTAATAATCTATTTCTTCCCTTTTTAGGTTTTTAAGTTCGCTTAATATTGTTCTTTTTGCCTTTTTAAACTCACTATTTCCTGCCTTTAACTCTTCCACGCACTTTAAATAGGCAGAAAGTCTGTCTGCACCCTTAACAATTTTATATTCTTCACTGTCTTCGTTTGGCAAAACGTATTGCTCGTATTCGTTTTTGATATCTTCTGGAAGCGTGTCTAAAATCTTTTTGCTTGCAACCAGTTCTAAATCTTTATATGCACTTTTAATTTCTGGATTAAAATATTTTATAGGCGTTGGCAAATCCCCAGTGATAACTTCACCCACCTCATGATATTGTGCCAAAAGCACAACTTTTTCTATATTGACGCTTCCACCAAACCTTTTATTTTTTATAATAGCAAGGGCGTGCGCTATAATAGAAACCTCTAAAGAGTGTTCCATTATATTTTCTTCCCTAACAGAACGCATAAGTGACCAGCGTTTAATATATTTCATGCGATTTAAAAATGCAAAAAACTTGCTCATTTTTTCTCCCCCCTTTATGTTTTTATTTCTTTTATATATATTATATATTGTTTTTTTGCCTACAACTCTTTTTTAGTTGGATTTAATTTTAACATATTTTTTTGCTTGACACAATAAAATAAAAGTGCTAATATGTATTTACTAAAAATTTTTAATATTCGCTATGGGTGCCGTTAGGCTGAGATTACACCATTTGAACCCGCAAGGTTATGCTTGAAGGGAAAGCAAGAGATTGTATCTAAAGAACGCTTCCATAGGAAGTGTTTTTTGTTTTATAGGCAATATTTTCACTTATACTTTTAGCGAATAGAAGGAGACAAAATGTTAAACAATTTACTTTCAGGTTATGTCTTTGACACACTTGAACCTATTGCTAAGTGGATTAGCATTGGCGTTATCGGAACGATGATTTTATCACTCATCATCATCTTTTTTAGCAAGAAAGAATCTTTTTCTAAGTCTGAACTTGTTAAAACGGTTGGTGGAGTTGCTGTTTTTTATGCCGTTGTTATGGGAATCGTTCTCGTTTCATTAGAAATAGCTAAAAAATTCAGCAAGGGCTATCTAGAAGAAAATTGGGTAAGCGAAAAGATTCTTCCTTTTGTGCTTATTCCTGTTCTTGTCACCCTTGTTTTAACTCTTGTTAGCATGATTATACTATTTATAATCTCTAAAAAGAAACCTGACGTTTTCAAAAAGGTCAGCACCATCGCCCTAATTGTTTGTGGCGTGGCACTTACCATAACTATAGTGTTAATTGCAATTTTCTATTCTAAAAACATTTTAGGCGACGGATACTATACGGGCGACTATGGAAAACTAAACTCACCTGTTCTTTATATCCTTTCTGCACTTTTAGTTGTAGTTGTTGTTGCAACATCTCTTATCGTTGGCAGAAAAAACAAAACGCCTTTTGACGCTAGAGCAATTTCTATGGCTGGCATTTCAATTGCACTTTCTTTTGTGCTTTCTTACGTTAAATTTGAAGCAGCGTGGCTACAAGGTGGCTCAATCACACTAGTTTCTTTCTTGCCTATCTGCTTGTTCAGCTATATTTATGGCATGAAGAAAGGTTTAATCGTTGGCTTTATTTATGGACTTTTACAAGCAATTCAAGACCCATATATCGTTCACCCAGGTCAATTCTTGCTTGACTATCCAATAGCATTCTCAATGATTGCTCTTGCTGGACTTCTTACTGACCTAAACGCTTTAGACAACTTGCCAAGATTAAAGTTCTCAATTAGTGCTATACTCGTTGGACTATTTAGATATATTGCGCACGTTATTTCCGGCGTGTTTGCTTTCGGTGCTTATGCTGCAGATAGCGGTGCGTCAAGTTTCTTTACTTATAGCGCAATTTATAATACTTATGTATTTATCGACATCGCACTCGTTGTGGTTGTTGGCTTAGTTTTATTTTCATCAAAGAGTTTCTTGCACGAACTTAAAAAGTTAAACCAAGATAAATAAGTTTTATAACAACTTTAAAATTAAAAAGCCTTGCCCCAAAGCATAACATTTTTGGCAAGGCTTTTATTTTGTCTTTGTTTTTATCTGTGTTTTTCTATAAGCTTATCTATGGCTTCTAGGTATCCGTTAAACCCTTTGCCAGAAATAGTTAAAAAGGCAAATTCACGAACAAAAGAAATTTTTCTATAGCTTTCCCTTTCATTAACGGCTGAAATATGCACTTCAACGGTTGGAATATTAACTGCCTTTAAGGCGTCTAAAATGGCAACGCTTGTGTGGGTATAGCCTGCTGGATTTATAATAATGCCGTCAAACTTTTTATAAGCCTTTTGAATTTTAGAAATTATTGCCCCTTCATAGTTAGACTGAAAACAAGTGACCTTGGCGCCCTTTTCTTTTGCGCTCTTTTTTATAAGTTTAACTAAATCGCTATAACTATTATCTCCATAAATATTTTTTTCTCTTATGCCAAGCATATTTATGTTTGGTCCGTTAATTACTAAAATTTTCATAAAATTCTCCTGCTTCTTTTATGGCTACGTCTATTTCACCATTATTAAAAACTACTCCGTCTGCAAAATATGAATACATTTCTTTTCTTTGCTGATAGAGTTTTTTAATAGTTTCTTTATCTTTAGAAAGTGGCCTATTATCGCTTGCTAAAAGATTAACGTCCCTTTTTATCCAAAGGATAACGCCGTTTTGTTTAAGTGAAAAATAGTTTTCACTTTTCGTCACCACACCACCACCTGTTGAAATGACTTTGTTTGAAAGTTTGCCTACTTCTCTTAAAACTTCGCTTTCTAATTTCCTAAAACGTTCTTCGCCTTCTAAAGCAAAAATTTCAGCAATCGACTTGCCTGCCTTTTGTTCAATAATAACATCTGTATCTATAAATTCTTTGCCTAAAAGTTGGGCAACCTGTTTTCCTATAGTTGTTTTTCCACAGCCTGCCATACCTATTAAAATTAGGTTTTGGCTTTCTTTATTTAACTTGTTTATAATATTTTCGATTAAATTATCATCGAGTTTTTTATCTAAAAATAATTCTGATGCAAACTTTGCTTGAGCAACAAGCATAGGAAGTCCGTTTGTGTGCTTTATGCCTAATTCCTTTGCTTTACTTAGTAGCATTGTCATAGCTGGGTTATACACAACGTCTAAAACGCCTTCTAACTTTTTAAAATTACTTAGTTCGATTAAACAAGAATAATTATCAGGATACATGCCGACAGGGGTTGTGTTGATAACCACTTGGGTATCTTTTGCTTTTTCAAAATAGTTTTGATAGTTAATTTCGCCTAAACGAGATAAGATTTTTATTTCTTTTGCCCCCAAAAATTCACAAACAGCCCTTGCCGTGTTAGAAGTGCCACCACTACCTAAAATCAAAACTTTTTTTCCTTTTATTTCAATTTTAGCACTATTTAGAGCATAAACCATGCCGTCAAAATCGGTGTTGTAGCCACAAAGTTTGCCGTCTTTTAAAACAACGGTGTTTACTGCGCCGATTTTTTTAGCCCTTTCATCAACTTGGTCTAAAAAACAAATGATATCTTTTTTATATGGTATTGTGACGTTAAAACCTTTATATTCTTTTTTTAAAACAAAATCTTTTAACTCACTAATATCTAGTTCAACTAGGTCATAGTTATAACTGCCAAGTAATAAGTGGATTTTTTTAGAATAACTGTGTTTTAAGGTTTTGCCAATAAGAGCAAATTTTTGCATAATTAAACTGTTTCTCCATAAGCGCCGAGGAAAGTAAATTGCTCGGTTGAATTATCTAGTTCGCAAAGTAAATTTTGCACTGCTTTTTCTTTGATGTCGCAATTAAAGTCAAAATAGAACATAAATTCAAAACTTGAGCCAACTATTGGGCGAGATTCAAGTTTTGTTAGGTTAATTCCAAGGTTAGCAAACTTTGCAAGCAATTTATTAAGACTTCCCGGTGAGTTTTGTGGAAGGGTTGTCATAATGCTAATTTTATTTGAGCCTTGATAAAACTCTAAGTCCTTTGCAATAAGGATAAAGCGAGTGTAGTTATTATCGCTATCTTGAACGTTGGTCTCAAGCAGTTTTAAGCCGTAAAGTTCTGCGCACTCTCTTGAAGAAATTGCAGCGATATCCTTTCTTCCACTCTCAGCTACAGTGCGTGCTGCCAAAGCAGTGTTTGGGCATGCTATAATGGTTGCGTTTTTATACTGCTCAAGATATTTTTTGCATTGAGAAAGTGCTTGCTCGTGCGAATAAATTTCTTTTATATCTTCTTTTTTAGTGCCGGCATTTACAACTAAGTTATGTGAAACTGAAAGTCTAACGCTCTTAACTATATAGAACTTATGTTCTTTCATAAGGTCGTAAACTTGATTAACTGAGCCTGCCGAACTATTTTCGATAGGAAGCACCCCGTACTTACAAAAGCCCTTTTCAACTGCCCCAAAAACGCCGTCGAAATTCTTAAAGTAGGTCACGTCTGCAAGTTCAAAAAGTTTATCTGCTGCAATGCCAGAGTAAGCACCTGCCACCCCTTGACAAGCAACCTTTGCTTTTACAGGGAATTTAAGTTCGCCTTTTTCTAACGCCTTTTTAATTTTATCCCCCACTTCAGATTGGTGCTCTACGCTAATCGTTTGATAAGCCTTGCTCGTCTCAAAAATAGTTTCAAAAACACGCTTTAAGAAAACTTGTTTATCTTCATCAATGTTTTCCGAAACTCTTAAAAGAATTTTCTTTTCTCTATCAGGGTCGTTAACAGCCTTTCCTGACTTTGCTTTTGCAGTGCTAACTTCTTTAATAAGTTCCATGCGCTCTGCATAAAGTTTTGAAATTTTGTCATCGACAACGTCTATCTTCTCTCTTATTTCATTTAGTTCCATATTTTTTTCTCCTACAGGCTGTCGTAAATTGCAATGGCTGATATCGCTTCAATTACAGGGACTGCCCTTGGAACAATACAAGCATCGTGCCTTCCTTCTATTTTAAGTTTTGCGTTCTCTTTAGTCTTAATATTTATTGTATCTTGCTCTTTTGCAATAGACGGGGTTGGCTTAATAACAACCCTAAACGTAATTGGCATTCCGTTTGCCATGCCACCATTTATGCCACCATTGTTGTTGGTTTTTGTTTTAACCTTATCTCCATCATAATAAAACGGGTCGTTTGCCGTGCTACCCAGCATGCTTGCAAGGTCAAAGCCCGAGCCAAACTCTATGCCCTTAACGGCAGGAACGGCAAAAGCAAGCCCTGATATAACACTTTCTAAACTGTCAAACATATACTCGCCAGCACCTATCGGCACGCCCTTTATAACGCACTCTATTACACCACCAACCGAATCTAAGTCATTTCTTGCACTCTCAATAACTTCTAGCATTTGTGCTTTTTTAGAGTCATCTAAAAGTGGAAAATCACCCTCTAAATTATTTAGGTCTATTTTGTCAATATCGGTATCTTTATAACTTACACCCTTAACTAAGCCTATTTGCGAAATGTAAGCGTTTATGGTTATTCCTTTCTTTTCTAAAATTTGTTTGCAAAGCCCACCTGCAATGCACATTGGTGCAGTGAGCCTTCCTGAAAACTTGCCACCCCCACGATAGTCAAACTTTTTGCCATATTTTTGCCAAGCAACAAAGTCTGCGTGCGATGGGCGTGGAGTGACAACAAGGTTAGAATAGTCTTTGCTGTTTTGGTTTGTGTTTTTTATAACAGCCTTAAACTCTCCACCCAAAAACCCGTTGGTTCTGCCACTTTCTATAATAATTTTGTCTTGCTCTAATCGTTTAGTTGAATAAGAAGCATTTTTAGCCTTTCTTCTATCAACGAATTTTTGCAATTTTCTTTGGCAAACTTTTTCTTTATTAAAGCCGTTTACTATAACGCCAATCTCACTTGAGTGTGAAGCGCCAAAGACTTCTATTTTAAGTTTTCTTCCACAAAATATAGAACTCTCTTTATATTCGTGATTAATTCTCACTTGCCTTTCCCCCTATGCTACTAAAGTCATCAAAAAAGGTTGGATACGATTTATTAACAGCACCTGCATCAATAATTTGACTTGTCCCGTCAGCAACGCTTGCAAGAACTGCACTTGCCATTACAATTCGGTGGTCGTTAAACGAGCTGACAACTCCACCTTTTATATCGCCACCAAAAATAATCATTGAACCATCTTTTTCTTCAGCCTTAATGCCAAAAGATTTTAACGTTTCTATAGTAGAAAACACTCTGTCGCTTTCTTTTAACCTTAATCTTTCTATATTATTTATAATGGTCTTGCCACTTGATAGTGCACCCAAAACTGCACAAATCGGCACTAAGTCTGGGCAGTCGTTTGCATCCATAACAAAGCCTTTTAACTGCGACTTATTAACGGTTATTTGATTTTCGCCCACTGAAATGTTTGCGTTTGCACTTTTCAATATATCTAATATCTTTTTATCGCCTTGAACGCTTTGAAGATTTAAGCCCTTTACCGTTATGCCTCCATTTATTGCGCCAAGCACTAAATAAAAAGCCATGTTAGACCAGTCGCCTTCAGCATCAAGGCTTCCACTAAATTTTTGACCACCTTTTATAAAATATCCATAATCGGTGCTTTCTACTTTAATGCTATAACTATCAAGCACGCTTAAGGTTATATCCACGTAAGGCTTTGATGCAAGTGGAGAAGTTAAAATAATTTTGCTATCGTTTTCTAAATTTGCAAGCGCCATAATAAGCCCCGAAACGTATTGCGAACTTATATCTCCCCTTATTTCAATTTCGCCTGCATTTAACTTGCCCCAAATTTTGATATTATCTTTGTTTTCTTCAAACGATATGCCGTTTTTTGCAAGAGAATTAAGAAGTTCGGTGTTTGGGCGAGCAAGTAGCCTGCCCCTGCCTGTAAAAGTAAACTCTCCACCAAGGCTTGCGCAAAGTGGAAGCAAAAATCTTAGCGTTGAGCCAGATTCGTCGCAGTTTAACACCCTTTTTCCACCTTTTATATCGCTTAAGCAGTTATACGTTGCCAAAATATCTTTTGAACAAAAGCCGTTAAACTCTTTTCTTAAATTATTGCCTGCTAAAAAGTCGCAAATTAAAATTCTGTGTGCAAAAGATTTAGATGCAATGGCTTTTACTACGCCACTTGTTTTAGATTTTTCAACCTTTATATTCATTGAAAATACTCCAAAAGGTCATCGAGTTTTATACTCTCTATCTCGCAATTGCCTAAGCCGTTATATACGACAAGGCTAATGCTGTCTCCATCTCTCTTTTTGTCATAAACCATGCACTCTACAATATCTTTTATGTCAAACGGACAAAGCGACTTATCAACATTTTTTGTTAAGTGTGATAAAACCACCTTAATTTTTTCATAGTCATCGCTTGTAATTTTTCCGTGCTTTACCGATGCCGATAAAATATAGTCTAAACCGATTGCAACGGCTTTCCCGTGCGAAATTTCATAGCTAGATAATTTTTCTATGGCGTGACCTATAGTATGACCCAAGTTAAGAAGTTTTCTGTTTCCCTTTTCAAACTCATCGCCTTCAACGATTTGCTTTTTATATTCAATGCATAAACTTACAAAAGTTTCTAGGTCAAAGTTTTTGTTTAAGATATGCATAAACACTCTTTTATCTAAGAGTGCATACTTTGCACCTTCGCCAAGTCCATCTTCTATAACTTCATCGGTTAAAGTTGAAAGGGCTTCTATATCGCAAACGACAAGTGATGGTTGATGAAAAGCTCCAACAAGATTTTTTCCACACTCAAGGTCGATTGCCGTTTTTCCACCAACAGACGAATCTATTTGCGCTAAAATGGTTGTTGGAACTTGAACGTAGTTTATTCCCCTAAGGTAAGTGCTTGCCGAAAAACCTGCCACGTCCCCCACAACACCACCACCGAGTGCTAAAACAACGTCTTTTCTTGTGAGTTCGTTCTTTGCCAAAAAGTTTTGGATATCTATATAAGTGTTTATGTTTTTGCTCTTCTCTCCGTTTTTAAAAACGAATTTTCTTGCATCATAACCACTTTCTTCAAGTGAGTACAATACGCTTTCGCCATAAATTTCATCAACGACGTCATCGGTGATAACTGCCACCTTACAAGGCTCAAACGATTGCGTCATAATGCCACCAATAATATTTATCAAGCCACTTCCCACTAAAATATCATAACTTTTTGATGCGTTTACTGTTATTACTCTCATATTTTTCTACTCTTCGTTAATTTTACTTCTTCTCATCTTTTCAGATAAGAGTTTTTTCTCGTTGCCGTCTGCAAGCAAATCTTTCATTTTTTGCTTGTCTGCATTTTTAAGCGCGTTTTTATAATCGGTTAAATTGCCGACAATATTATCAATTTCTTGCACTAAAAAATCTGCATTTTCTATGGTTAACTCAGCCCACATTTCAGGCGAAAGCCTTGCTACCCTTGTCATATCCCTAAAACTGCCTGCAGAAAATCCCATAAAACTCGTTGCCGTTGGGCTTTTCATGTATGAACTTGAAACAAGGTGTGCAAGTTGCGACGTGTAAGCAATAATTCTATCGTGTTCTTTTGCCGAAGTTATTACCACGCTATTAAAGCCAAGCGAAAGAGAAAGTTCTTTTATGCTTTGCGTTGTTTTTAAGCTTGCCGAAACAGGCACTAAAATCATAGACGCCCTGTCGAACAAACTTGCCGTTGAGTGCGACACGCCAGAAAACTCTCTGCCTGCCATAGGGTGCGAACTTATAAACTCTAAGTGTGGATATTTTTGGCTAAGTGTTTTCATCTGGCTTACAACTTGCCTTTTGTTGCCACAGCAGTCCATAACTATTGCACCCTTTTTGAGCAAAGGACACGTTTCATCTAAACTTTTTCTTAAAGATTCTGGATAGAGCGAAAATATAACTAAATCCATTTGATTAATATTTTCTGTTGTTAACGGCTTATGATATGCCGATAAAAGCCTTCCTAAACTCATTGCCTTAGCATCTATATCGCTTGCGAAAACGGTGTGGTCGGTTTTTTTACAAAGCACCCTTCCAAGCGAGCCACCTATAAGCCCTAAACCTATAATTGCTATATTCATTTATTCACCGTCATAAACTTTATCAACAATGCTAAGCATCTGTTTAATCTTTGTCATTAAATTATCGAATTGCTCTAAGTCAAGTGACTGAGCGCCGTCACACCACGCTTTTTTAGGGTTGTTGTGAACTTCGATAATAAGTCCGTCTGCCCCTGCACCAACAGATGCAAGCGACATTGATGGAACGAATTTTGAAACGCCTGTAGAGTGACTTGGGTCAACGATGATAGGTAAATGCGTTTTTTCTTTTAGTGCAGGAATTGCCGAAAGGTCAAGGGTATTTCTAGTCATAGTTTCAAAAGTTCTAATACCCCTTTCGCAAAGAATAACCTTATTATTTCCTTCTGCCATAATGTATTCTGCACTCATCAAAAGTTCTTGCAATGTGTTTGCGAGACCTCTCTTAAGAAGAATTGGCTTGCCTGTTTTTCCAACTTCTTTTAGAAGTTCAAAGTTTTGCATATTTCTTGCACCGATTTGAATTACGTCTACATCTTCAAATAGGTCTATATCGTTAATGTTAAGTAGTTCGGTGACAATAGGAAGTCCCGTTTCTTTTTTAGCTTTAAGAAGTAGCTCGATGCCTTGATTTTTTAAGCCTTGGAAAGCGTATGGCGAAGTTCTTGGCTTAAATGCACCACCCCTAAGCATGGTTGCGCCAGACTTTTTAACGGCTTTTGCAACCGTTATAATTTGCTCTTCACTTTCAACCGAACATGGCCCAGCGATAACTTGGAAAATGTTTCCACCAACCTTGTGACCACCGACGCTAACTATGGTGTCTAAAGGATTAAATTTTCTGTTTGCGTTTTTATATGGTTCTTGCACCCTTTGAACTTGCTCAACAATATCGAGCGAAGTTATTAAGTCAATATCCACCCTACTCGTGTCACCAACAAGTCCTAAAACCGTTGAAGTTTCACCACGGCTAACGTGAACTTCAAGACCTAATTCTTTTATCCAATCGACAAGGTTATCGTATTGATTTTTTTCGCAAGAATTTTTAACAACTATAATCATTTTTTTATCTCCTACCCCAAAAGGTTAAATTTTCTACAATAAAAAGTTAAAGGCTTTGCAGTAATTACCACAAAGCCCTTGATTTTTTTCATCACAAAAACTACCGATAAGTAATTACTAATCCGATATAGAAACTTTGCTATTAAAATAAAAGTAAAAATAAGCGTTAGTTTTTTTCATAGTTTTTGCCTCAATTTATCTCAATTATACGCCCCATTATACCCAATGTCAAGCAATTTTCAAATTTTTCTTTTGTTTTTTACTAAGTTTTCTTGATAATTAACCTTTCGCCATATTTTGAAATAATCATATAACTAATATTGCTTAAAATAGACAAAACAGCAAAGATAATTATGAGTTTTATTTCTAAGTCAAGGTTAACAAAATATAAAAAGGCAAATATCCCACCGGCGAGCGCCATACCACAAAGCACTGTAAAGAACACCGAAACGCCTTGCTTAACTGCCTTTGTAATATTATCCCACTTCATGTAAGGGAATAAAAGGTTAAACATAAGCCCCAAGTTTCCACCTAAAATCGCATAGAGTGGTGCGTTTAAGATTGTGAAAATTATAATTAATGCCGGTGCTGATGACAAAAGCGACGTTGAAAAGATAATGCCACAAATTAGTGCTGGAATAACAGCCACCACAAAGTTTACAAATAATTTTGTTCCAAAAATTCTTTTACTAGAAATTGGACTTGTACGAATTATGTAAAAACAACTGCCTTCAACATTTAAACTTACTGCCGTTGTTGGAGCAATCATAAAAGTAAAAGCAAATATAGGTTGCAAAATGGTTGCAAACATAAGTTTCATTGGCAAAAGATTTGTGTTAAAAGCCATAATTGTTAGCAAAATTGCGCCTGCTATTGCAAAAACCGAGCCTAAAAGGGTGTTCATTGCATAAATTGGCGTTGAAAATAGTTGCCTAAACTCTTTTTTCATAAGCGCCTTAAACTGCGTGCCAGATTTTGCTTTTCTAAACTTATAATTTTTTGCCCTTTTAACAGATTTTAAAAGCGTGTTTAATTTATCGTAAGTATAACTTACAAAAGCGATTAAAAGCGACAAAATTGCAATACCAACGCCCACAAATAACGCCACGTAAGAAAAACTTGTTATGCCTTTTTCTACCCAAGGATAGATAAAATACATGTTTTTTATTGCGCCAAGGCTATCGTTTAAGTCTGAGCCGATAAGCGATATAACGTAAATTGCTATAAACAAAATGGCGTAGAGTAAAGACTGAACAAAAGACTTTCTTCTAAATTTTGAAGAAATATAACTAACTATAACCCCTAAGAAAATTGAAACGAGCATTGGATAAACAGGAAGAGCAAGCGCCATTATAAAAAGCCTTAGTAATTCTATGCTTGCCATAACTCCTATAATATCAAACTGCACGAATACTGCCACTGCCAACACTAAAATTGCTAAAAGAAGGTCTGCAACATACATAAATATTAGTTTTGACAAAACAATAGTATGCTTTTTTATAGGCATTGCAGATAAAAGGTCATAGTCCTTTGCACTATAGATATTTCCACTTGCCGAATAAAAAGAAAATACCAAACAAATAACGCTTATCAAAGCAAAAATGGTTGGCAAAAATTGTTGAGACCTATCCATCATAACGTACATTTCTGCATACATTTTTGCATAGATATAGGCAATAGCACATATTAATGCAACGAAAAACAGCCCCACGCCAAGCAAGCCTATAGCGCTTGCGTTTTTGCCATTTTTCTTGTTGGCTATCTTATTTATGCCAAAAAGTGACAAAAATTGAATTTTTATTAAAGATAATAAATTATTCATCAGCAATCTCCAAGAAAAGTTTTTCTAAGGATTTATCGCCAATAATTTCTTGCATTTTGCCTTCTTTAACGAGCTTACCCTTTTTAATGATGCCAACCCTATCGCAAAGTTTTTCAACCACTTCTAAAACGTGGCTTGAAAAGAAGATTGCCGAGCCGTTTTCGCACAACTCTTTCATAATTTCTTTAAGCCTAAAAGATGCAATTGGGTCAAGTCCCACAAAAGGCTCGTCTAACACCAAAAGTTTTGGAGAGTGAACTAGCGCCGAGATTAAAACGAGTTTTTGCTTCATGCCGTGAGAATAGGTTGAAATAAGGTCGCCTAAATTGTCTTTTATTTGAAAATCGGTTGCATATTTTTCTATTTTTTCATTTCTTTCATCGCCCACGCCATAAACGTCGCAAACAAAGTTTATGTATTGGTTGCCCGTTAAATATTCATAAATATCAGGGTTATCTGGGATATAAGCCATATCCTTTTTAGCCTTAATAGGCTCGTCTTTAATGCTGTTTCCGTTTATTAAAATTTCGCCACTGTCAAAACCTAAAGCACCTACTATTGACTTAATTGCCGTTGATTTACCTGCGCCGTTATGCCCCACGAAACCATAAATTTCACCACTCTTTACATTTAAAGATAGGTCTTTAATGGCAAAAGTTCCTTTTTGATATGACTTTGATAATTTTTGAATTTTTAACATTTTTCACCTTATATATCATGTTGTTTTTTTAGTTTTTTTGTCGTTTTTTTTCGCTTATATAATTGCTCGTTTACAATAGCCCCAAAGGACAAGCCTAACATTAAGATATACGCCCAAATTAAAAATATAATTACCCCTGCAAGCGAACCATAAAATGCATTATAGTTAGAAAAAAACTTTAAATAGATTGTAAAACCTATAGTTCCAACGACCATTATAAAAAGTGCTAGCATTGAGCCTATCGCAAGGTCGAAAAACCTCATTTTTAGTGGGCTTATAAACTTGTTTAGCACATATATAATAACATATCCCAAAATAATTGTAAATAGAAAAACAAATAATGTCACAATTATATCTTCTCTTGGATTAAGAAAGACTTTAAGCTTTATTTTTGAAGAAAAAGCAAACACAAACGCCATACCCAAAAACAAAACGAACAGCATTGAAAGAGCAACAACTGCCCAAACTCTTCTAAAAATTCCCCTTTTTATTTTAGAGCGAGCTTCATAAATAAAGTCGCCGTCTTTTGACATTTGATTAAGAAGATTAGTGCAAGAAATAATCACTGCAATAACAAAAAAAATGGTTGCGCCTTTAGATGAGTTTTCTGCCGTTTCTATAACCTTTTGCCCTGCTAAACGAAACTCTTCTGGAAGTCTTGAAACAAGGTCGCGGGTTAAACTTACACCAAACACGCTAAATGCCGAAACTATTAAAAAAAGCAGTGGCACGAACGCTGTTAAAAAATAATAAACCCACGCCCCTGCCACCGTTGTTAATCTTTTTTTATTTATTAGGTCAAAAAAAGAACCTATAAAGTTTTTTTTCATACAAAAACAGTTTGCGCAAATTGCAAACTGTTTATGCTTTTTATTTTTGTTTTATTATAAATAAATTTTTTCTGAATATATTTTCGAATAAATTTCGTTATATTTATCCCTATAAAACAAGTTAGTTCCACTAGTCGTCACGGCAGCAGTTCCTGCTGCAGCAGCCATTCTTAAAATTTCTTGCATTGGCACGCCTTTTTGAATGCCCACGCACGTTGCTGCAACCATGCTATCCCCAGCGCCAACCGTTGAGTTTACGGCAACGGACGCACTCTTGCAAAAATAGCTATCCGTTCCATCGGTAAGCACTGCACCTTCGCTACCTAAAGATATTAAAACGTATTTAACACCCCTATCCAAATATTTTTTTGATGCTGACACCATGTCTTGAAGCGAGTGCACGTTTTTGCCTGTAAATTCTTCTAGCTCTCTTAAGTTAGGTTTTACCATAAACACTTCTCTGCCTTCTAGTGCCGAAAGCATGTTTGCCTTTTCAGTATCAACAATAATTTTAACGTGCTTTGGAATAACCGATAAGACCTTGCCATAAAACGATGGGTCAACCCCTTTAGGTAAACTTCCACTCATAACGGCAATCTCAAAGTCAGGAGATATTGTTTTTATCTTTTCAATAAGTTCGGCTTGTTTAAGTTTGCTAACCGACTCGCCCCTATCGTTTATTTCGGTGAGCATAGACCTTTTATCTATAATTTTATAGTTGGTTCTTGCGCTTCCGTGATTATAAACGAAATCGTGCTTAACGCCTTCTTTATCTAAAACTTGTTCAAACAGCCTTGCGTGTGCATCGAACATAAATCCGGTTGCAAAACTTTTTTCACCAAGCCTTGCAATGCCCATTGCCACGTTTAACGCCTTGCCCGAATACGTTTCTAACTTATTGTCAACTCTGTTTAGTTTTCCAACGTTAAGACTATCAAGTTCTATCGTGCAGTCAATGCTCGGATTCGGGCATATTGTTAATATCATTTTTTGCTCCCTTTACCTATTGGTAATTTTATTTTTTTGCATCAGCAATAATTTTTTCTTGTGCTTGATATGGAACTTCTTCATATCTTAAGAATTCACATGAGAATTTTCCACGACCTTGAGTCATGCTTCTTAACTCTGTTGCATACTTAAGCATTTCAACAAGTGGTGCTTCTGCACAAATTTCTTGAAGTCCATCAACAACTTCCATGCCAAGAATTCTGCCCCTGCGTTTGTTCATATCGCCTAAGATATCGCCCGTGTAGTTGTCTGGCACTAAAATCTTATAAGTATATACAGGTTCTAAAATAACAGGCTTTGCCTTTCTAATACCTTCATCATAAGCAAGTTTTGCAGCAGAAACAAAGGCAACTTCTTTACTATCAACAGGGTGCTCTTTGCCATCAAACAAAGTGCACTTTAAGTTTGTCATAGGATAGCCTGCTAAAACACCTTTTTGCATTGCTTCTTTTAAGCCTTTTTCGGTTGCTTGAGCAAAAGGCTTAGAAACTGCGCCACCAACTATTGCGTTTACAAATTCAAACTCGCCGTCAGCTGCACCCGGCTCAAACTTAATGTTAACCACGCCGAATTGACCAGCACCACCAGATTGCTTTTTGTGTTTTCCTTCAGCCTCAGCTGTTCCCAAAATGGTTTCCTTAAATGCTATTTTTGGTGAGCTTAACACTGCTTCTGCCCCAAATTTTGCCTTTAACTTTTTGCAAAGGATTTCAAGTTGTGTTTCACCCATACCACGGATAACCATTTCACCGGTATCCTTGTCTTTTTCAACCTTAAAGGTCAAATCTTCTTCACTAAGTCTATTAAGTCCTTGGAACACCTTGTCTTCTTCGCCATTCTTTTGGGCTGAGATAGCCATGGTTATAACAGGCTTTGGAAGTGGAATATCAAAGAACTTGATTAGTGCTTTTTCGTCGCAAAGCGTATCGCCCGTGTTTGTATTATTAAGTTTGTTTACAGCACCGATATCGCCGGCAACAAGTTCTGTGACAGGCTCTTGTTTTTTGCCTTTCATTATATATAAAGTGTTAATCTTTTCCTTTTCGCCCGTGGTTCCATTATAAACGGTCATGCCACTCTTAAGCGAACCTGTAAACACTCTTATCATGTTGAGTTTTCCAACGAACGGGTCTGCAATAGTTTTGAAAACTTGTCCTGCAAAAGGCAAACTTTCATCACAAACAACTTCACTAACCTCGCCATATTTATCGCCTTCCATAATGTTTGTTGCCATAACAGGTCTTCTGTCAAACGGAGAAGGAAGTAGGTCTACTATTTCGTGCATTAAGTTAATAACACCCATGTTTTGAATGGCAGAGCCACCCATGATAGGAATAGTTTCGCCTTGTTTTAAACCATTTTTTACACCACTAACAATTTCGTCGTTAGTAAGCGTTTCTTCTAATAAATACTTATCGAGAAGTGCTTCTGAAGATTCGGCAGCAGCTTCGGTTAAAGAATCTTTTAACAGTTTAACGTCAGCAAGCATATTTTCAGGCACGGCAATTTCATTTCTTCCACCTTGAGTAAACTCAAAAGCCTTTCCAGAAATAACCGAAACGTAGCCTTTCATTTTGCCATCTCTAATAATTGGGAAGTGCGTTGGAGAAATTTTTCTGCCATATTTTTGTCTAAAGGCTTCAACCGTTGCAACGTAGTTAGCATTTTCTTTATCTATGCCGTTTACAAAAATCATAAGTGGAATATGCCTTCTTATGCAATAATCCACAACCTTTTCAGCGCCCACAGCAACTTCGCCACTTGCATCGGCAACTAAAATTGCAGAGCCAACGGCACGCATAGCTTGTTCAAATTCCCCTTCAAAATCATAAAAACCAGGAACGTCTATAATATTAATTTTCGTATCGCGCCAATACGTATATGCACACGCAAGAGAAATTGAAATGCCTCTTGCAATTTCTTGTTCGTCATAATCCATAACGGTGTTTTTATCAGCTGTTTTGCCTAGTCTATCTATACTTTTTCCATTAAATAAAATAGCTTCTGCAAGAGAAGTTTTTCCCCCACCACTATGTCCGACTATAGCAATATTTCTAATATTTTCTGATAATACTTTACCCATAATTTTTTGTCCCCCTTTGCTTTTGGTAAATTCCGTTCATCACTCGGATAGTTTTATTATAAAACAATTTTTTTCATTTTTCAAGGGGGTTTTAAAAATTTGTTGTTTTGTTTTTGTTTGGCACTTTCAATAATCTTCTAAATCAATATTTCCGTTTTGGTCAAAAATTCCACTTAAATCTAGCGTGCCTTCTGTTTTATGGTTGCCGTTTGGTGGGCACGGTGGTGGGCATGGTGGACATGGTGGTGGGCATGGTGGTGGGCATGGCGAAGGTTTTTGTGGTTTGCCTATCGGCGTGCTTTGAGCACAGCTATCACCACACTTAATATCCACTAAAATAACGTCTCCACCAATTTTTATTATTCTGCTTACGTCTATATAAAGTGTGCTTTTATCTAAAAACCAAAATATCCCCTTATTTTTTCGATTAGGCACGTAAATTCCTATTATAACGCCTTGTGGAAATTTAAATTTTACATTTACTATTCTTCCTAAACATCTGCCGTCGGCAACGTTTATAACGTCTCTTTTAGCAAGTTCTTTATAAGTCAGTTCCATACAAAACTTTATGTTTTAATTTTCTTATATATGCAGGTTTTTCTAAAGAATAAATAAATTTTTTATTATGCTTTTTGTTGCTTGATAAAATGCTTTTTCCGTGATATAATCTTTATTGTAATTTTAAAAAAAGGGATATTTTTATGCTTGTTTGCGCTATTATTGCACTTTCAACCATATTGCTTATGGTTGGCTCGGTGCTAATAAAACCATATATAAAAATTGGCAAATCAGAAGTTGGTCTTTACTGGCTAATTTGTCTTTTTGGCGCAATTTTAATGATTTTATCTGGCTGTATAAGTTTAGATGCAGTTTTTAAAGGCATAACGGCAAACACTTCGGTAAACCCATTAAAAATTTTAACGCTTTTTTTGTCTATGACCTTGCTTTCGGTGTATCTTGGCGATGCTGGGTTTTTCGATTATATAGCAGATTCGGTTTTCCTTAAAAGTAAGGGTGGTGGGTTAAAACTCTTTTTGATTTTATATGCAGTTGTGTCGGTTTTAACAATCTTTACTTCTAACGACATAATAATTCTAACCTTTACCCCACCTATTTGCATTTTTGCAAAAAAAGCAAAAATTTCGCCACTTCCTTTTCTTTTTGGCGAATTTATTGCAGCAAACACTTGGAGTATGGCGCTAATTGTGGGAAACCCAACCAATATTTATCTCGCCCAGTCGGCTGGCATAAATTTTGCAGAGTATCTTTCGGTAATGGCGCTCCCTGCCATTGCTAGTGGACTAACAAGTTTAGGCGTGCTTTTATTAATTTTTAGAAAACAATTGGCAAAACCTATTTGCACTGAAGAAAAAACTCTTTCTCATAACGTGCAAATTTCTAAAGTGCCTATGATGGTTGCCATTTGCCACTTAGCACTAGGAATAGTCTTGCTTGCCATATCCGACGTTTTGCAAATAGAAATGTATTTAATTTGTTTAGTGCTTGCCTTGTCTTTAACAGCTTTTGACTTAGTGTATGACCTTATAACAATGCACACGGTTTCGCCCGTATTAAAAAGCCTAAAGAAAGAACCTTATGAACTTATTCCGTTTATACTTTCAATGTTTGTAATAGTGCTTGCACTTAAACAAAACGGAATAACTGATATTTTGGCAAAAGCACTAACTTCTAACTCAAAAGTCGATGGTCTTACATTTGGGTTTGTTTCAACAATTAGTGCAAATCTTTTAAACAATATTCCTATGAGCGTATTGTTTGAAAAAATTATTTTTAGCGATAACTTGCTTGCCGTTTATGCAACAATAATCGGCTCTAACGTGGGTGCTTTTTTAACACCCGTTGGCGCACTCGCTGGCATTATGTGGAGCAAAATTTTGAAAAAATACGGCATTGATATGCCTTTTAAAAAATTTGTGATATATGGCGTAATTGTTGTAGTCCCAACACTTTTTGCGTCGGTTGGCGTCTTATTATTGATTATTTAGGTGTTTTATGACAACTTTTTTATTTGTGGTTATTTGCATAATTTTTATAGGCTTAGGGCTTCCTGATTCTGTTTTAAGTTCGGCGTGGCCTGCCATTTATGCTGAGCTAAATTTGCCATTCAG
>JAZKZI010000012.1:0-17684 GCA_045612585.1 Christensenellaceae bacterium | reverse complement strand
CAACCTACTGTTTATCGGGAGGCTCGAGAGAAGCGAATCTTCTCCTCTCCGCCAACGAAATGAAAACCCTACACTTTTTATGTGTGGGGTTTTTAGTTTTTATAAAACCTTAATCTATTATAGATGGAAAGTTTTTTGCCTCTTCTTTAAGATATTCTATAAACATTCTTGTGCTTTTTTTGATTATTTTGTTTTTTGGCAAAATGGCATAAATTTTTCTATATGAATTAGGTATTTTTGTAAACACTAATTGGTCGGAAAAATTTACTCGCCAAGAATAAGGAACTATCGCCACGCCAAGCCCTATTTCAACAAAATTTCTTATATATTGTGCGCCGTCAGTTTGAATTGATATGTTTGGATAAAAACCTTCTTGAATACATATAGAAAGCGTTGCTTTTAATTGGTGATTTTCTTTATTTGCCGTTATAAAAGGTTGGTCTTTTAAGTCTGCCACTGAAAGGTTTGGCTTGCTTGCAAGCGGATGGTTTTTTGAAACGATAATAGCATACATATCTTGAGCAAGCAAAAATTTTTTATCATATTCACAGTCTAATTGCGTGGATATTAAAATATCGTAATCAAAATCAACTTCTTTTTGGTCACGAACAATAAATTTCACTTTTGGGTAATCTTCAACAAATTTTCTAAGCGCCCTTGTTGGAATATTTTTGTTGCCAAGTAAAAGCAAACTTATACTTCCCGAAACTTCTTTTTTGCTGTCGATTACTTTTTCTTTTGCATTATCCAACATTGACAATGCTTTTGAGCAATAATTATAAAAATTTTTGCCATCATCGTTAAGCACAATTTTGTTCTTTTTATGCTCAAAAAGTTCTATACCAAGCTCTTTTTCTAACCTTTTAATAGTTTGTGAAATATTTGAAGTTGGCACGATAAACTTTCTTGCCGTTTTTGATAAATTTTGCGATTCAGCAGCGTCGCAAAAATAACGTAATTGTAATAAATCCATTTTTCACCTAAAATGTTTTTTTAATATTTTAACATAAAATTGCTTTATGTGTCAAGTGAAAGCAAGCATGTGTTATTTGATAAAATAAATTAAGGCAAACATTTGAATTTATGTATACAACATGTTATAATATTAACTACAATATTGGAGGTTTTTATGAAAACAAAGACTATTAGAATTTTATGTTTTACTTTTGTTTTAAGTCTTTTACTAAGTACGTTTTGTGTTTTTGGCGTAGGTTGCGACAACCATACGCACACGTGGAGCAATGGTGAATTAACCAAAGCTGCAACGGCAACCGAAGCGGGTAA
Organism: Christensenellaceae bacterium; assembly: GCA_045612585.1. GTDB lineage: Bacteria > Bacillota > Clostridia > Christensenellales > Borkfalkiaceae > UBA1259. The sequence continues at coordinate 16,400 of JAZKZI010000012.1, read as the reverse complement.
AATTACTTATACTTGCACTGGTTGTAAAGAAAAGAAAAGCGAAACAGTAGAAGCTGGCACACACATTACCACTCGTGCAGACTTAGAAGAAGCTTTAGCTGAAACAGCGTGGGCTTATTATATGAAAAAAGGGGCAATCCAATATGATAACATCCAAGTTTCTTCTATTAAGCATACTTGGGGTGGATTAAACAGAAGTTCATATGAAGTTTCGCCTGAATATGGAACGGATGATACAACAATATATAACGTTTGTACTTCATATGTTGCTTCAACCTATTTAGAAGCAATTGGTCATAGAGTATTTGAAGACAAATATTCACCTTACGGACCTTATTGTTCTTTGCTTTGGGCATGCGCAGACAACCAACCTGAAGAAGGTTATTATCCAACCACAGCAACCGTCCCAGACAAGATTACTGCAAACGATAAAGATGCTGCCGTTGTGCGTTGGATTGATTATTATAGGTATGCAGAAGAAAGCACGGATACAATCCCTTATGATAACAATATGTTGGTTCACAACTCATCTGCTTTTACCGATTGGTATAAAGATGGCAAATTGCAATATAAATACAACAAAAGAGATGGCTTATATGAATATTATCTAAATGGCGAATTTATATATGAAAGCGAAGTTAAAGATTTAGTTCGTGAATTTATGAAAAAGCAAGTTGACGGTGAATACGTTAATTTACGTGCTGGAGACATCTTCCTTAGCGAAAACCACTCTGTTATATATGTTGGAAATGGCGTTGTTTTAGATTGCTCTGGCAAAAAGTATATCCCTTCAGAAGGAACAGACCGAGTTGAAAATCCAGACGGCGCTGTTTATGGCAGAGTTTCATCTGTTGTTTCAGAACTTAATAAAGCTAAAAACACTTTCGTTTTAATCAGACCATTAGACTTCTATGCTCAAGATTTTGATGGCGATAAAGGAAACGATGTCGTTATGTATAACGGAGAAATGTTGGATATACCTGAATCAACAAAAAGCCGTATCAAATTCCCTGCAATGGACATAAACAGAACTGTTGATGCAACGCCTTATGGAACAGTTTCTCAAGGCGACACTCTAACTTATAAGGTTGTTATTACAAACAACACAAAACACCAAAACTATGCAAATTGGTTAAATTCTTCAAACAATTCTGGCAAAGATTATGAAAACCTTAAAATTACAGAAACAATTCCTTCTGGCACAGAACTTGTTAGTGCAACAGGTAATTATCAATTAGATAACGGCGTTTTAACTTGGATAGTAAACGTACCTGCACAAAGTTCTGTTGAAATTTCTTATACGGTTAAAGCAACTGGTCAAGTTGGCAGTATGATTGTAAATGATGGTGGCTTTGTTGATAACATTCCATCAAACTCTATTTCTAACCTAATAGGTAAAAAGAAACTAGATAGCACACAAATAGAAACTTTAACAACTCTTGCAAATGCCGAAAATACTAACGGCTTAAGTGCTTATGGCTCAGGACTTGAGTTCGCAGAAAATATTTATAAGGCTATGAACGTTAACTTAGAATTGCCTAGCATTGAAAATATAATCCAAAATCTCTTTACTCCTACTTATATAGAAGCAACAGCGCTATCTGTTTTCTTTGGAGAAATTATAAAAACAGACATGTATATACCACAAAAAACTGTGGCTAGCGACTTCGTTACTACTAAGCAAATGCTTGTAAACGGATTTTATGGTGGATATCGTTCATACTTTACTGATATAGAAAAATTCAAAGAAGTTGGTATTGATAATTTTGATTTTGAAAAAGAGTGCAACAACTCTATATTAGACCCTAGACTAAACTTCCTTGAAATTGGCGACATAATCGTTTATGCAACAGCAAAAAATAGAGGTGCAACAACCCTAACAAGCGAAGTTTCTGAATACACAATTCTTATATATGCTGGAAACAACACCTTGCTCCGTGCAAAAACTAACTTAGATAACACTACCGAATACAGCATATTAAAGGGCGACTTAGCAAACGCCGAACTTGTATCGTGCTTTAAAAACACTAACGATTTGTTCTTTGCTTTAAGGCCTTCTCAAGTAATGGACCTTTCAAACTAATATAAACTTTACAAAACCAAAAAGCACTGCCCGTGTGGGTGGTGCTTTTTTTGGGTTTTGACTATTCAGTTTTGAATTTTTGCTTTTAAGCCATATAGTACTTAAATTCGTTAAAATTGATTACCCTTATGCCGACTGAAACGGCACACGCAAGGCAAGTTTTGTTTGTGCCAAAAAACGCTTTTTTGCAGTGTCTACTCAAAGGACATAAGATTCGCTTGGATAAACTTTCTTGCTGTTTTAGATAAATTTTGCGATTCAGCAGCATCGCAAAAATAACGTAGTTGTAATAAATCCATTTTTGCCCCCAAAAACAACTTTTATTAAATTTTACTATAAAGTGCTTTACTTGTCAAGTGAAAGCATCGTTATATTATTTGATAATCTAAATTAAAGTAAACATATTATATTTGTTATTTTCTATGTTATAATAATAAAAAAACTTTTTAGGAGGATACAATGAAAATAAAGCTAATTAAATCGTTATGTTTAATACTTGTTTTAAGTCTTTTACTAAGTGCATTTTGCATTTTTGTTTCAGGTTGCAAAGAAGAGCACGTACACGTTTGGAGCAATGGTGAGCTAACACAAGAAGCAAGCGAAACGGAAAGTGGTGAAATTACTTATACTTGTATTAGTTGTAAATCAAAGAAAAGCGAAACAATAGAAGCTGGCACAAAAATTACTACTCGTGCTGACCTAGAAGAAGCACTAGTTGCAACTGCATGGGCTTATTATATGAAAAAAGATGCAATTCAATATGATTCTGCTGAATTGTCTATGATAAGCAAAACATCTGGTGGCTTGTACAGGCAAACAAACGAAGTTTCTCCAGAATATGGAACAAGTGACACAACAATCTTTTCAGTATGCTCTACTTATACATCTTCAGTATATTTAGAAGGAATTGGTCGTAGAATATTTGAAGGTAAATATTCTCCTAATGGCATTTATACATCAATGTTATGGTCTTGCTCTGAAAATCAACCTGAAAAAGGGTATTGTCCGTTCGATGCAACTTCACCTGATAAATTTACAAATAATGATGTAGACACAGCAATTTTGCGTTGGGTTAACTATTCTAGATATGTAAACGATGAAGCTAGCAATCTACATGCTTACAACAACATGTCCGTTAACTCATCATCAGCTTTTACTGATTGGTATAAAGATGGAAATTTGCAATTCAAATATAATTCACAAGAAAATACTTATGAATATATTTTAAATGGCACAACATTAACTGCCAAAAAATCAAAAGATTTAGTTCGTGCCTTCCTTTCAAAAACAGTTAATGGTGAATATGTAAACTTGCGTCGTGGGGACCTTCTTGTTGACGAGGGACACGTGGTTATTTACGTTGGAAATGGCATAGTTTTGGATTGCTGGGGTTTAAAATATAACACACAAGACGGCACAGATATCGTAGAAACTTCTTCTAGTTCTGCAGTCTATGGAAGAATTGCAAGTGTTACAAATGAATTGGCTGGAGCAACTTGTTGTTTCTCTGTTGTTAGACCATTAGAATTCTATGCACAAGACTTTGATGGCAACATGGATAACGATATTGTTAAATACAATGGAGAAATGATAGAAGTTCCAACGTCAACAAAAAGCCGTATTAAATTCCCTGCTATGGATATAAACAGAACTGTTGATGCAACGCCTTATGGCACTGTTTCTAAAGGCGACACTCTCACCTATAAAGTTGTAATAACAAATAACACAAACGAAAGATATTATTCACAACATTCATCTCTTTCAACGGGCACCAATCGTGCATATGAAAACCTAAAAGTTACAGAAGCAATTCCTGCAGGCACAGAGTTCGTTAGTGCAAATGGTGAGTATCAATTAAATAACGGCGTTTTAACTTGGATGATAGACGTTCCTGCACAAAGTTCTGTTGAAATTTCTTATACAGTTAAGGCAACAGGCGATGTTGGAAGCATAATCACAAATGATAGTGGCTACGTTGATGATATTCCATCAAATTCCATATCTAATTTAATAGGTAAAAACAAACTAAATAGTGATCAAATAGAATTTTTACAAATTCTTGCAAATGACGAAAATACAAATAGTTGGGCTTCTTATGGTTCAGGGCTTGAATTTGCTAATAATATTTATAACGCTATGAATGTGAACTTAAACTTGCCAACTATAGAAAACGTAATACAAAACGTTTTCACTCCTACTTATATTGAAATACCTAAGCTTTCTATTTATTATGGAGAAGTTATTAAGGCAACAATGTATAGATTACAAAAAACTGTTGCTGAGCAATTTATCCCTGCTAAGCAAATGCTTGTTAATGGATACTATGGTGGATATCGTGTTTTTGCCACAGATACAGAAAAATTAAATGAAGTTGGTCTTGACAACTTTGACTTTGCAACAGAATGCAATAATGTAATTTTAGATTTTAGTACCAAATACCTTGAAGTTGGCGACATAATCGTTTATGCAACTGCCAAAGACAGAGGTCAAACAACCTTAACTCATGAAGTTGCTGAAAGCACAACGTTTATCTATGCAGGAAACGACACGTTGCTTTGTGCAAAAACTAACTTAGATAACACTACTGAATATAGCATATTGAAAGGAGATTTAGCAACAGCTGAACTTGTTAAGTGTTATAAAAACACAAACGATTTGTTCTTTACTTTAAGACCTTCTCAAGTTATGGACCTTTCAAACTAAGCTAAAACTTAAAAGGCTATCGAAAGATAGCCTTTTTTATTTATTTTTTTTACAAAACTTTAATCGCCTTAAAATATTTTTTTGTTATTTTTTTGTTTTAGTTTTATTGCCTTTTGAATTTATTTATTATATAATGTTTTAGCACAAAGGAGATTGTTTATGAAATTATTTGAACCTAAGGTTTTATCGGCTTTTAAAGGCTATAAGTCAAAAGACTATATTTCAGATATTGTTGCTGGCGTTATAGTTGCAATTATTGCACTTCCACTATCCATTGCGCTTGCAATTGCATCTGGAGCAACACCAGAAAGAGGGCTTTTTACTGCTATTATTGCTGGTTTTTTTGCTGCACTTTTAGGTGGAAGCAAAGTTAATATAACTGGTCCAACTGCTGCGTTTGCTACAATTGTTGCTGGAATTATATTAACTGAAGGTCTAGACGGGCTTTTCCTTGCTACAATTATGGCAGGAATTTTGCTTATTCTTATGGGACTTTTAAGAGTTGGCTCACTAATCAAGTTTATTCCACACTCAATAACTGTTGGTTTTACTTCTGGTATAGCAGTGACGCTTGCGATAGGTCAACTTAAAGACTTTTTTGGACTTACCTATCCTGCTGGCACTGTTGCCATTGAAACGACCGAAAAACTTTCTTTAATAGTTGAGCATTTTTCTACATTTAATTTTTGGGCGTTTGGAGTTGGACTTCTTGGACTTGCAATTCTTATTGTTTGCCCAAAGATTTTTAAGAAAATCCCTGCTTCGCTTATAGCTGTTATCGTTGGAGCTTTAGTTTGCCTTATCTCTGTTGTAAATGCTAACACAATCGGTTCGCTTTATACAATATCTTCGGATTTGCCAAAATTTAATCTTCCTACAATCACGGGCGAAAGAATTCTTGCACTTCTTCCAAGTGCGTTTACCATTGCACTACTTGCTGGCATTGAATCGCTTTTATCTTGCGTTGTTTCGGACAAAATGATTGATGATAAGCACAACTCTAACACAGAGCTTATTGCCCTTGGAACAAGCAATATGCTTGTTGGCTTTTTTGGTGGAATACCTGCAACGGGTGCAATTGCAAGAACGGCTGCAAACGTTAAAAATGGTGGCAAATCTCCACTTTCAGGCATGGTGCACGCAATAGTATTATTACTTGTGCTTGTTGTTTTAATGCCACTTGCATCTTATATCCCTATGCCAATTATTGCGGCGATTTTAATTATGGTTGCATACAACATGAGCGAGTGGAGACAATTTGTTAATATTTGCAAGAGTAAAGAGTGGAACAATATTTTAGTTTTAGTTATAACGTTTGCCCTAACCGTTATATTTGACCTAGTTAAAGCAATAGCCGTTGGTCTTGCTATACATTACTTGATAGTTCTTATAAAATATATAATTGCAAAACGCAAAGAAAAACAAGAAAATAATGACTAATAAAAATTGGATATCAAACGGCACGGAAATTTCCGTGCTGTTTTTTATTTGTTTTTTTGATTAAAAAAACTACCCAAACACAAATTCTAAAAAGGGTATTGATATTTTAATAAAGTTATAGTATAATTAATATAGTAAATATAAAAGTTGCATTTACTTAATACATATATAAAGGGGGCTAAAATGAATATAATTACTATTAGCAGAGAATTTGGTAGTGGTGGAAGAGAGCTTGGCAAAAGGCTTTCAGAAATACTTAATTATGACTATTACGATAGAGAAATAATTACGGAAATTGCAAAAAGGCACAACGTTGATGAAGATTACGTTGAACACGCATTAAACAATCACGTATGGCAAACTTATACGCTATCTTTCCATCATTCGTTTATGTCGCCAATGTACATAAATGCACCAGACGTTAATCTTTTAAGAGAACAAAGATTGGTTATTGAAGAAATTGCGAATAATAAGAAAAACTGCATTATCGTTGGCAGAAACGCAGACGTGCTTTTGCATGACAGAAACCCACTTAATCTTTTTATTTGTGCCGATATGGATGCTAAAATAAAGCGTTGTCAAGAACGTGCAACAGGCGAAGAAAAGAATTTTACTTATAAACAATTTAAAAAGATGATTAAGAGAATTGATAAAAACCGTGCTCGCACACGTTATCTTATTGCCGATGGCGAGTGGGGAAACAGAAATTCTTATCATTTGATAATAAACACAACCGATTGGGATATTGAGCAACTTGCCGAGGCACTTGCTGAATTCGTTAAAAGGTGGTTTAAAGAACAACAATAAAAACAAAAAATGCAGTTGAACTTCAACTGCATTTTTTTATATATTTTATATTTTTTTAATCTAAGCCCTCAACATTAGGAGTTCTACCTTCAATGTATGCCGAAATAATTTCTTGTTGATCTAATGAATAACTATTATATACTTCTATATCCTGCTTTGCACTATTTGCAACTTGACGAATAGAGCGACAATTATCGTTTAAGTTCCAACTAGAATAAATTATGTTTTCTTTGCCGTTTTCTGTATATTTTACGTATACCCTTACAACAATTTCGCCGTTTATTATGTTTTCTAAATCATCATAACCATGTTGCCCAAACCCAGCACAAAAAGTATAATATCCATCTTTCATATACGAATTAGGATTATTCCAATTGCTTGCAGATATCATTGCCATTTTGCCATTTTCAGGAATTCCTTTTACCGTAAACTCCCCAACCTTGTCCACCTGTTCTTTTGGTGAAAGAAGCATGCCCACGCTTACAAAACTATAATTATTAATAAATGTTTGATAAACGTCTATATCAATTTTGGCAGTGAATCGAATTTGCACAATATTTTTTTCTAAAGAAATTGACGCGCCGTTATAAAGGTTAACAAAGTTTTTATAACCATAAACGTTATCCACCCCTACACTGCCTTTTTTAGAATCAACCTCTATAGATATTTTAACTTTTTTAGCATTTTCATCTTTATCAACCATTAAAAACGCTTCTTGCCATTTATCAAGGTTTTCTTGTTTGCTAATTATTGTTTGACTTTTATGGGTGGCTATAATTTCATTTTGAGAGTTATAAGTTTTAACCGAAAGACAACAGCTGTCATCTACGTCAGAAAAAACAAATTTTACGCCAAACAAATATTCTGCACTATTTTCTATTTCTATAAATTCTTTACTTTCAATAGTAAAAACGCCATTTTTTAACTGCAAACTATTTCTTCCTTCATACGCACTGGTTGAAACTACGTTTACGTTATCAGAAACAAAATTTTCACCATTTATAACCCAATCGGATACAAAAGGCTTATCAAACTCGTCAGTTATTGTATTTTCAAAACTGCTGTTTTTTATATCTAAAAAAATACTTGTATTTGCAAAAACTTTATTTGGAACGGCAAAAACACTTGACGTTGACACAAGTGTTAAAACTATTATAAGAAGTATTGAAAGAATACACCTTTTCTTTATCATTTTTTGCCTAGTTCCTTTATAAAATCTTTTAATTGATTATATCACATTTGCGTATAAAAATAAATAGTTTTTACTAACTTTATAAAATTATATACTAAAAGCCCCTGCTAAAATGGCAAGGGCTTTTAATTTTTGTATTATTTATTATAAAATTTTTATCAAATTATTTGTTATTTTTGATTAGCATTATCTGCAAGTTGGCTGTCAATGTTTCTCTCACTGATTTTGCCTTCTGGGTTGATTTCACCAGCATGAGTTAATGCAATCTTTGTTAGATATGGACCAACAAGTTCATAAATTAAAACTGAGAACAACGTTAAGTTTGCAACTATTGTGGCAATAGCACCACCCATTGCGTTGCCAACAGTTATTGCCATACCTAGTGCAACACCTGCTTGTGGGAAAAGCGTTATACCTAAATATTTGACAATGTTTGGTTGACTTTTTGAAAGCCTTGCACTAAACGCTGCACCATAATATTTACCTAAGCAACGGAACAAGATATAAACCACGCCGATTAGAACGATTATAAAATCTGTTAAAACGTTTAAGTCTAACTCTGCACCACTTATTACAAAGAACAAAATAAATATCGGTGCCGTCCATCTGTCAAGCCTATCCATAAGTTGCGCCGAAAAATCACAAATATTGCAGAAAATAGTGCCGAGCATCATGCATGCAAGAAGTGATGAGAAACGGAATCCAATTCCACCTGTTTCAAACTCAATCATTGAAATGCCCACTGTTAAGAAGACAAATGCAACGCTCATTGCAAGTCTTTTTGAACGAGAGTGGAAAAATCTTTCAAAGAAGGTGAAAACATATCCCATAATAGCACCAAGTCCAACTGACATAACAACTTCAGCAATAGGTTCTACAACGATTGCTAATATGCTCACGCTTTCTTCTAACGCCCTTGCCACGCCAAATGAAATTGAGAAAATTACAAGACCAACAGCATCATCTAGAGCAACTACAGGAAGTAAAACGTCAGTGACAGGACCTTTTGCCTTGTATTGGCGAACAACCATAAGTGTTGCTGCTGGGGCTGTTGCTGCTGCTATTGCACCCATAATAATTGCAGCTGACATTGGGAATTTATCTGGAATTATAAAATGCAACGTGATAAGCGCTACATCAACAACTACAGTTGTTATAACGGCTTGTAATATACCTATTATAGTTGCTTGCTTTCCTATCGTTTTTAATTGAGAAAGTCTAAATTCATTACCTATTGCAAAGGCAATAAAGCCAAGTGCAACGTCTGAAATTATGCCCATGTCTTCAAGTAAGCCATGTGAAAAGCCTAATCCCCCAACACCAAGTTTTCCTAAACAAAATGGGCCGATGAGTATTCCTGCAACTAAGTATGCTGTGACAGCAGGAAGTCCAAGTAGTTTTGCAACCCTTGATAGCATTAGCCCTGCAAACAATGCTATTGCTAAACTTAAAAGTATCTCCATAATCTTTTCCTTTTTTCTCATCAAAAAACAAGGGTTTTGCCCTTGCTCTTTGATTAACATTTATTTCCTATTATTATATTATTATTTCCTTAAATCTGTTAACATTTCTTTGCCATATGCAATAATCTTTTCAGCAACGCCTGCTTTGAAGTTTGAAACTCTTGCTTCGTAGCCACCTTCATCATAAGAGTCTTGCATTGGGAAATATCCTTCGTGGCTATTTACCAAACAACAAGGCACAACCATATCGTAGCCTTCAGTTTGTTTTAATGCACTGCCTATTCCGTTAAATGGTTCACCTGGTATGCCGAGTAGCGCAACTCTGCCAATTGAAACTGCGCTGAGTAAGAATGGGAAACTTTCAGGACCATTTTCTAGTCTTACCATTCTTGCTGCTTCACAAACAACTGTTGTAAGCATCATTGCTTTATATGGAATTTCTTCATCTTTGCCTGCTAAATGCAATTCGTGATATTTTTTTGCAAGTGGCATATCTTTTGGGTCTGGAACGTTTGCTGGAATATCATACGTTCTTTGCAAACATTTAATTTCAGTGTCATCAGTGTAGTTTACTTTATCATAAACTTGCATAACAGCACCTGCAATAACCCTACCCATATGCCTTGCGTGACCATAACCACGAGAGCAACCATCAAAATCGTTGAACATATCGTTAAAGTCCCCACTAGTAGGGTGAACGTTAACGTGGTTTACGTCACCTTCTGCGCCGTTAAAGAATATACACTTTGTATTGTCGATTGCTTTTTCAACAAAACGCCTTGTAAATCCCGGCCAGTCTGCAGAAATTTTGCATCCACCGACAGTGTCTGGGTGGCAACCAAAGTTTGCAAGAACGATTGTTTCAGCACCTTCTCTATCAAAACGGATAACGCTAACGCTATCATCAGTTTCCCCAATAGGATGAAGAATATCAGGATTGTTAACGCCTGGGTTTGTTTTAACAGTGCCGTCTTTCATGCGATATCTTCTAATGAACGCAATGTTTGGTGCTTTTGCCAAACCATAACCCATTTTTGCTGGCTTTAAGTCAGCAAGCGCAAAACTTGCCACGTCAACGCATCTTTTAATAACAAATGCTTTGTAATCTTCAACCATTTTCAATTCTTCTTCACCTCTAACAGGTCTTAATGCTGGACCTGTGTGAGTGTGTGTGCTGTGAATAAATAGTTCTTCTCTTTTTAATCCTACTTGTTCGCAAATGGTCTTTTTAAATTCTTCATAATAAACTTTTGCTATACCAATATTATCAACAGAAAGCATAACTACCTTTTTGTTTCCATCATCAAGGGCAATAGCATTTATTTCTAACTCATCTAGAACGCCGTCAGCATATCTTTGTACAGCATAACCTGCAACGAATATGCCCATTGGTGGGGTAATATTAACTCTACCAAAACCAACTTTCAAATTTGCCTTTTCCATTATATTTTCTCCTATATCTTAATTTCTGTTAACATTTCTTTGCCATAAGCAATAATCTTTTCAGCTACGCCTGCTTTAAAAAGTGAAGTGTTGGCTTCATAACCACCTTCATCGTAAGAATCTTGCATTGGGAAATATCCGTTATATCCGTTTACTATACAGCAAGGAACAATCATATCATAACCTTCGGTTTGTTTAATTCCTCTGCCAATTCCGTTAAATGGTTCGCCTGGAATTCCAAACAACGCCACTTTACCAATCTTAATTGCAGAAAACATTAATTGGAAGCTTTCTGGACCGTGTTCTAATCTTAACATTCTTCTTGCTTTGGCAAGCACAGTTGTTAACATCATGGCTTCATAAGGAATTTCATCATCCTTTCCAGCTAAGTGCAATTCGTGATATTTTCTTGCAAGTGGAATATCTTTTGGGTCTGGAACGTTTGCTGGAATATCATATTCCCTTTGCAAACACTTAATTTCAGTGTCATCAGTGTAGTTTACTTTATCATAAACTTGCATAACAGCACCGGCAACAACCCTACCCATATGTCTTGTGTGTCCGTATCCACGAGAGCATCCATCAAAGTCGTTGAACATATCGTTAAAGTCGCCTTTAGTAGGATGAACGTTAACGTGGTTTACATCCCCTTGTGCTCCGTTAAAGAAAATACATTTTGTGTTATCGATAGCCTTTTCAACAAAATGCCTTGTAAGTGTTGGCCAGTCCCCTGAAATAAGATTTCCACCAACTGTATCTGGGTGGTTTGCAAAGTTTACAACCACAACTGTTTCAGCATTTTCTCTATCAAAACGGATAACGTTAACGCTATCGTCAAGTTCGCCGATTGGGTGCAAAATATCAGGGTTAAGAACGCCTGGGTTTGTTTTTACACTGCCATCTTTCATGCGATATCTTCTAATAAATGCAATATTTGGCGCTTTTGAAACGCCATAACCCATTTTTGCTGGTTTTAAGTCGTTAAGCGCAAAATTACTGGCATCAACACTTCTTGAAATTAAAAAATCCAAATTATCGCTTGCAAGTTTTCTTTCAGCTTCGCCCCCATTTTTTATGTCCAACGTTGGTCCAGTATGAGTGTGCGTGCAGTGTAAAAATATTGACTGCTTTGGCAAACCTGTTTTTTTGCTTATTGCTTCAACAAACTTTGGACAACAACCATTCATAAAGCCTAATAAATCAAGCGATACTAAAAGAACTGTCGTTTTTCCGTCTGAAATTGCAACGGCATTTGCTTCAAGTTCATCTAAAACACCTTCTGCTTTGCGTTTTACAAAATAACCGCTTACTTCTATACCCATTGGTGGAGTGATATTAACTCTACCAAAACCTACACTTAAATTTGACATTTTTTCTTCTCTCCATGACATAATACTATAACTATTTATGATTTTAGCACAATTATTTTTTTATAGCAATTGTTTACACATTATTACATAAAAAATTATTAAATTTTTTACTCTAATTAAAGTGGCAATTTTACAGTGAACTTTGTCCTATTTTTTTCGCTAAAAACAGACACGCTTCCACTGTGAAGTTCAACTATCTTTTTAACTATTGCAAGCCCTACTCCATGCCCGTTTTCACCACTATCTATTCTATAAAACTTTTCAAATATTTTGTCGTAATTCTCTTTAGCAATTGTTTTTCCACCATTTGTTATAGTGAACACAATTTTATCTTTTTCTTCAAATAGTTCTATTTCTATCAAGCCACCATCGTTTGAAAACTTTATTGCATTGTCAACAAGGTTTATCCAAACTTGTTTTAACATTTCTTCGTTTGCCGTTATCTCATATTCTTCAAGAGATATAGAAAACTCTATATTTTTTTGTTGCCAATTCTTCTCTAAAAGCAATATGCTATTTCTAATTTGTTCAGATAAATTAAACCTTGTTTTTTCGCTTAAAATTCTTTGGTCTTCTATCTTTGATAGGTTTAGTGAGTTTGTAGATAGCGATGTAAGCCTATTTGCTTCTTCAATGATTACATCTAAGTATTCTTGTTTTTGCTCTTCTGTTAAATCTTCTTGCTTTAAAAGTTCAGCAAACCCCTTTATTGACACTATTGGCGTTTTGAACTCGTGCGCATATTCGTTTACAAAGTTTGACCTAAGCATTTTAGTGCCCTTTAACTCTTGTGCAAGCTTGTTAAAGCCGTTTGCAAGTTGCTTTGATTCTTCATTTTTGCCAAGGTCTATTCTAACGTCATAATTGCCTTTCGCTAGTGCGCTCATGCCTTCTGCAACGGTGTTTACTGCACCAAGCACAAATTTACTTATAATTATGGTTAATATAGACCCAACAATAAAACTTGCCACTAAAAATATAAGTAAAAGTAGCCACGTTGATAGCGAAAGCATTTCTACGTGTAAAATGTCAAGTTTAGTCAATATAAATAGTGTTGAAGCCATAAGCAGATAGGTTGCTATCAGTATAAAAAATACCGATAAAATGAACATTGAGCGAATTTTTCTTTTCCTTTTTTTATCAGTTATATCTTTTGAACTATCTTTTAAATATTTTAGCTTCATTTTTGTCTAACCGCCTTGTACCCTAAACCTCTTATAGACTGAATTTCAAACTCTTTCCAGCCTTCAAAACGCTTTCTAAGTCTTGCAATATGCACGGTGACAGTTTCCCACCCCGTATCGCAGTCCATACCCCATATCTCATCCATAAGTTGTATTCTTGTGAATATTTTGTCTGGATAAGAAAGTAATTTAAATAGCAATAAAAATTCCTTTTGTGGAAGTTCTTGTGTTTCGCCATTTTTTGTCACGGTCATGCTTTCACTATCAACTACAACGTCACCTATAACAATTTTTCTTTCATCATTTATTTTGGCACGGCGAAGCAGTGCTTTTACGTGCAAAAGAAATTCTTCAATGTCTATAGGCTTTGTCATATAATCGTCAATACCAACTTTAAAACCCCTTTTTCTATCTTCAACAAGTTCTTTTGCAGAAATCATCAAAACTGGCAAATCAGCCTCTCCCTCTCTAAGCGTTTTTGTGAACTCGTATCCATCTATATTTGGCATCATTATATCAACTATAACAAGGTCAATTTTTACTTCATCTATGACCTTTAATGCTTCTAAGCCATCACTTGCAACTATAATATTAAAGCCCTGCCTTTCAAGCACAACTTGCAAAAGTTTTCTAATATTCTTATCGTCGTCCACAATTAAAATATTAACCATTGTTTGCCCACCTTTATATCAATATCTATATTTTATCACTATACATTTTTTAAGTCAAGGTTTTATAAAAAAGATGACAATCAAAAGATTGCCACCTGTTTAGTTTATATTTTTTATTCTTCATCATCTTCTCTAGAAATTGATAAGATGTTTTGATTAGATTTAATCATACTATGAATATTGTTTGCGCTTATATTTTTATCAGTGCTTATAACTGCAGTAAACACAAAATCTTCATTTTCTTTTTTAGCACTAATTTTGCTAAAACGCTCAACGCCAAACATTTCTCTTACCCTGTCACTAACATCGCCATTATTATCTATAAACACAACTTTTATCTTGATAAACTTACTTGTCTTAAACACCTTAAAGTTTGTGTGCATTACGTATTGAATAAATATTATTAAGGCTGTTGCAACAAGCGAAACAATATACCAACCAGCGCCCACAGCCATGCCGATAGCAGCCGTTGTCCATACCCCTGCCGCCGTTGTTAAGCCGTGAATAGCGTTTTTGCGATAAAATATCATGCCTGCCCCGATAAAGCCTATACCCGGAACTATTTGTGCTGCAATTCTTGCTGGGTCAGAGCCAGAAAATGCACCGATTGATAAAAGTGTAAATAAACATGCTCCTAAACACATGATAGTGTGCGTTCTTGGGCCTGCTTCTTTTAGCCTCATTTTTCTTTCTAAGCCTATAGAAAAGCCCAAGGCTATGGCAAGAATAAGCCTTATTATATATTCAACAACTGCTAGGTTTCCGGTAAATATATTCCCCAAAAATTTTGCTATTATATCCATTTTTTTACCTTTAAAACACAAAAAAGATTTTTTTTATTATATGTTTATATAATAAGTTTGTCAATAGATTTTTGTGTTTTTTTATTTAAATTAAAAAAAAGAGCAAAGTTTTGCTCTTTTTTATAACGTGTTTATATCAACATATGTGCTATGCTGATTCTTTTTGGTCCTTTTCTGTTTGTTCCTTTCTATATTCGCTTAAGTCCATAGTGCCAAGTTCATTGCATCTACCGAGCAAATATTCAATCGCCTTTTCTTTTGTTTCATATTTATTAAGTAATTGTGAATATTTTATAGGCTTATCAAAAACAAACACTTTTTCTTCCTTTCTAAAGTATGAAACTACGATAGGAATATCAAGTGATTTTTTATAGCAAGACTCTGCAAACACCATAAACCCTGCATAAAAACCTTCTAGCGTTGCTAAATAGCCCTTAGAAGAATCTTCTGGATAAACCACAATGTTTTCTTTATTTTGAATAGCCTTATAACTTTCTTTTATCGTGCCAAAAAATCTAACGTCCTTATATGTGGAAATTAAATTTAAGCCTTTATAAAATAGGTTTGTAAGTGGACTTGCAATCAAACAAAATAATCTTGCTAAATGTAAGTTCCAATGCTTTTTCTCGTGATAGTATACTCTTGTTTGATATTTATACATTTTAATAAGCCCTGAATTCATTTCGTGGGCACCCCACATTCTAACAGGCTTATCTAAATACATCTCTAATGACATTGGCGCATCTGTGCCTTCGTGATTGCTTAAAATTAGAGAGCCGTCTTCAAAAGGCTTGCCATCAAGATATATAAACTCTGGTGCTTTATAACGGCATTGCATCAAGGTTTTTAATCCCCTAAACCACCACTTGCCTCTTTTAACTAATTTCTTTTTTGCCATAACTAGTCCCTAACTTGTGTTTATTATTTTATATATTAACTTTATCAAACAAATATTAACTTAATATTAACTTTGTTTAATTGCATAATTCAAATCCATCATTTACTTATCAAAAAATCAAAGCCATAGCCGTTTTAGACTATGGCTTTGATTTATTTGCGAAAGAGCAGTAAAAAGGTGTGTGATTTTGCTCTATTAACTACTCGACAAATTGGAATTTGTTTTATTGTTTTCTGCTTACAATAATGTATGCGTTATCGGTTTCAATTACATTTACAACCGACATTGCGGTTTCTTCGATAATCAATGTTATATTATCGAGAGTATCGGGATACACCTTGAT
>JAZKZI010000011.1:0-37847 GCA_045612585.1 Christensenellaceae bacterium | reverse complement strand
AAAGAAGTTAGATAAACGGTTATAAAGGCAAGTAGCTTTAATAAAAGTGCTTGCCTTTTTTTATTTTGTATAAAAACTTTTTAATTGCTCATAATGATTAAGGCCATTATTAAAAATCCCTTTTAATTATTCTTCAAAGGTACATAAGGGGGAAATATGAGTAATAAAGTTTTTATATGTGGCGTAAACACGTCAGACTTACCTAAACTTACTGAAAAAGAAACCTTAGAACTACTTAAGAAGGCAAAACTTGGCGATGAAATGGCAAGAGAAGATTTTATTGTTGCAAATATGCGCCTTGTTTTATCTGTAATTAAGCGATTTTGGACTAAAAACAAAAGTAGTGACGACGTTTTTCAAGCAGGGTGTATAGGCTTAATTAAGGCAATAGATAACTTTGATTTATCTGTTGGTGTTAAGTTTTCCACATACGCCGTGCCAATGATTATCGGTGAGATAAAAAGGCTTCTTCGTGATGGAAACTCTATGCGAATTTCTCGCTCTATTCGTGACACTGCTTATCAAGTGCTAAAGACAAGGAGCGAACTTGAAAAAAACGATAAAGACTCTAGCCTAGAAAATATTGCAAGCACAATGAACGTTGCCTTAAGCGAAGTTGTGTATGCCTTAGATGCTATTTCAGACACCGTTTCGCTTTACGACCCTGTGTTTAATAAAAACGGCGACGAATTATTATTGGTTGACCAAATAGGCGATGAAAAGTGCACTGATGAAAACTGGACGGAAAAGGTTGCCATAGATAGCGCTATGAACGTTTTAGGGGATAGGGAAAAAAAGATAATATACTTAAGATATTATGAAGGCAAAACTCAAACTGAAATATCAAAAGAAGTTGGCATTTCTCAAGCACAAGTGAGCCGTTTAGAGAAAAACGCACTAAGCTTTATAAAGCAATCAATAAGAATATAACGAGAATAACAAAAACGCCCTTTGCTTAAAGCAAGGGGCGTTAATCATTTATTTAGTTATAACGTATGCACAAACGTGTTATTTAATAATAGTTTGTCCACCCATAAATGGCCTTAAAACTTCTGGGATAGTGATAGAGCCATCTGCGTTTTGATATTGTTCGATAAGTGCAGGGAAAACTCTACTTGTTGCAAGGCCTGAGCCGTTAAGTGTGTGTAAGAAGGCAGGTTTACCTGTCTTAGAATCACGATATTTTGTGTTGTTTCTTCTTGCTTGATAATCGTTTGCATTAGAAACTGAAGAAACTTCCTTATATATGCCCATACTTGGAATCCAAACTTCAATATCATAAGTTCTTGCCATTGATGCAGAGCAGTCGCCAGCAGCGAGTTTAGAAACTCTAAAGTGAAGACCTAATTTTTCGATAAGGCTTGCAGCTTTGTCAACTAGCTCGTTAAAGGCTTCCATTGAATGCTCTGGGTGAGCATATTGAACCATTTCAACCTTGTTAAATTGGTGACCCCTAATCATGCCACGTTCTTCTGCACGATAAGAGCCTGCTTCTTTACGATAGCAAGGAGTGTAAGCAAAGAATTTCATAGGAAGTTTTGCTTCGTCAATAATTTCACCAGCATACATGTTAACAAGTGCTGTTTCAGCAGTAGGGAGCATAAAGCGATTTTTCTTTCTATCTTCATCGCAGTCAAGCCAATAAACTTCATCAGCAAACTTAGGGAATTGACCAGCGCCAAAGCCACAGTTATAACCGAGTTGGTGTGGTGGCAAAATGAATTCATAGCCGTCTTTTAAGTGTTCGCTAATAAAGAAGTTAAGAAGTGCCCATTCAAGTCTTGCGCCTTCGCCACGATATAACCAGTATCCACCACCAGAAAGTTTTGTGCCCCTTGTATAGTCGATAATGCCAAGTTTTGTGCAAAGGTCAACGTGGTTTTGCATAGGGAAGTCAAAGTTAGGTTTTTCGCCAACAACTTTTATAACTTCATTATTTTCCTTTTCGCCAGCAAGTAAATCTTCATCTGGGATATTTGGCATACGAGAAAGCATATCAAACACTTGTTCTTCTAAAGCCTTTGCCTTAGCATCGCATTCGGCAATTTTATCGCCAAGAGTTCTCATTTCATTAAAAATTTCATCTACAGGAAGACCTTGCTTTTTAAGTGCAGGAATTTGCGATGAAACCTTGTTTTTTTGTGCTTTATACTGTTCAACTTCGCCAATGATTGCTCTACGCTCTTTGTCAAGAGCAAGCACTGTGTCAAAATCAGCTTGGTAGCCCTTTCTTGATAAAAGTTCGGCAATTTTTTCTTTATCTTCTTGAATTCTTCTTAAATCTAACATATTGTTAACTCCAAAATAACTTTATAATAACATATCATATTATAACTTTATTTTCAAGCAAAATCAATGATTTTGTTAAACATTTACACAATTTAATAAAAAATAGTTTATAATGTGTTAAATTAACAAAAAAATTGTTATTTTTTATCTTTATTTCTTGCAAAACTATTGCTTTTGTTGTAAAATATATAGATGATAACGGAGGATTTATGAAAGACAGACTTTTTCATCTAAAAGAATTTATTGATAAAAATGGTAAAGTGACTTTGCATGAGTTAGAGTGTGCTTTTCCAAACGTGTCTAGCATGACGCTTAGAAGGGACCTAACTAGGCTTGAAGAAGCTAACGCCGTGCTTAAAATCCCAGGTGGCGCAATATCTGTTGATAGCGTTATTAAAACAAAAGAAGCAGACTTTGCTAAGCGTATTAATTTCAATACTGCAGAAAAACTTGAAATTGCTGAAAAAGCCGTTAAACTTGTTGAAAGAAAAAGTTGTATTTTTATAGACGGTGGCTCAACAACCACTTATTTTGCAAGGGCTCTTCCTGACGATAATTTTTACGTTTTAACCAACGCTATGGTCATTGCTGAAACGATTTTGGTAAAAGAAAAACCAACCGTATCACTTCTTGGTGGCGACTTAAAAAAGAATAACTTTATAACCGTTGGTCAAAGTTGTTTAGATTTTATTGATAAAGTTAATATTCAAACGGCTGTTATGACGGCGACGGGCTTTTTGAAAGATATAGGTGGCTTTACTTGTGGCAATCAAGCAGAAGCCGACGTTAAAAGAAAGGTTATCAAAAAGGCAGATAACGTAATTCTTCTTTTAGATAGTTCTAAAGTAAACAAAAAAACGCCATACACTTTTGCAAGCCTTAAAGATATAAACTGTATGGTGGTTGATAGCAACTTTTCAAAAGAGCTAAAACAAAGCATTGAAGATAGTGGAGTAAAAGTTTATTAATTAATAAATTTGTTGATTGTTTACTTGCAAATTTATAAGTATAGTGATATGATTATTTATCAGTAGGTAGGTATGTTTTTTAAGAGATTAAGGGCCGATATAAATGCGGCTAAAAAGAATGACCCAGCAGCACGCAGTAAGTTTGAAATTTGGCTTACGTATTCGGGTGTAAAGGCACTATCTTGGCACAGATACGCCAACTTCTTGTATAGAATAAAATTAAAACTTCTTGCTCGTATGACAAGCCAGTTTGCAAAGTGGCTAACGGGCATAGAAATTCACCCAGCAGCAAAGATTGCAGGTGGTGTGTTTATTGACCACGGCGCAGGCGTTGTTATAGGTGAAACGGCAGAGATTGAAGAAGGCGTTGTAATTTATCAAGGCGTGACGTTAGGTGGAACGGGTAAAGATAAAGGCAAGCGTCACCCAACGATTAAAAAGGGTGCAATGATTAGTGCTGGCGCTAAGGTTTTAGGTGGCTTTACAGTTGGTGAATATGCAAAAATAGGCGCAGGTGCAGTGGTGTTAAAAGAAGTTCCACCATATGCAACTGTGGTTGGCGTGCCAGGTATTGTTGTAAGAATTAACGGCGAAAAGGTTAACGACCTTGAGCAAGAAAAGAGAGACCCTCTTCACGAAGAAATTTGTCACTTGCGTGAAAAGTTGTTTAGCTTAGAAGAAAAATTAGAGAGATTAGAAAAAAGGAATAACGAAAATGAAAATTTATAATACGTTGACCGGAAAAAAACAAGATTTTATTCCACTCGACCCTGGCAAGGTTAAAATGTATGCTTGTGGCATAACCGTTTCAGGCGAGGCGCACATAGGTCACGCATATCAAGCACTTATTTACGATATTATTAGAAAATATCTTGAGAAAAAGGGTTATGACGTCACTTATGCAAGAAACTATACAGACGTTGATGATAAAATTATTGCAAAATCTAACGAAACAGGTATTCCTGCAGACGAATATGCTAAACAAATGATTAAAAACATCGATGAGCAAATGGAAAGGCTTAAAGTTGACGAGCCAAACTTATGGCTCAAAGCAACTCAAAGCATTGATGAGATTATAGAGTTTGTAAGCATTCTTATTGAAAAAGGCCACGCATATCCAACAGAGAAGGGCGACGTGTACTTTTCAGTTGAAAGTTTTTCAGCATACGGAAAGTTATCACATAGAAACTTAGAAGATGCAATGAACGGCGTTAGGGTAGAAAACGATGAAATGAAACAAAACCCACTCGACTTTGCACTTTGGAAATCAGCAAAGGCTGGCGAAATCAGTTGGACATCACCTTGGGGCGAAGGTAGACCGGGTTGGCACATAGAGTGCTCTACTATGAACAAAAAAGCGTTTGGCGAACAAATAGATATTCACGGGGGTGGCAGAGATTTAATATTCCCACACCACGAAAACGAAATTGCTCAAACAGAAGCACTAACGGGCAAGCAGTTTGCATCTTATTGGATTCATAACGGACTTATCAAGGTAAATGGACAAAAAATGAGCAAGTCTTTGGGCAATAGTTTATTGCTTAAAGATTTACTTGACAAATACTCACCAGAAACAATTAAGTTTGCACTTTTACAAACAAACTATCGTGGGGATATCAACGTCACGGATAATCTTTTCCCTGATGCAGAAGCCCACCTTTACGAGTTTTATAAAGTTATTAAAAATGCAGAAGATAAGTTTGGCGAAATTAGTGGCGAAAATAAGGATATAGATTTGTCTTTTGATAAGGCAATGGATGATGACTTTAACACAGCGCTTGCAATAAGCAACTTATTCGGCTTGTTTAAGGCGATTAAGTCAAAAATTAACGCTGGGGACAGCAGTGCACTAGCAGATATAAGTCAAATTAAAAAGACTTATTCGCTAATCGGTTTGTTTACAACTGATGCTAAGGCGTTTATCGATTATTATGAAGGCAAAAATCAAAACCAAGAAGTGCCTGCTGAAGTTATTGCTATTGCAGAGCAAAGAGCAGTTGCAAGGCAAAATAAAGACTGGGCAATGTCTGATAAACTTAGAGATGAACTTTTAAGCCTAGGTTATATCGTTAAAGATAGTAAAGACGGATATTCACTTTCAAAAAAGTAAAGGATAAAGGACAAAATTATGATTACTTCTAAAGAGTTAAGAGAAAAATGGATTAAATTTTACGAAAGCAAAGGTCACACCAATATCGGTGCTGTTTCTTTGATAGGCGACGGCACGACGGGTGTTATGTTTAACGTTGCAGGCATGCAACCACTTATGCCATATCTTCTTGGCAAAAAGCACCCTATGGGCACAAGATTATGCAACGTTCAAGGTTGCGTTAGAACTGTTGATATCGATTCGGTTGGCGATGCAACACACTTTACCTTCTTTGAAATGATGGGCAACTGGAGTTTGGGTGACTATTTCAAAAAAGAAAAAACTAAGTGGTCGTTTGAACTTTTAACCGAAGTTTTTGGTTTTGATAAAGACAAAATTTGCTCAACCGTGTTTGAAGGCAACGAATCTGCACCACGTGATGAAGAAACTGCAAACTACTTAAAAGAACTCGGCATAAAAAAAGAAAACATTTTCTATCTTGACAAGTCTAACAACTGGTGGGAATTAGAAGGCACTGTAGGTACACCTTGTGGTCCTGATAACGAGTGGTTCTACCCACGCCACGATGACCCTTGCTGTGATACTTGCGACGTTAACTGCGATTGTGGCAGATACGTTGAAATCGGCAACGACGTTTATATGCAATATAAAAAGCTTGAAAACGGCTATGAAGAATTAGAAAACAAAAACGTTGACACAGGCTTTGGCTTAGATAGACTTTTACTTTTCTTAAACGGCTTAGATGATGGATATAAAACAGACCTTTTTGCTGATACGATTAAGCACTTAGAGGGCGTAAGTGGTAAAAGGTATGGCGAAAATGCAGAAGACACAAAGGCAATGCGTATTATCGCAGACCACACTCGTACGTCAGTTATGCTCATCGGCGATATAAAGGGAATTTTGCCATCAAACACAGGTGCTGGCTATATTTTAAGAAGACTTATGCGCCGTGCTATTAGATATTGCAAAAATCTTGGAATCGATGCAACTGAGATGCTTGCAGTTGCAAAAATCTTTATCGAAAAGATTTATGACGAGGCATATCCACTTTTAGTTGAAAAAGAAGATTATATCTTAGATGAAATAACAAAAGAAATCAAAAAGTTTGAAACAGCGCTTCTTGCTGGTATGAAAGAGTTTGATAAATGCGTTAATGGTATGCAAAGAAAGAACGCCTTTATGAGTGAAAAAGACCCTAATTACGTTCCTGAAACTCAAATTTCAGGCAAGCAAGCATTTAGACTTTATGATACTTTCGGCTTCCCACTTGAGCTCACTATCGAACTTGCTATCGAAAAGGGACTTTCTGTTGATGAAGAAGGCTTTAATAAGGCATTTAAAGAACACCAAGAACTTTCTAAGGCTCAAGCAAGTTCAGCAAAAGGTGGTCTTACTGAAAGAACTGAAGTGACGACAAACTATCACACTGCAACACATATTATGCTTGCAGGCTTAAGAAAAATGTTTGGCAATGGGACAGAACAAAAGGGTTCTAACATAACAGAAGAAAGACTAAGATTTGACTTTAACTTAGACCACAAGATGACTGATGAAGAAATTAAACAACTTCAAGATTTCGTTAATGACGTTATCGCTAAAAAGATTGACGTTGTTAGAAGCGAACTTCCTTATAACAAGGCAGTGGAAGAAGGCGCTTATGGTGTGTTCACGGCAGAGTCTGACGACCAAGTTGTTTCAATTTACACAATCGACGGCATTGATAAACAAATCTGTGGTGGCCCACACGCTAAAAACACAGGCGACTTAGGTCAATTTATTATCAAGAAAGAAGAAAGTTCAGCAAGTGGCATTAGAAGAATTAAAGCAATCTTAAAATAATTGCTAAAACATTTGACATTTGATAAGAATTGTTATAAAATGTAAAGGCTGTAAATAAAAACAGCCTTTACAGTATATGCGCCGTTAGCTAAGCTGGATATAGCGTCGGTCTACGGAACCGAAGGCCAGGGGTTCGAATCCCTTACGGCGTGCCAACAAAAAAAGATAGGTTTGTGCCTATCTTTTTTTGTTTATACGCCGTGAGCGAAAGAATTAAAATTGCCCTAAAGAAAGAAAAATAATCATGTAAAATAAGTGGGCAATTTTGTTCGGTGGTTTAGCACCATCGTAGCGAAGCGTAGATGTATCCCTTACGTTGCGCCAACAAAACATATAAAGATTTATACTAAATAAAAACATAAACACCTTTACAGATAAGTTGACAGATGTAAATGTAAGTAGTATAATAATGTCAAGATATATTATCATCGGAGAGGTAAACAAATGAAAGAGCAAATGGAAAAGAAAATCCGAGAACTTAAAAAACAAAAAAACGCAATTATTCTTGCGCACTACTATACACCAGCAGAGATTCAAGAAGTTGCCGACTATGTAGGGGATTCTTTTTATCTTGCAAAAGTGGCAAAAAATAGCGATGCCGATATGATAGTTTTTTGTGGCGTTTCATTTATGGGCGAAAGTGCAAAAATTCTTAATTCAACCAAAAAGGTGTTAATGCCTGATATTACTGCCGATTGCGCAATGGCAAGAATGGTAAAAGATGGCAAGATAGAAGAAATGCGAGCAAAATATAAAGATTTGGCAGTTGTTTGTTATATAAATTCAACAGCCGAACTTAAATGCAAAAGCGACGTTTGCGTAACTTCATCTAATGCAGTTAAAATTGTAAAAAATTTGCCAAACAAAAACATTTTCTTTATTCCGGACAAAAATTTAGGTCGATTCGTTGCAGAGCAAGTGCCTGAAAAGAACGTTATTTTAAATGATGGATATTGTCCTGTTCACGTAAAGATTTCAACTGAAGAAGTTTTAGAAAAAAAGAAATTATATCCTAATGCAAAAGTTTTATCTCACCCTGAATGTGAACAAAGGATACTCGATATATCAGACTACGTTGGTAGCACTGCTGAAATTATAGATTATGCAAAGAACTCTAGTTTTGATGAATTCATAATTTGTACAGAAGATGGTGTAAGGTATCAATTAGAAAAGGATAATATAAACAAGGCTTTTTATTTTACAACAACAAGTCCTTGCTGTCAAGATATGAAACTTAACACGTTAGAAAAACTTTTATGGGTTTTAGAAACCGAAGAAAATCAAATTGAGTTAGACCAAGAAATTATTAAAAAAGCATTATTACCATTAGACAAGATGTTGGAGCTTGCAAAATAAAATGATAAAAACCGATATTGTAATAGTGGGTTGTGGCGCAGCAGGGCTATTTTGTGCGCTTAACCTACCAAAAGACAAAAACATAATTATAGTGACAAAAGATGAACTTGAAAAGAGCGATTCCTTCTTAGCACAAGGTGGGATATGTGTTCTTCACGATGACAAAGACTATGATGCTTTTTTTGAAGACACGATGAGAGCAGGGCATTATGAAAACAACCCAGAGTCTGTAGATATAATGATACGCTCATCTCGTTCAGTTATACAAGAGCTTGTCGATTGTGGTGTTCGCTTTGAAAAAGATGGCAACGATTTTGCTTACACAAAAGAAGGGGCACACTCAAGACCAAGAATTTTATTCCACGAAGACGAAACAGGAAAAGAAATAACTTCGCACCTGTTAGAAGTTGTAAAAAAACTTCCAAACGTTAGGTTTATTGAAAAGTACACAATGGTGGATATAATTAGCCGTGACAACTCTTGCTATGGCATTATAGGGCACGATAAAGAAGGCAAATATTCATGTGTGCTTGCCGATTATACAGTGTTTGCGACAGGTGGTATAGGCGGGCTATTCGAACACTCAACAAACTATCCACACTTAACGGGCGATGCGCTTGCAATTGCATTAAAACACAACATCAAACTTCAAAACATCGATTATATCCAAATACACCCAACAACCTTATTTGATAAATGTGGTGGCAGAGAATTTTTAATTTCAGAATCGGTCAGGGGGGAAGGTGCAATTTTGCTTAACGCAAAGGGCGAAAGGTTTGTCGATGAACTAAAGCCACGTGACGTTGTTGCCGATGCAATATTTAAAGAAATGAAAAAAGATGGTGCAGAAAACGTTTGGCTTTCAATGCTTCCAATTGCAAAAGAAGAAATAATAACGCATTTTCCACACATATATCAACATTGTTTAGATGCAGGTTATGACGTGACTAAAGAGCCTATTCCCGTAGTTCCATCGCAACATTATTTTATGGGTGGAATAGACGTTGATAAAGATGGGAAAACGTCTATGTCAAGGCTATATGCAGCAGGCGAAACGGCTTGCAATGGCGTGCATGGCAAAAATAGGCTTGCAAGCAATTCCTTATTAGAAAGTCTTGTATGGGCGCAAAGAGCTGCAAAGAAAATAGAAAAAAGTTATAATAAGTCAAACTTTAACGAGCAGGTTATAATTGACCAAAGCCAATACAAAAATTACAAAGAAGAATATAAAAAAGCCGTGCTTTCGGCAATTGAAAAAGAAAAAAGGAGAAAACCAACTATGAACAACGTAACAATGAAAATGAACGCAGATGATTTAATATTAAGTGCACTCAAAGAAGATATCACAAGCGAAGATATCACAACAAACTCAGTTATGAGAGAATATCAAGAAGGCGAAGTGGACCTTATATGTAAGCAAGATGGCGTGATTGCAGGGCTAGACGTGTTCAAAAGGGTTTTTGAACTTTTAGATAAAGACACAAAAATCATTTTTTACCATAAAGATGGCGATGAAGTGAAAAAAGGTCAAAAAATCGCTTTAATCCGTGGCGATATTAGGGTGCTTTTATCAGGGGAAAGAACTGCACTTAATTTCTTGCAAAGAATGAGTGGTATTGCTACGTATACTCGTGGTATTGCAAAATTGTTTGAAGGCACAAAAACAAAACTTTTAGACACAAGAAAAACAACACCAAATATGCGTGTCTTTGAAAAATACGCAGTAAAAGTTGGTGGTGGTTATAACCATAGATACAACTTAAGCGACGGCATTTTACTAAAGGATAACCACATCGGTGCAGCAGGTGGTGTAAAACAAGCAATTATGATGGCAAAAGAATATGCACCATTTGTTAGAAAAATTGAAGTGGAAGTTGAAAATCTCGATATGCTAAAAGAAGCGTTAGAAGCAGGTGCAGACATCATTATGCTTGACAATATGTCTGTTGAAGATATGAGAGAAGCAGTAAAACTTTGCAAGGGAAAGGCAGAAACCGAATGTAGTGGCAACGTGACAAAAGAAAACGTTGAACGCCTTGTAGATATAGGCGTTGACTACGTTTCTAGTGGTGCATTAACACACTCTGCACCTATCCTTGACTTGTCATTAAAGAACTTACACGCTATTTAACAAAGCTAGGGGGAAAATAGATGAATGTAAACCAAAGGCGAAAGGAAATAATAAATCTTCTTTTGGCAAGCAAAACTCCAATCTCGGGTGGGGAACTATCTAAGAACTTTAATGTGTCTAGGCAAATTATCGTGCAAGATATAACCGTATTAAAAGGCTTAGGTTATGAAATTATTTCAACCCACAATGGATATGTGCTTCAAAAATCTCCACTTGTAGAAAGGGTGTTTAAGTTGAAGCATACCACAGAGCAAACCGAAGATGAGTTAAGCACTATAATAGATTTAGGTGGCACGGTGGTAGATGTTTTTGTTTGGCACAAAGTGTATGGCAAAATTTCTGCTAACTTAAACATATTTTCAAAGATGAACGTAAAACAGTTTTTAGAAGGTGTAAGAACAGGCAAATCCACTGAACTTATGAATATTACAGGGGGATATCACTATCATACTGTTCGTGCAGAATCAGAAGAAATTCTCAACGAAATAGAGCAAGCGTTAACAAGCAAAAATTATATTGCTAACGGAGAATAAGCGAGAAAATGGATAGAAATCGTTTTGAAAAGCAACTTAAATTTATTTTAGAAGTTGATAAAGAAAAAAATATATTAAGGCAAACGCACTTAAGTGGATATACAAGGCAAGAAAATGACGCAGAACACGCTTGGCATATGGCATTGATGATTTATTTACTTAAGGAATATGCAAATGAAGAGTTTGACCTTGCAAAAGCAATGGCAATGGCGTTAATTCACGATATTGTTGAAATTGATGCAGGGGATACCTATTGTTATGACCAAACAAGGTTATCTTCGCAAAAAGAAAGAGAAAGTTTTGCCGCAAACCGGATTTTTGGGTTATTACCAAAAGACCAAAAAGAGCAGTTGATGGATTTATTCTATGAGTTTGAAAAAGGCGAGTCGCCAGAAGCAAGATTTGCTAAAGTTATGGATAACTTTCAACCATTGCTCTTAAACGACAACAATAATGGCAGAGATTGGGTTAGAAACGGCATTGATAAAGAAAGGGTAATTAACAGACAAAAATCTTCAAAGCTCGGCTCTGAAGAAATATGGCAGTATACAAAAGAGTTGATAGAAAAAAATGCAAAAAAAGGCAATCTTATAGATAATTAAAAAACAAAAAGTTTATTTAAAAGGCTATATAATAGCAACGGCATTATATAGTCTTTTTTTAATAAAGTAAACACATTCTATATATGAGCATATGTAATAAAATTTTATAACTTAAAAATAAAGGCTAAAACGATTGATTTTTTTATATAATATATTGTATAATTTAATAAGCAAAAAAGAGAGTTATAATTATGGTTTACAAAAATGTTTTAGAAGCAATAGGTCATACGCCTATAGTAAAATTAAATAATATGGTGGATAGTGATAGCGCTGATATTTTGGTCAAAATAGAAGGGCTTAATATCGGTGGGTCAATAAAGACCCGTACAGCATACAATATGATTTTAGATGCTGAAAGCAAAGGACTTATTGGAAAAGACACCATTATCGTTGAGCCAACAAGTGGCAATCAAGGCATTGGTTTATCACTTGTGGGTGCTGTTAAAGGATACAAAACTATTATTATCATGCCAGATTCGGTTAGCGAAGAAAGAAGAAAACTTGTTCGTCACTATGGTGCAGAAGTTATTTTAATTCACGATGACGGCAATATTGGTGACTGCATTGATAGGTGCTTAAAAAAAGCGCTTGAAATGGCAAAAAATGATAAAAACGTGTTTGTTCCACAACAATTTGAAAATCCGGCAAACCCAATGGTGCATCGCCATCATACAGGCTTAGAAATTTTAGAGCAAGTGGCAGGGCCTATACACGGCTTTTGTTCTGGCATAGGAACGGGTGGAACGATAACGGGTATTGGTGAAGTTTTAAAAGCTCAAAATCCAGATATTAAAATTTGGGCAGTTGAGCCTGAAAACGCAGCAATCCTTGCAGGGGGAACAATCGGTTCTCACATACAAATGGGCATAGGTGACGGCTTAATTCCACCTGTACTTAACTGTAATATATATGAAGATATTTGCATAATTTCTGACCAAGAAGCATTAGAAACTTCAAGGGACTTAGCAAGACTTGAAGGCATTATGTGTGGCATTTCATCTGGAACAAACGTTGCAGCAGCAAAACGCCTTGCAAAAATGTTAGGAAAGGGCAAAACTGTTGTCACAGTTCTTCCAGACACGGCAGAAAGATATTTTTCCACACCACTTTTTTACGGCGAATAAGTTTAGTAGAAAATTTTTATAAAGATTTGACTTTTTAATCAAAAAATGATATAATTAACAAAAATATTCGATGAACCTTTTAGGATAAGCAGACTGAAAGGGGAGAAATTCCGGAGAATCTCTAATTTTGAGTGCCGAAGGTGCAAAGGGCTTAGCCCCGAATCTCTCAGGCAAAAGGACGGATCAATTATAATATAAAAATAGATTTTCGGAGTTGCTTTTTTTATAGCAACTCTTTTTTATTGGAGAAACAAATGCAACAATTTTTAGATGACCTTCTGCAGGTTTTAAAATCAATAAACACCTATTTAAGCGACTATATTTTGGTTGTTTTATTGGTGGGCGTTGGAATATTTTTTACAATCAAAACAAGGTTTGTTCAAGTTCGCTGTTTTAAGCAAGGAATGAAACAAGTTTTTGGGAACATTAAACTCAATGGCAAAAAAGAAAAGGGTGGAATGAGTTCTTTTCAAGCCTTGACGACAGCTATTGCAGCACAAGTTGGCACAGGAAATATAATAGGTGCAAGTGGCGCCATACTTACAGGTGGCCCAGGTGCTATATTTTGGATGTGGGTAATCGCCTTTTTCGGTATGGCAACCAACTATTCAGAAGCCGTGCTAGCACAAAGGACAAGACTTATTAACCCAGACGGAAGCGTAAGTGGTGGACCTGTTTATTACATAAAACAAGCATTTAAGGGCAAGTTTGGCAAGTTCTTGGCAGGTTTCTTTGCCGTTGCGGCAGTTATTGCACTTGGTTTTGTTGGTGCAACAGTGCAATCAAACTCAATCGCTAGCACTGTAAACGAAGTATCTGGAATTGAAGAATGGATTATTGGCATTATACTTGCAATTTTAGCAGCCGTTATTTTTATAGGTGGGGTAAGTAGATTAGCGTCAGTCACCGAAAAAATCGTTCCTGTTATGGCAGGGATTTATCTTATGGGTGGGCTTATAATTATATTTTGTAATATAACCGTTATTCCAGAAGCCTTTTTTATGATTTTCAAGTTTGCCTTCGTTCCACAAGCAATTATCGGTGGTGGTATAGGGGCTGCACTTAAAGTGGCAATAAGTCAAGGCGCAAAACGTGGTCTTTTTTCTAACGAGGCAGGTATGGGCTCAACCCCTCACGCTCATGCACAAGCAAACGTTGAAAACGCACATAAACAAGGCGTTAGTGCAATGATAGGCGTTTTCTTTGATACTTTTGTAGTTTTAACTATGACTGCATTAATTATCATTACCACGCTTTATGCAGGAAACGGAATGCTTTCATCTCCAGAAAAACTTGAAATCGCATTAAATTCTGGCATAGATAAAACCAACTTAGTCCAAAACGCAATTGCTACCGTGTTTAACGGTTCTAACCTAGGACTAACTATCGGTGGAATTTTCGTTGCAGTATGTTTATTCTTCTTTGCATTTTCAACCATACTCAGTTGGAACTTGTTTGGAAAGATAAATTTTACATATTTGTTTGGCAAAAAGTCTTGGCTAATTTACACGATAATAGCAGTTATATTTGTGTTTTTAGGTGCAGTGTTCCAAAACGATTTAGTTTGGGAATTAACAGATTTTTTCAATTATTTAATGGTGTTGCCAAACGCTCTTGCTTTAATTATGCTTAGCAAATTAGTAATAGATGAGCTAAAACAAAACGGCAAAAAAGTGCAAAATCAAGCACTTAATAAAAATATAAAATAAAGGAGAATATTATGGCAAAAGTTGCAGTATTGTTTGCAGATGGAACAGAAGAAATGGAAGCAATTACACCCGTTGACGTGTTAAGGCGTGCTGGTGCAGAATGCGATATAGTATCTGTTGGTGAAAAATATTTAACAGGTTCGCACGGAATAACTATTAAGGCTGACAAGTTAATTAAAGAGATTGATATATGCTCATACGATGCCGTTGTTATCCCTGGTGGCATGCCTGGTGCAACAAACATTGCAAAATGTGAAATGGCAATAGAGCTAATCAAAAACGTTATAAGTAAAGGCAAACTTGTTGCTGCAATATGTGCTTCTCCTGCAGTTGTGCTTGCGCAAAACGATTTGCTTTTAGCAACTAGTGCAACTTGTTTTCATGCAGACTGCTTTACAAGTCAGTTAGGGAAAAATTATACGGGAAAAGATGTGGAAATAAGCGATAACTTTATAACTGCAGATGGACCAAAGAGTGCACTTAAATTTTCACTTGCTATAGCAAAATATTTAGGGCTTGACATAAACTTTTAAAATTTTGGCAAAAAATGCTTTTAACAAGTTGATTTTTTAATAGCAAAATGATATAATAATAAAGCGTTAAGGGAGTAGTCGCCCATCAATTGATGGGGAATGGTCAACATCTTGAGAGAAATCTCTGGCCTTTCTTAATTGACCAGACTTGCAGATTTTAAAGCAGGCTCGGTCTATCCATACTTAAAAAAATACCCGAGTCTAAAAAAATCGACTTGGGTTTTATTTTAAAAAAAACATAAAACTTGTTGTAAAAGTCTAAATTGTTGATAAACTTATATATAATACATAAAATATGTAATATCAACGTTAGAAAATAAAATATAAAAAAATTTTTTCAAGGAGACAAAAAATTGAAAGCACACGTAGACAGTATTGAAAACGTACTATCACATTTTTCTTCAGACCAAACGGTTGGTTTAACGACAGCCCAAGTTGAAGAAAAAAGAGCACAATTTGGCGAAAACAAATTGAAAGAGAAAAAGAAAAAATCTATTTTCGCTAGATTTTTTGAGCAGTTTAAGGACGTAATGATTATCATATTATTGATTGCAGCAGCAATTTCGCTTGGTGTTGCGATATATGATGGCATAACGCACAACAAGTTTGATATTGTTGAAATGATAGAACCATTTTTAATTCTTGCTATCGTTTTAATTAATGCAATAATGGGTGTAGTTCAAGAAAACAAGGCAGAAAAAGCTCTTGATGCACTTAAAAACATGTCTGCTCCACACGCACGCGTTATCCGTGATGGTGTTGAAAAGATTGTTATGTCATCTGAACTTGTTCCTGGAGACATTATAAAATTAGAGGCTGGTGATTTTGTTCCTGCTGATGCAAGACTCATTAAAAGTGTAAACTTAAAATCTGAAGAATCTGCATTAACTGGTGAATCAGTTCCATCTGAAAAGTTTGCTGATGCAGAAGTTAAAGAAAAAGCACCAATAGGT
The DNA here is from genome assembly GCA_045612585.1 of Christensenellaceae bacterium. Classification (GTDB taxonomy): domain Bacteria; phylum Bacillota; class Clostridia; order Christensenellales; family Borkfalkiaceae; genus UBA1259. Next base: position 21,697 of record JAZKZI010000011.1, on the reverse strand, counting down.
GATAGAACAAATATGGTTTTTTCTGGTTGTTCAATAACATACGGAACTGCTTTGGCTATAGTCACTGCTACTGGCATGGACACTGAAATGGGAAAAATCGCAGGCATTCTTGCTAATGAAAATGAAACAAAAACTCCATTGCAAGAAAAACTTGCAAAACTCGGAAGTATGCTCGGCATTCTTGTTCTTGGCATTTGCTTTGTTATGTTTTTAGTGCAAATCGTAAGAGACGGCTTAGGTTTTGATAATATAATCGGCTCATTTATGTCTGCTATTTCATTAGCAGTTTCAGCAATACCAGAAGGACTTCCTGCCGTTGTTACTATAGTTTTATCTATTGGCGTACAACGCATGGTAAAAAGAAATGCTATTATAAGAAGACTTCCTGCTGTAGAAACACTTGGTAGTGCATCTATCATTTGTTCTGATAAAACAGGTACACTTACAATGAACAGAATGACACTTGTTAAGGCTTATGTTGAAGGTCAAGAAGACTTAGAAGACATCAGCAGTAGCAACTCTGACATTGTTAAAAAGCTTTTAACATACGGCACACTTTGTTCAGACGGCTCTGTTATTGTTAAAGACGGAAAAGAAACACATATCGGTGACCCAACAGAAACAAGCATTGTTTTTGCAGCATATAAAAACGGCTTAGAAAAAGATGCCTTAAATGAAAAGTATCCAAGACGCGCTGAAATTCCTTTCGATTCAGACAGAAAACTTATGACAACAGTAAACGAAATTGATGGCAAAAAGGTTGTTATCGTTAAGGGTGCTGTAGACGTAATGGAAAAGCGTTGCGTTAAGGGTGACTTTGAAAAAGCAAGAGAAATGAACGAAAAGATGACGTCTAATGCTTTAAGAGTTTTAGCTGTTGGCTATAAGTTCATTGATGAAGTTCCTAGTGACCCAACTCCAGAACTTTTGGAAAACGGGCTTACATTTATGGGTTTAGTAGGTATGATTGACCCACCAAGACCAGAAGCAAAAGCAGCAGTTGCTGTTTGCAAGAAGGCTGGTATTAAAGCCGTTATGATTACAGGCGACCACGTTTCAACGGCTTCAGCAATCGCAAGAGAACTTGGTATCTTAAACGAAGGCGACCTTGCAATAACAGGTGCAGAACTTGATGAAATGAGCGATGAAGAACTTGACAAAAAGGTTGAGCAAATTTCAGTTTACGCTCGTGTTTCACCAGAAAACAAGATTAGAATTGTTAAGGCTTGGCAAAAGAAAGGTCAAGTTGTTTCAATGACAGGTGACGGCGTTAACGATGCTCCAGCACTTAAAGCAGCAGATATCGGTTGTGCTATGGGTATAACAGGTACAGACGTTGCTAAGGGCGCAGCAGATATGACACTAACCGATGACAACTTCGCAACTATTGTTGAAGCAGTTAAAGAAGGCCGTGGCATATTTGAAAATATAAGAAAGGTTGTAGGCTTCTTGCTTTCTACCAACCTTGCAGAAGTTTTAGTAGTGTTTATTTCAACTGTTATTTTAGGATATATTGCTGGATTAGGCAATCCGTTTATTCCTATTCAACTATTATGGATAAACCTTGTAACCGACTCGTTACCTGCCGTTGCGTTAGGTATGGAAGCAGTAGAAAGCGACATTATGTATCAAAAACCAAAGTCTAAAAACGAAAGTTTATTCTCACATGGTTTAGGTGTTAAAATAGGGCTTAATGGTCTATTATTAACCATTACAACACTTGCTGGTTATATTTTTGGTGCTTATATGATGAAAGACCCTTCTGGTGCATTAAATCACACTGCAGGTAGCACTATGGCGTTTATGGTGCTTGCTATGAGCCAACTTGTTCAAGCTCTTAATATGCGTTCATCTCATTCGCTCTTTAAGGTTGGGTTCTTCTCAAATAAGACAATGAACATATCTCTTTTGGTTTGCACAGCATTAACAGCATTCGTTCTCTTTGTTCCAGGCGTTGTAAGCGTGTTCGGAATGATGACACTTGAATGGTGGATGTATTTAATCGGTTTGGGACTTTCTTTATTACCAATACTCGTTATGGAAATTGCCAAAGCAATAGGATTTATAAAAGTGCATAATCATAAATAAATTAAAATAATGATAAGCCACTATTCGGTTAGAATAGTGGCTTACTTTTTTATTAGATAACAAAATAAAATTCTAAATTTATTTACAAACATTTATACCTATGGTATAATTATAAGACAAATAATGTATAGTTATCTAAAGTTTATGGCAAAATATTAGCAAGGTGAAATATGCTTGATTATAGAACGTTAGCTTTGCTTGATATTATAAATTCTCACTGCCGTAGTGGTGGATATAAGGTGTTTTTGATTAAAGATTTAATCTCAGCTATGCCAAGCGAGTTTGACGTGGCAGAACAAGAACTACTAGAGTGTCTTGAAACGCTTAGAAATCATCAATATATCAGCATTAAATATCAAGACGATGTTGAAATTTGCTTGATGCCACTTGTAAAAGGCAAGATAGAAAGCGAAAACAGAATAGACCAAGAAATAGAAAAAATGAAATGTCAAAAACAGTATTTCTGGGCAAGTTTTTTGGGTGCATCTGCTGGTGGTTTGTTAATTGGGGTTATACACGTTATTCTTAGCCTTGTGGGTGGTGCGTAATGCTCTCAAGGTTAGAAGGTAAGGTGTTGCATGCACTATTAAAGGTGTGCAAAGAAAAAGAAGCAATATTAATTAGTCCAATTGACCTTTTAAAAATTGTGGGGGCTGAACACTTAACACTTTCAGGGTTAGAAAAAATCGTAAAAGATTTAAACACTGACGGTTATTTTGATTTAGTGTATTCTGATAGGCGTGGGGAAGAGGTTTTTTGTATAACGTTATTAGATAAAGGCAAGGGATATATAAGAAGTGAAAACCAAGAAAAAAGAAATTTAATTAAAAGATTAGGTTTAACTATTGGTTTTGCTATTTTAAGTTTTTTAGTTGGAATAATTTTGAAAAAGATATTTTAAGTTATGGAAAAACGAGATTTTATACTTCAATCTAAATATCAGCCAACGGGTGACCAACCACAAGCAATAAAGTTGCTCACCGAAGGCATAAACGACGGCTTGCGCACGCAAGTCCTTTTGGGCGTGACCGGAAGTGGCAAAACTTTTACTATGGCAAACGTTATCAAAAACATAAATCGCCCAGCACTTGTAATCGCACACAATAAAACGCTTGCTGCACAACTTTGTAATGAGTTTAGAGAGTTCTTTCCACAAAACAGAGTGGAATTTTTCGTTTCATATTACGATTATTATCAACCAGAAGCATATATCCCATCGACTGATACATATATCGAAAAGGATTTGGCAATTAACGATGAAATTGATAAACTTCGCCACTCTGCAACTTGCTCGCTTGCCGAAAGAAGCGACACAATAGTTGTTGCATCAGTTTCTTGTATTTATGGTTTAGGTGCACCAGAAGAGTATTATAGGCTTGCACTTTCCCTTCGTCCTGATGACCAAATAAGTAGAGACGAACTTATGCGAAAGCTCGTTGCAATTCAATATACAAGAAGAGACGTGGACTTTTCTCGTTCTTCTTTTAGGGTAAGGGGGGATATAATTGATATATTTCCATCATCAAACACCGAAATTGTCGTTAGGGTTGAGTTTTTTGGGGACACCATTGATAGGGTGCTAGAAGTTGAGTTTGTATCTGGCAAGATTATCTCGGAACTTAAACATGCAGTTATTTTTCCAGCAAGCCACTACGCTGCATCGCAAGAAAAATTAAACCTTGCAGTTGTTGCTATAGAGCGTGATAGAGATGATGAAGTTGCTTTTTTTAACGAGCAAGGAAAACTTATTGAAGCACAGCGCCTAAAACAACGCACCGATTACGATATAGAAATGATAAAGGAAATAGGTTTTTGCAAGGGTATAGAAAACTATAGCAGATATTTTGATGGCAGAGAAATTGGCGAGCCACCATTTACTCTTTTAGACTATTTTCCAAAAGATTTTGTTGTGTTTATTGACGAGTCGCACATGACTATTCCACAAATAAACGCAATGTATAATGGCGACAAAGCAAGAAAAACTAATTTGGTTGAGTATGGTTTTAGGTTAAAATCTGCATTTGACAATAGACCACTCACTTTTAACGAATTTGATGCTAAAGTTGGGCAAATGATATGCGTTTCGGCAACGCCTGCCAAGTATGAACTAGGCGAGGCAGGTCAGGTTGTTGAACAACTTATTCGCCCTACAGGGCTAATAGACCCAGAAATTTTTGTTAGACCAACAAAAAATCAAATTGATGACCTTTTAATAGAAATCAACAAGATAACTGCAAAAAAAGGCAGAGTGCTTATTACCACACTCACAAAAAAAATGGCAGAGAGTTTAACAGAATATCTTAAAGAGAATGGCGTAAGGGTTAGGTATATGCACAGCGATATTGACACTATGGAAAGAATTGAAATAGTGTCTGCACTCCGTGGGGGTGAGTTTGACGTGCTTTGTGGTATTAACCTTTTAAGAGAAGGACTTGACCTTCCAGAGGTTCAACTTGTCGCAATACTTGATGCTGATAAAGAAGGCTTTTTAAGAAGTGAAACTTCGCTTATCCAAACTATAGGGCGTGCAGCGAGAAATGTTGATGGCAAGGTTATAATGTATGCTGATACCATGACGGGCAGTATGCAAAGGGCGATAGATGAAACTAACAGAAGAAGAAAAGTTCAAAGCGAGTATAATAAAGAACATAACATCACGCCAAAGACAATTATAAAAGCAATAACAAACACTTTAGAAATAACAAAAAAGGTGGATAGAACTAAAGAAGTTAAAAAACAAGATATCCCTGAAGAAATAGAAAAGTTAAAGGCTCTTATGAAGATTGCATCTGCTAATCTAGACTTTGAAAAGTGCATAGAGATTAGGGACACTATTGCTAAACTTAAAATGAAAATGAGAAAGTGATTATGGATTATATAAATATTAAAGGTGCAAAAGAAAATAATTTAAAAAATATAGATTTGCAAATTCCAAGAGATAAACTTGTGGTATTTACAGGTCTATCTGGCAGTGGCAAAAGCACGCTTGCTTTTGACACTATTTATGCTGAAGGTCAAAGAAGATACGTTGAAAGTTTGTCAAGTTATGCTCGTATGTTCTTAGGGCAAATGGAAAAGCCAGACGTTGAACTTATAGAAGGCTTATCCCCAGCAATTTCAATCGACCAAAAAACAACGTCGCATAACCCACGCTCTACGGTTGGAACGGTGACAGAAATTTACGATTATTTTAGACTGCTTTTTGCTAGAGTGGGCACACCACATTGCCCAGAGTGTGGAAAGGAAATATCTCGCCAAACCATAGACCAAATTGTAGATAAGGTTATGGCACTTAAAGAAGGCAGTAAAATTTTAATAAATGCACCTGTTGTTCGTGGCAAAAAAGGAGAATATACAAAGAATTTTGAAAGTTATAAAAAGAGTGGCTATGCTCGTGTTATGGTTGACGGCATAGTGTATGACTTAAGCGAAGAAATTAAACTCGATAAAAATATAAAGCACACAATTAGTGTGGTAATAGATAGATTAGTGGTTAAAGAAGGCATTGAAAAAAGGTTGTTTGATAGTTTAGAAACGGCAATTAAACTTGCAGACGGACTTGTTTCAGTGCAAATAGTTGATGGAGAAAGTTTGCTCTTTTCAACCAAATACGCGTGCCCTGATTGTGGCATTAGCATTGAAGAAATTGAGCCAAGATTGTTTTCTTTTAACAACCCTTATGGGGCTTGCCCAGAGTGCTCGGGTTTAGGTTTTAGAAACGAGATTGACCCAGACTTAGTTGTAAAAGACAAAACAAAGTCGCTTAGAGAAGGGGCAATGACCATTTCTGGTTGGAATTTAGATAATGGAAAGATGGCAAACCTTTATTTTGAAGCGCTTGCAAAAAAATACAACTTTAGCCTTGACACGCCTGTTAAAGATTTGCCAAAAAACGTTTATGACATTATGCTTTATGGCAATAACGGCGAACTGTTGAAAATTGAATATAACACAAGAACCATGAGTGGCTCTTATCAGTCTTCTTGGGAAGGAATTATTCCAAACCTTGCAAGAAGATATAGAGAAACTTCAAGCGATTATACAAAAATGGAAATTGAAAGGTATATGCGAGTTAGTCCTTGTAATACTTGTCACGGCAATAGGCTTAAAAAGGAAGCTCTTGCCGTTAAAGTTGGTGGCAAAAATATTGCAGAATTGACAAATATGTCGGTTGTTAATTTATATGACTTTGTTGATAAACTTGAGTTTGACCAAACAAAGACGTTGATTTCTGCACCTATTATAAAAGAGATTAAAACAAGACTAAAATTCTTAATCGACGTAGGGCTTAATTATTTAACGCTATCAAGGGGTGCATCAACCCTTTCTGGTGGTGAAGCGCAACGCATAAGGCTTGCAACACAAATAGGCAGTGGGCTTACAGGCGTTCTTTATATCCTAGATGAACCAAGCATTGGACTTCATCAAAGGGATAACGAAAAGCTTATTTTAACCCTTAAAAAGCTTAGAGATTTAGGCAACACTTTAATCGTTGTAGAACACGATGAAGACACAATGCGCTCTGCTGACTATATTGTGGATATAGGTCCAAAAGCAGGGGTGCATGGTGGCGAAGTGGTTGCTACAGGCACGGTCGATGATATTATAAACGAGCCACGCTCAATTACAGGCGATTACCTTTCTGGCAGAAGAAAGATAGAAGTTCCAAAAAATAGAATCAAGTCAGACGGAAGGTGCTTAAAAGTTATCGGTGCAACCCAAAATAACCTAAAAAATATTGACGTATGCTTCCCTGTGGGGCTTTTAACAGCAGTGACAGGTGTTTCTGGAAGTGGCAAGAGTTCGCTTATAAACGAAATACTTTATCCAGAACTTGCAGGAAAACTCAACAAAGCAAAAGTAAGGCTTGGAAATTGCCAAAGGATAGAAGGAATAGAACATTTTGACAAAGTAATTGCAATCGATCAATCTCCAATAGGCAGAACGCCAAGAAGCAACCCTGCAACTTATACAGGGGTATTCTCAAGCATAAGGGACCTATTTGCTTCAACCCCTGATGCAAAAGAAAGGGGATATAAGGCAGGCAGATTTTCATTTAACGTGGCTGGTGGAAGATGCGAAAATTGTGAAGGTGACGGCGTTATCAAAATAGAAATGCACTTCTTGCCAGATATGTATGTTCCTTGTGAAGTTTGTGGTGGGCATAGGTATAATAGAGAAACTTTGCAAGTTAAATATAAAGGCAAAAACATAAGCGAAGTTTTGGACATGACGGTAGATGAAGCGTGTGAATTCTTTGAACCTATCGCATCGATATACAACAAAATAAAAACCTTAAAAGAAGTTGGCTTAGGCTATATAAAACTCGGGCAAAGTTCAACAACTCTATCTGGTGGTGAAGCGCAAAGGGTAAAACTTGCAACCGAACTAGCAAAAAGGGCAACGGGCAAAACTCTTTATATATTAGACGAGCCAACGACAGGGCTTCATAATTATGACGTTGATAAACTTTGCAAAGTTTTAACAAAGCTAAAAGAAAGTGGAAACACAATAATAGTAATAGAACATAACTTAGACGTGATTAAACTTGCCGACCATATTATTGACTTAGGTCCAGAAGGTGGCGATAACGGTGGCTTGGTAATTGCCACGGGCACGCCAGAAGAAGTCTCTAAAAATCCAAATAGTTATACAGGTAAATTCTTAAAAAATGTCTTATAGTAAAGAAAACAAAGGTTTATTAAATAAAGAGCAAGGTGGAAAAGCCTTTTCGATAATGATAGCAATTTACGTGCTATTATCTTTTGTGGTGCAAGGGATATTGCTAGCCTTTGTCAATGAAAATAGTTTTACTTATATTGCAGTTTGCTCTTGTCTTTCATCAACGTCAATATTTCTTGCTTTTCTTTATCAAAACAAGTGTGACAAATGTACATATAAGGCAATGAATATAAAAAAATGTCAAATAAGCTCAATTTTTTTAGCCTTATTACTTTCAGCAGGCATGTTTTTAGGTTTAGGCTTTATAAATATTGCACTTATCGACCTTTTGAAAAAGGTGGGCATAACTATTAGTTCGCCAAATATACCACTAAACAATTTAGGGCAGTTTATTTTCTTTTCATTAACGCTTTCTATCTTGCCTGCGATATTTGAAGAGCTTTTTTTCCGTGGTTTATTTTTAAATTCACTTAGCGAGCAGAGCGTTTTGTCAAAAACGCTAACGGTAGGGCTATTCTTTGCACTATACCATTGCAATCTAGGTCAATTTATTTATCAATTCATATATGGCTCGGCGCTATGCTTACTTACAATTTATGCTAAAAGCATTATTCCAGCCATGATAACTCATTTTCTAAATAATTTTGTGGTATTACTTTTTACATACTTAAAAATTCAAATAAACTTATTCAGTCCAATTCTAATTGCTGTTGGGCTAGTTTGCCTTTCTTTATTTTTAATCGCCATAATTTTAAGGCTTAAAAAGAATAATTATAGCAATCACGCTGAGCAAAATAATAAAGGTATAAAAGAAGTGTTTATTCCTTATGGAATTTTGGGCGTTATTATATGCGCAGTTATGTTAATTAGTGCTTTATTTATGTAGGTGTAATATGGTTAAGATAAATATAGTTGCAGTTGGGAAAGTAAAGGAAAAATATTTTACCGAAGGAATAAACGAATATGCAAAGCGCATGTCTAAGTTTGCACAGTTTAATATTATTGAAGTTCAAGAAGAAAATTTTTCTAAAGTTGACGATGGAATAATAGAGATTATAAAAGAAAAAGAGTGCCAAAGAATTATGCCACACTTAAAAGGCATAGTTATAGCACTTGCCATAGAAGGCAAAAAATATGATAGCAACAATTTTGCAAGGTCTATACAAAAATTTATAGACCAAAGTGGTGGAACAATAACTTTTGTTATAGGTGGCTCTTACGGGCTAAGCGACAAGATAAAAAATCAGGCAAAAGAACTTATATCCTTTTCGGACATGACCTTTCCACACACAATGTTTAGACTTATGCTTTCAGAACAAATTTATAGGGCGTTTTCAATAATTTCAGGAAGTGGCTATCACAAATAAAAATTCATACTATAAGGTATGGATATTTTAAGATTAAATAAAAAAGTTTTTAAGGATTTTAAGGGCGAAAAGATAGTTATAGGAAAAAGTATTTTTTCTCACCCTATTTTATGTTATGGGGTTATAAAAACCCCTTATCCGAAAGCAATAATTCAAGCCTCTATTCACGCAAGAGAATATATTACCGGTTATCTAACGCTTAAACTAATGCAAGACTTTTATAAAAAAGGAAAGTTTGGAAGCGTTTATTTTATTCCTGTCTTAAATCCTGATGGGGTAATGATTGCACTTAAAAAGGATAATCTTTATAAAGCAAACGGCAGGGGTGTGGATTTAAATGTCAATTTTGACGCTCGTTGGTCAACGGGAAGTCAAAACGTAAGAGAGGTGGCAAGCGAAAATTATATAGGCGAAAAACCTTTTTCAGAGCCAGAAACCTGCGCCATCAGAGATTTTACCCTTAAAATTAAGCCTGATTATACCATAAGCTATCACTCTAAGGGTCAAGAGATATATTATGAGTTTTTTCAAAATGAAAAAAGCCGTGACCATGAGTTTGCCAAAGAGATAGCTCTTTTAACGGGTTATCAAATAAAAAGCACGCCAAACTCGGCTGGTGGATATAAAGATTGGTGTATTAAGGAGTTAAAAATTCCGGCATTAACTATAGAGGTTGGAGAAGACAAATTGTCACACCCAATAAAAAAGTGGCATTTAAGAAAAATTTACAAACAAAACAAGCATGTAATAAAGGTGGCAAACACCTTTTTTGTGGAGAAAAAATGCAAAACAAATTTATGAAACTTGCAATTAAGCAAGCACAAAAAGCAGTTGTTTTAGATGAAGTGCCAATCGGGGCAATTATTGTTAAAGATGGCAAGATAATTGCAAGGGCGCATAACCAAATGGAAAAAACCCAGCTTGCAACAGCCCACGCTGAAATTTTGGCAATAAACAAGGCGTGCAAAAAACTTAAAAGTTGGCGTTTAGACGGAGCAGAGATGTACGTGACGATAGAGCCTTGTGCAATGTGTGCGGGAGCAATTGTAAACGCAAGAATAAAAAGGGTATATTTCGGGGCTTATGAAAAAAAGAGTGGGTGTGCACAAAGTAAATTTTCTGTTCTAACAGATAGTGGACTTAACCACAAAACAGAATTTATAGGTGGCATTGAACAAGAAACTTGCGCAAATATAATAAAAAATTATTTTAAAGGCAAGAGATAATTAGAAAAAGCCTTGACTAAATTGAAAATTTGTAATAGAATTAAGATAGGTACTATATGTACACAAAGTTACATTAGGAGAAAAATTTATGATTACACATGGCAACAAAATTGAAGTTTTAGCTGGCAACTCTAATAGACCATTAGCAGAAGCAGTTGCAGCAGAACTCGGACTACCACTTAGCAGTGCAGAAGTTGGCAAGTTTTCTGATGGAGAAATCAGCATATCACTTCCACAAACGGTTAGAGGCAGAGACGTATTTATCGTTCAATCAACGGCAATGCCTGTACACGACAATCTTATGGAACTTCTTATCATGATTGATGCTTGTAAGAGAGCTTCTGCAGGCAGAATTACAGCAGTTATTCCATACTTCGGCTATGCTAGACAAGATAGAAAAGCTCGTCCAAGAGACCCAATCACAGCAAAGCTTGTGGCTGATATCTTAACAAGTGCAGGCGCTGACAGAGTTTTGACAATGGACCTTCACGCAGCACAAATCCAAGGATTTTTTGATATTCCTGTTGACCACCTTTACGGTGCGCCAATCTTAGCAAAATATTTCAAAAAGAGAATGGACGAAAACTGGGTAGTTGTTTCACCAGACGTTGGCTCTGTAGGTAGAGCAAGAAACTTTGCTTCAAGAGTAGATGCATCACTTGCAATCGTTGATAAGCGTCGCCCTAAGGCTAACGCAATTGAAGTTATGAACGTTATCGGTGACGTAAAAGGTAAATGTTGCGTAATGCTCGATGATATGATTGACACTGCAGGCACAATTTGCCAAGGTGCACAAGCACTTGTAAACAATGGTGCAAAAGAAGTTTATGCATGTTGTACACACGGCGTATTAAGTGGCCCTGCAATGGAAAGATTAACGGCATCACCTATCAAAGAAGTTGTTGTTTTAGATACTATTGACCTTCCAGAAGAAGTTAGAAACAATCCAAAGGTTAAGGTTTTATCAGTTGCAAAACTCATTGCTAAGGCAATCACATCCATCTATTCGGATTCTTCGCTTTCAGCAATTTACGAATAATTATTTACTAAAAGAAGAAGCCGTTTGAAAAAAACGGCTTTTTTATTGGAGAGATATATGAAATTAATTGTCGGATTGGGCAATCCAGATGACAAGTATAAAAACACCTTTCATAACCTAGGTTTTATGTGCGTGGATAAACTAGCTGAAAAACTTGGCATAAGTTTTAATAAAACGCAATGCAAAGCGCTTATTGCAGAAACTAGGTGCAAAAATCAAAAGGTTATAATTGCAAAGCCACAAACGTATATGAACTTAAGTGGTGATAGCGTTAGTGAACTTGTTAAGTTTTACAAGATAGATAGTAAAGACTTAATAGTTGTATATGATGACTTTGATATAAGTGTGGGCAGTGTGAGAATAAGAAAAGATGGCTCTGCTGGAACACATAACGGCATGCGTGATATTATCGCAAAATTAGGGAATAGTAATTTTCCACGCATAAGAATAGGCTTTAAGCCATTAGGAGAGATGCAAATTCCACTAATAAACTACGTGCTTTCTGGAATTTCTGCTAATGATAAGCCTATATTCGAGCAAACTTTAACGCACTCTGCAAATGCGCTTTACGAGTTTGCATATTCTAAAGATTTAGAGCAGATAATGCAGAATTATAACAAAAAGGCATAGGACTTTTTTATCTAGGTAAATTATGCTCAACAAACTTTTAGCACTAAAAAATAGAGAAAATTCTTTAAGTGAATTTTGCTCGTCTATCCGCCAAGGCATACCTTTGGCGGTTTTTGGCGTGTCTGAATCTTTTAAGCATTATTTAACTTCGCTGTTAGATGACAAAGTTTTATATATTGCAAAAGATATAATATCGGCACACTCTGTGCTAAAAGCCGTTAATGAAATTGCAGGAAAATCTGCCGTTATTATCCCACCAAAAGATGAACTTCTTTTAATGACAAAGGCTTTTTCAAGGGATAATAGTTATGAAAGAATTAGTGCGCTAGATAATATAAATAGCGCAGACGTGGTTATTGTTTTGCCTGAGACTCTTATGCAAACGGCACCTAAAAAACTTTGTAGTTTAAGTTTAGAAAAAAATGGCGAGTTTATGCAAACTGATGCTATAAAGCAACTAATAAAGTTGGGTTATCAAAGGGTAGATACTGTCGCTTCAGTTGGGACCTTTTCGGTTAGGGGCGATATTATAGATATTTTTGCAATAAATTCTAAAAACCCTTATCGCATAGACTTTTTTGGGGATACCGTTGAAGCTATTAAAGAATACGACGTTGAAACAAGGCAAAATTTAGGATACTTAGATAAAATAAAAATATTGCAAGCAACCGAGTTTATCTTTGCTGATGATGACGTAAATGATTTTAAGAAAACATTAATAAAAGAAATTGAAAGTTCTAACAAAAATCAAAAGCAAAGAAGGCGTGAACTTTTAGACGACATTGAACTATTACTTGAAACAAAGTCTTATGACAGGCTTGAAGTGCTTGGTGTTTTGTCAAAAGATTGCGCAACCATTTTCGATTTATTGCCAAGAGAAACGGTGGTTGTTTTTGATGAACCAAAACTAATTAACGAAGTGGCAAACTTAAACTACACCGAATTTAGCGAGAGATATAAGTCGTTAGTAGAAGGTGGAGAAGTCTTTTCGTTTGCTAGCAAAAACTTAATGGACATTGAGGGGCTTAAAGCAGGGCTAAAGAAGTTTAGGCTTGTTGCAATGCAAACTTTATCAACTTTAGTTCCATTTTTTAATCCACTTAAAATTATAAACCCACAAAACTCAGGCGTTGCCAATTATCAACTCGATTTTAAAGAAGTTTTTGTAGATATTGACAACTGGCTAAAGTCTGGTTATTCAATAACGGTTTGCACGGGTGACGTAAAAAGAGCAGATAAGTTTAACTTTGAACTTTCATTAAAAGGCATTGCATCTGCCATTGAGACTGACGGCGACTTAAGGGGCGTTGATATAAGGCTACAAAAACTTGAAAAAGGCTTTATTTTCCACGAAGAAAAGACGGTTGTTATAGGCAGTGGCAATCTTTTTGCAAAAGCATCAGGCTCAAGAATTAAAAAAAGCAAGCAAACGTTTTTCTCTGCGCCAGAAGTGGGGGATTATTGCGTTCACGAAACTCACGGCATAGGCAGGGTGCTAGGAAACAAAAAAATTAGTTCAACCGAAGGCACCAAAGACTACGTTGCCGTGGAATATTATGGTGGAGACGTTTTATATATACCTGTCGAGCAAATGGATATTCTCACAAGGTATCTAGGAAGCGATAAAAAGCCACGACTTTCTAAAATTGGTGGCAAAGACTTTGAAAACGTAAAAAAGCGAGTTAAAGAGAGCATTAAAAAAATGTCCTTTGACTTAAAAAAACTTTATCAAGAGCGTGAAGAATCAAAGGGCTATAAGTTTAATAGCGATGAAGAATTAGAGGGTATTTTTGAGAGTAAATTTCCTTTTGAAGACACCCCTGACCAAATTATTGCAAACCAAGACATCAAAAACGATATGACAAGTGGCAAGGTTATGGATAGGCTTGTTTGTGGCGACGTTGGGTTTGGCAAAACAGAAGTTGCGTTTAGAGCAGTGTTTAGAGCAATTGCTGATGGAAAACAAGTGGCTTTTCTTGCACCAACAACAATCCTCACCGAACAACATTACAACACGGCTATACAAAGATTTAGTGATTTTGGAGTAAAAATTGCCGTGTTAAATAGGTTTAAAAGCGCTAGAGAACAAGATAAAATAATTCAAGATTTAAAAAACGGAGACGTCGATTTAGTAATAGGTACGCATAGACTTCTTAGCAAGGACGTTGCCTTTAAGGATTTAGGGCTATTGGTGCTTGATGAAGAACAAAGGTTTGGCGTTGAGCATAAAGAAAAGATTAAGCTACTCAAAAGCAATATAGATGCCATTACACTTACGGCAACACCTATTCCACGAACGCTTCATATGTCCCTTTCGGGCATAAGGTCTATAAGCACAATTAACACACCACCTAAAAAACGTTTACCTGTGCAAACTTACGTTTGTGAACAAACGGATATGCTTATTAAAGACGCTTTGACAAGAGAAATTAATAGGGGTGGTCAAGCATTTATACTTTATAATAGGGTTGATAGCATATTTAGCTTTGCAAAAAGTGTAGAGAATCTTTTGCCTAATGCAAAACTTACTGTTGTGCACGGACAAATGGATGAAAAAGTTATGGAACAAAGCATAATGAAATTCTACCATGGTGAAAGCGACGTGCTTATATCCACTACTATAATAGAAAACGGAATAGACCTTCCTAAAGCCAACACACTTATAGTTATAGATGCCGATAAGCTTGGGCTTTCAACGCTTTATCAATTAAAGGGTAGGGTTGGCAGAAGCGATAGGCTAGCATATGCATACTTTACATTTAAAAGGGAAAAAATATTATCTCAAAATGCATTTGAAAGACTAAATGCAATAGTTGAATTTACTGAAATGGGAAGTGGAATAAAGATTGCAATGCGCGATTTGGAGATTAGGGGCGCAGGCAATATTTTAGGTGCACAGCAACACGGGCATATGGATAAAATCGGCTATGAACTTTATTCAAAACTATTAAGAGAAGAAATTGCAGGAAAAGAAGAAGTTGTGCCAGAACTCGACGTAAGGCTTTCGGCATTTATCCCTGATTCTTATATTGATAGCAACGTCTTAAAAATGGATGCATACAAAGAAATTGCAGAAATTTCTTCATTAGAAAGAGAAGTTGAGTTTAGAAATTCAATCGAAGATGCTTATGGAATCTTACCAGAAGAAACGGATAACCTTATTAACATTGCCATTGTCAAGATGCTTGGCACAAAACTTGGCGTTAAAAAAATAGTTATCAGCAAAGACCAAACTTCAATAATTATGAGCGATTTTTCTGTTTTTTCATCAGAGAAATTGCAAGGGGCAATGGATAAGTTTAGTGACTCGGTTAAAATTGCAATGTCAGTAGAGCCAGCCATTGAATTCTTAAAAAATGGTCAAACAAATGCCGATATGTTAAAAATTGTAAGAGCGTTTTTAATTTGTGCCGTAAAAAACTAATAAAAATTTAGCATAACACTAAAAAAATCACTTAAATACTTGCAAAAATTTCATAGATAGTATATAATTTACTAGATATTATTATAAAGACTTCTTTGGGAGACTGTATATGAGAAAGTTTTTCGTTACTATAACAACAATTTTATTGGTGGGCGTTTTGTGCCTATCATCACTTTTTGGATGTGGACTTATAACTGTAAATACTGAAAGGGATATGGCTCAAAAGGTCGCAACAGTTAAAATTGATGATGCGCCAATGAAAACAATTTATAAAAGAGACGTTGTTCTTGCTTATAATAATTACGTTAGCACAAATGGAGATTTCGCAACGCCAAAAGGGGAACTTTTTGAAGACATTATAGATTCTATAATTCAAAATGCCGTTCTCGTTCAATATTCAATGAAATATTTTGCAGATAAAACGGCTAACGTAAATGCTGATAACAAATGGCAACTTGAAACTTATCTTGATGATAAAGAAGAACTTGATTGCAAGTATAACGCATATTTAAGGTTTGAAGAATTTATTGACGAATACGTTAAAGATAAGCCTGAAGATAAGGTGGGCGACACTTATTCTGGAACTATCAGAGCCGTTCCAACTGGCGCAACAATAAACACTGAAATTTCAGACGTTAACAAACAAAAATATATTGATGGTTTTTGGAACGACGTGGTATTGAATAAATACAATGCATATATAAAAGCTATCAACGCAATGAAGGCAAGCGACCTTTTGGGTAGCTACGTATATGGTCAAATTGAAACTACAGAATATTTTAATCAAATTTTAACATCTTATCAAGAAGAAAAGATAGTTCAAAAACTTCAAGAAAGCATTGAAAAAGAAGCTCGTAGCATTATTAACTATGATAAAGTAAAGGCAGAATACGAAAAGTTATATAACGAACAAGCAGGTGCATCATCTGTGGCTTTTGAAGGAACTCTTGGAAGTGCAAGTGCTGAAACTCCTGTTTTAAGTGGCCAAGATGGATATGGCATGGTATATCACATTTTGTTAAAAGCTGATGATGATATGGCAAGTGACTTAAAAGAATTAAAAGACAAGTATAAAACTGACAATGGAACTTCTTCTTATGAAAACAGTGTTTATAGAGCAGATAGGGCAGCAATTTTTGAAAACATAAAAGCTCAAGACCAAAGAAGAAGTTGGATTGAATCTAAATTTGATTTTGGTAGCAACACAACTGCAATTAAAGGATATGACAAGGCGTTTACAGGTGATTATACACTTTATAGTGAGCAAAGTTTGCCTTTCTTTGGAAGTGTGACACACTTAAATGATCAAGACGTAAACAATGATGATTATTCTCCAAGATATCGTGTTGATGATGTTAAGAAATTTAGTTTAAGCGAAATTCTTTCTATCATAAATGAATACTTATATGATGGCACAGCAAACGTTTCAACGGTAAGTGACCGTTCTGAATATACTGCAACAACGGTAAATGCTGATTATGATAAGAGAGTTAAAGAATTAATTTTTGCTTTCTCTCAAGATGATAGCGATGCTGCATTAAACACATACAAGGGTTATGCAATTAAACCACAAGTTGACGGCACTGAAGAAGAAGAATGGATGTTAGAATTTGCTGAAGTTGGCAGAGAGCTCATCAAAAAAGATGAAAAAACATTTATGCTTGTAGCAACAGACCATGGCTATCACATTATGTTCTTCTCTGAATATTTCGGAAATGGATATTCTTATCCAACTTTAGAACAATATTTAAGCAAAGAGTTTAAGTTCTCTAACAGCAATATAACAACTTGGGAAGAAGAATTTAACTATATGGTAGAAAACTTTAAGGATTATAAAGATACAGATAGTTATCTATACGTTTTGTATAACAAACTTGCAGCAACGTATTTGGCAGATGCATATAACAATGCAACTCAAGAAATTTACAGTCAATATGCAAACAACTCACAAGTTGTTGTCAAATATCAAGATGCATACAAAGATTTAGTAAAAGAATAAAAACTTTAGCGGGGCAAGACGGTTATTCGTTTTGCCCTTTATATTAATATTATGGTTTTTCACTTAAACAGTTGTGGTTTTTTAGAAGTTTAGCAAAATGAAAACTTGTGATAAACAAACTATGACTCGTGAAAAAAACCAAACACGTTAAAATTATGATACTTTTTTTTGACACCGAAACGACAGGACTATATCCTGGGCAAATTTGCCAATTATCATACGTTATGCAAACTAAAGAAAAGGTAAAAGCCAAAAACTTTTTCTTTAGCGTTGATTATGTTGAGCCAAGTGCACTTGCTGTGCACGGCTTTTCTGTGCAAAAATTAAAAGAGTTGTCGCTTGGCAAAGGTTTTTGTGACTTTTATGATGAAATAAGTGCTGATTTTGAAAAGTCAGATTTGATATGCGCACATAATACTAATTTTGATTTTTCTTTTATGCGAAAAGAATATGAAAGGTTAGGTCAAACTTTTTACGTCAACAACGAATTTTGCTCAATGAAAAAGTCTACGCCCATTTGCAAACTTTTAAGAAAGAGTGGCAGTGGCTATAAATATCCAAAGCTTAGCGAATTATGTGATTTTGTTGGGATTTCAGATGCTGATATTAGCATGCAAGCAGATGCTTTATTTCAAGCTAAATCTTCCTTTCACGATGCAAGATTTGATACTTCGGCACTATATTTAGCAGTGAATAAATGCATAAAACTAGATTATTTTAAGGACTTAAGAGAATATTTATGATAAAGATTGAAACACATGCACACACGGGTGGAAGTTGGTGCGCATTATGCCCGTTAGAAGAAATTTTTCAGCACTTCAAAAAGTTTGGATATGGTGGAATAGTGGTCACAAATCATTATTCATATTCTGAATATAAAAGTCATAATTTTACTAACTTTAGAGATTATGCAAAATATTTTTATTCACTGATTGAACAAGCAATTGAAATGGGCAAAAAATATGAAATGAAGGTGTTTTATGGCGCTGAGGTAAGGCTTAACAGCGATAGCACTGAATATATGCTTTATGGCTTTGATAAAAACTTTTTGCTTGATAATGCTAATCTTTGGGAGTTTACTCAAGAAGAACTTTTTAAGATTGCAAATACAAACGGATTTTTCATGTATCAAACGCACCCTTTTAGACAGGGTGTAAAAGTAGGTGATGCAAGGTTTATGCATGGTGCTGAAAGTTTTAACGGACATTTTCATCACGTAAACAACAACGTGCCTGCAAAAGAGTTTTGCAAAGCAAATAATTTAATTGAAATGAGTGGAACGGATTTTCATGACCCTGGTCAACCCGTGACGGCAGGCATTTATATTCCAGAGGGCATTGATGATAACGCTCAGCTTGTAGAGTATATAACGTCTGGTAAAGCAAAACTTGTTGAAGAAAGACAAGAATATATTGATTGGTTAATAAAATACAAGGCTAGTGAAGGGGTTATTCTTGATAAAAAATTGCTAAAAGAATAAATAAATTAAAAAATCGGTTTATTAAAACCGATTTTTGTTTTTTATAGTTTGTTTATATATATTGCTATTGTTTATATTAGCCTTCCATAATATGCATATTTCTAATCTCTGCATTTTGAATTTTATCGGTGATAGAGTATGCATGCGTTTCAAGGTTATAGCAAGTTGCGTCGCTAAGGTTTTGTCTTTTAAGTTCATTTATAAGCATTGAAGATAAATCCTCAATAATCTCGCACTTAAGCTTGCTTTCGCTACTATTGTTGCCGTATTCTAAAAGTCCTTCAAGTGCCGTTTCGCACTCGCAAAGAATTGGTAAATTTCTAAGCCCCTTAAAAGCCCATTTATAAAAAGGTTGGTAAGTGTTGTTTAGTAGGTAAACGGCAGACATATAGTGCTTAACAAACTCGCAAATAGCAAGGCTTGCGCTTCCTCTTTCGCCGTGAGATATGCATCTAGAATAGTTATATTGTCCAGACTGCCCAGCAAGAATTAAATGCTTGGCAAGTTTTTTCAGTTTAACGTCTTGTGGATAGCCTTTGAGCAAAGATTTTCTAACTTGCATAAAAGCCCCGTTATTGTCAGTAAAAATTTTGCCGTTTGTGGCTGTCGAAAGAGAGTGTTCTGGCACAAAAAACCACCAATTTATATCGTTTGGAATATCACTAACTCCCAAAAATTTTTTATAAAAATCTTGGGCTATTATAACTCCACGGCGATTTCCACCAACAGGGCTTAAAATCTTGCGTTTAAATCCCATATATTCTCGTGGCAATTTTGAATATGCTCTTTCTAACTTAAAACCAAACTCATCATAATCCTTTTGGGTTATAAACATGCAAAAGCCCATATCAAAATCATGGTCTTGGCTAGTTAAATCGTCATAACCATAACACTCAGAGCCTTCTCCCACAAGCCCAACGGTGATTTTGTCAAAAACATCACCAAACTCATTTTTAAGCATAGGTTTGCCATATTCTAAGTAATAATTATAAGCAACGTCAAGCCCTTTCATAAATTTCTCCACTAAGTTTTATAAAATCATCAGCAATCTTTTCATAACCAAACTCTCTAAAAGATGGCGCACATTTTTCTAAAACGTAAGCATAATATCCATTTTTAACTATATTTTCATCAGTTAAGAGACCAAAAGCCTTAAATAAAGAGTCAACAACTTTAGTTCTATCTTGCATTTTATCGTATAGGTGTGCCATGTTTACATATGTAATAGCACCATCTGTCAGTTGATTTTCAGTATTTATTAAATATTTAAGTGCATTTAGATAACACACTTCAGCACCTTGATAGTCTAAAAGGTCAACTAAAGTAAGAGCCTTGTTGTTATAAAAACCTGCTAAATAAGGATTACTTTTATCGCCATTTTTTGTGTAAATTTCAAAAGCCTTATCATATAGGGCAAGTGCCTTTTGTGGCTTATTAAATGCTTTAAGGGTGGTTGCCATATTAAGATAAATAGTTGCAGATGAAAAGTTGCCTTCAGCCTTAAGCAAAGATATAAGTTCGTTTGCTCTATCTATTGCTTTAAGACCATTATCTTTGTCGTTTATTTTTCTTAAATGCCCCAAAAGTTCATTTACAATTGATAGTTCGCCTTGAAGGTCAAGTAGGCTTTGTGCTTCTTTTTGCCAATAAAAAAGCAATCTACCTGCTTCAACGTAGTCGTTTTTATTATAGCAAGCATCAAGTTTTTGAATGATTCTGCTAACGGGTATTCGTCCTTTTGGCGCATTTTCATCTGGATAATAAAAAGATTTGCCATCACAAAGCTTGCATTGTGGCTCTTTATAATCAAAAGAATCAAGCATAATTGCTCCTTAAAAATAATATATTTTTATTTTAACATACAAATAAAACATAATCAATAAAATTAGGAAAAAACACTTGATAAAAAATAAATGATTTGATAAAATAAAAAAAGTAATAGGGGTATCGCCAAGCGGTAAGGCAACGGACTCTGACTCCGTCACTTCGTTGGTTCGAATCCATCTACCCCTGCCAACAAAAAAGGAACTTTTGTCTACCAAAAGTTCCTTTTTTTGTTATCCAAGCCGCAGGCTTGGTATGGAATCAACGCGCCTCGCGCGTTGTATGGAACCCCGACGAAGTCGCGCATGGCATTGCGCGAAGCGCGTATAGAATAAAGTTCCTGCGGCTTGATGCCATACACGGCGTTGCCGTGATTCCATACCGCAACAAGTTGCGGATTCCATACAAGGCTTACGCCTTGATTTATTTACGATAGTGTGATATAATAAACTCACCGAAAATCCAGAATTTGTGCAAGTAAAAAAGGGGATTATATGGATAATGCATTAGAATTGAATTTTCTTAATACTTATATAGTTCGAGAAAAGAAAGAACGCTTAATTTATGAATTTGCAAATTCTAAAAAAAGAGAATATGCCTTGTTGAGATTTTCTCACGATGTTGAAAATATTATTAAAAACAACTTTATTCAATATAGGTGTAATGCCGGTAATTTAAATATGCATTTTAATATATCCAAAGATGTATACGTTATTTCTCTATCCAAAATAGAGGGAGAATTTTGTTCGTACGAAGAAGCTATAGCTCATCTGAATTATCAGTACATGCCTGTCATTATAATTGCAGATAATTATGTAATTATTAAATCCGAAGATGGAGACTCAAAAGACAATATATTTGTTTTAACTAAGCCAACAGGTCATTAAATCCCAACTTATCGAGTACTTTAAGGTGTACTTTTGGTCTTTCTTCCCTTA
>JAZKZI010000010.1:0-2113 GCA_045612585.1 Christensenellaceae bacterium | reverse complement strand
TGCTTTTAGCGAGAAGATTAACGGAACAAGCATTGCTGTAAACAACGTACCTTTAAACGGAAAAGAATGCAACTATTTGCTAAACGTTATGACCGACAGCCACTCACTAAAAGTAAAAGCAAAAGACAACGGCATTGACTTGGAGTTTAATTTATCGCTTTTTTGCAAAGTGAGTGACGTTTTTACAACCAACTCCGAAGATTCACTTTCTTCAAACACACCTTTGCCTAAGCCTCTTATTGAAAGAACCGAACGCTTGCTTACGGAAAATATTATAAGTCTTGTAAACAAGTCGATATCCTCTGGGTGCGATTTGCTTAAAATAAAAGAAAAGCTGTATCGCTATAATCATAGCAAATACAGCCAATATAAAGATAATTTTTTATCAAAATTAAATTTAAAAATAAACGTTGACGTTCGTGGGCAAAGATAGATTTTTCTATTTTTGCCTTTTTTATTTCAAAGAAAAAACAATTACTCAAAAATTTTATCCACGATTTCTTTAGAATCAGCACCATTAATATAGTCACCAATATTACTAAATGCCTTTTCAAAATCAGTTTTGCTAAACTTTATGCCGTTTAGGGTGCTAGCAAACTCTTTAACATCTTTTTTCTCAAAAAAGTCGCCAAATATTTCAGCATCACAAACCGTGCCGTTTTTTGTTGAAAAAGAAAGTGTAAAAATACCAAATTCAAACTTGTCACTAAACACGTTTGTGCCCACGGGCGAACGACCGATATTCCACTCGTATTTTGAATATTTTTCATCTACAAGTTTATTTATAGCATTTAAGTCCTCATCAGTAAATTCATAAGGGGTACAAGTCTTTAAGAATTGGTTTTTAAGCCCCATTCTAAACTCATCTACACTCATTTTTTGCTCAAGGTGGTCTATAACGTTTGTCACCCTTGCCCTAACCGATTTTATGCCCTTGCTTTGCATTTTAAGCTTTGATGGATTTAAACAGCTTGCAAGTTCACTGCTATCGGTGTTAAATAGTATTGTGCCGTGATGCATAATTCTATCTTTATAAATGGTTTGAGCGTTGCCTGAAATCTTTTTATCATCAATGGTTATATCGTTTCTGCCACTAAACTTAGCATCTACGCCTAGACTATTAAGATACTCTATAATCGGTGCAGTAAACTTTTTATAATGCTCTTCATTTTGGTTATAAGGGGCAATAACGGTATAACAGATATTTCCTTTGTCATGATAGACTGTTCCACCCCCTGTAAGCCTTCTAACCACCTTTACGCCTGCCTTT
Organism: Christensenellaceae bacterium; assembly: GCA_045612585.1. Classification (GTDB taxonomy): domain Bacteria; phylum Bacillota; class Clostridia; order Christensenellales; family Borkfalkiaceae; genus UBA1259. The sequence goes on along the minus strand of JAZKZI010000010.1, from coordinate 843 downwards.
TCGGTATAAGCAAGGTTAACTTCTTCTATGGCGTTTTGGTTTGTTCCAACAATAACAGCCCTATCGTTTACCCAAAGGTAAATGTAATAGCCATCAGTTTGTTTAAGTAGGTATTCTTCCGATGCTAAATTAAAATACGCATCGGTATTATCGTGTGTTATAAAATAAAATTTTGACATAGTTTTTCCTAAATGTGCAAAAACAATTTTGCACATAATTAACATTTAATTAAATTTTTATCAAAAAAGGGGGTGGTAAACCCACCCCCTTCCTTTTATTGTTTGTGTAGATTAAACACCCTTCTTAGCTTTTCTAAGTGCTTCTGCATCAGAAGTATTAGTTGTGCTAATATGTCCTTTGAGTGGTAAAATCTTATCGTTAATGCAGTCGATAATCCATTCTGCTTGTGGGAAGAATTCAGCATCGAATTCAAATGGAGGAGTAATCCAGTTCTTTGCGCCACAAACAACAGCTGGTGCATCAAGATAATCGAAGCAGAGTTCGCTGATATTTCTAGCGAAGTCGTTAAGGATACTACCTCTAGCACAAGCGTCAGAAGCAAGGATAATTCTGCCTGTCTTCTTAACTGATTCAACAACCTTTTCGTAGTTGAATGGAACGATTGACCTTGCATCGATAACTTCAGCTTCAACGCCGTATTTTTCAGAAAGAACCTTAGCAGCATCCATTGCTCTATAGAGTGTTGCACCGATTGTAAGAATTGTCACGTCGCTACCAACTCTCTTGATATCTGGTTCGCCAAGTGGAATTTCATAATATCCTTCTGGAACGCCTTCTTTTCTAAATTCTTCGCCCTTGTCGTAAATTCTTTGGCTTTCAAAG
>JAZKZI010000009.1:0-30410 GCA_045612585.1 Christensenellaceae bacterium | reverse complement strand
TTGTGTCATACTCAGCGTAAATATTATCCTTTAATGAGGACACAACGTATCTTACAACTTGTTTTTTTGTTTCTTCTAAGGTGTCGTAATCAAAAAACAAGTCTATTGTTTTATCTCCAAACTTCTCAAAAATGGTATAGTAAAATCCTTGTTCGCAAAGCACTTCTGCTTGATTAAGTGTTTGTTTAAGTTTGGTAATATCTCCAAAATATTTTAGTGTTAAGCGAGTTTTTTTAATGCCAAGCTTGTTTTCAAGATAAGGCACAACGTATTTATCGCTCATAGTTTTAACTTCTTTATAATCAAACGGAAGAACTGAAAGTGTTATTTCGTTGCTATCTAGTATAAAGCCTTGAAATCCACCGTAGATGTTAGGTATAACCACCCCCTCAATTGGCAAAAGGGCAAAATCATCTGGGTAGTCTATTGCGTTTACCTTTGAAACGGCGTCTAAAAAATTTCTTGCATTTTCATTTTCTACAAGTGGTGTGTCAAAAGTTTCTGCAATTATATTTTTTAGGTTAAATCCAACGGCATCTCCACCAACTATGATTAAATTATCAAACATATCCTTAAACTCGCTAAGCCTACGTTTAAAACCTAAATCATCGGTATGTGATAAAATTTCAATGGTGTCAATAGTAAGTCCACCACTGCTAAACACACCTAGCAAGCTAGTAAAATAATCGCCGTCAAGTTCAGCCTTTAAGTTTCTAAAAAATATAAGTGCACTTTTCATTTTGTTTTTATTTATTTTCCTTTAGCACGTCAATATTTTTAACAATACACTCTATACCCGAATAAATTGTTAAAAGTGTTGCTAATCCTAAAAAGCCAAGCCCCACAATATTTAAGGTTGAATAAAGACCCGGCATAAAATCAGCACTGAGAAGTAGCACAACAACTGCGATATCCTGAACAAAGGTTTTAACCTTGCCAGACTTATCGGCAGCCAAAACCTTTCCGTTTGATGCTGCTACAATTCTAAATCCACTTACAATTAGTTCTCTTGCAAGAATAATAGCAACGGCAATAGCACCATAAAATGGAATTATTGCATTTTCACTAGGCATAGGAAGTAGCATAACTATAAGCGCCGTTGAAACAAGCACTTTGTCTGCAATAGGGTCTAAAAATTTGCCGAGATTTGTGACAAGACTATATTTTCTTGCAATGTATCCATCCAAAAAATCGGTAAATGCAGCAAGCAAAAAGATAACAGCTGAAATCAAATAATTATAAGGCAAAACCGTTAAATAAAAAGTTAGAACAAATAGCGGTATCATTATAAGCCTTAAAATTGTTAGTTTGTTTGGTAAATTCATTGTCTTTCTCCATACAAGTCATACCCTGTTGACTTGATAATTTTTACATCATAAGTATGCCCGTAGTTTATTTCATCGTCCGAAAAGAAATAAACCTTTCCATCAATATCCGGCGCATTGAAATATGCCCTTCCAAAATATACAAGTTGGTCGGCATCAAAGCCTTCTGCAACAACTTTAATGGTTTTTCCTAAAAGTGTTTTATAGTTTTCTTTAACCACTTTTTTTTGCAAAGAATAGAGCTTTCTTAACCTTTGATTTTTTATTTTTGCAGGGATTTGCCCATCAAGTTTATAAGCTGGTGTGCCTTCTTCTCTGCTATACTTAAAAAATCCTGCGTTAAAGAGTTTTGCTTTTAATAAAAACTCGCACAAATTGTTAAACGCTTGTTCGCTCTCTCTAGGAAAACCCGTTATAAAGGTAGAACGAATTGCTATTCCTTTAATATTTTTTCTTAATTTTTCAATAAGCTTTAGATATCCCTCGCCCGTGCCTTTTCTATTCATAAGCTTAAGAACTTTATCATCAGCATGTTGGAGTGGCATATCTATATACTTAATAACTTTTGGATTTTTTGCTATTTCATCAATAAGTTCATCCGTTATATTTTCTGGATAACAATAAAGTAGTCTTATAGCCTTTACGTTTTCAAGTTTAGATAAGTTTTTAATCAAAGTTGTTAAAGTGGTGTTTTCATCTAAATCTAAGCCGTATTTAGCCGTGTCTTGAGCAACCAAAATAAGTTCGCTAACCTTTCCTAAAGATTTTGCTTCTTCTAATAAGTCTGCCATTTGAACAGAACGATATTTGCCCCTAATAGATGGTATTAAACAATATGTACAGTGATTAGAACAGCCGTCTGCAATTTTTAGATATGCATATCCATCCGTAGTAAGAACTCTTTGCTTTCCACACTCGCCTCTTGGCTCTCCAACTTTAATCACCCTTTCGCCAGCATAAATAGCATCTATAACTTGTAAAATTTCAGCATAGTCACTAACGCCTAAAAATGCATCAACTTCTAATAGCTCATCTTTTATTTGGTGGGTAAATAATTGTGGCAAACACCCAGTGACTATAATCTTTTGTCCACTATTAGTTTTGCTATTTATCGCCATCAGAATTTCTTCAATGGCTTCCTTTCTTGCGCTTTCTAAAAACGCACAGGTGTTTACTATTAAAACTTCAGCATTATCAAAATCAGCAGTTAAAGTATGCCTTGTTGAAAGTATGGCAAGCATTTTTTCAGTATCTACCCTGTTTTTATCACAGCCGAGCGAAATAACGCCGATTTTTTTATCAAAAACTTGTTTCATATTAATATTCTTCTATGCCAGGTCCAAATCTTGAAATATATTCTTCTTGCGAAATGAGCACCCTTCTTGCCTTTCCACCTTCGTTAGGCGAAATAAATCCTTTTTGTTCCATTTTGTCAATAATGCTTCCTGCTCTTGGATATCCCAAAGAAAATCTTCTTTGTAATGACGAAATTGAAACCGTTCCCGTTTTAACGGCAAACCAAAGTGCCTTTAAGAAGAAATCGTTAAATTCCTCTGCCACGCCTTCTTCACTAGTAGAACTTTCTTCTGTTTGTGGACGTGTTTCCTTATCCAAAAATTGCATAATTTCATCATCAAAATAAGCAGTATTCTTTTCTTTGATATACTCAACTATATTTGAAATTTCTCTGCCACTAATATAAGCGCCTTGATAACGCTCATATTCACCCATCGTAGAGTTTTTATAAAGCATATCGCCAAGCCCCAAAAGTTTTTCAGCACCACCACCACTAAGAATAGTTTGCGAATCGGCAAAGTTCATAACCTTTAGCGCAATTCTAGATGGCAAGTTTGCCTTAATTGTGCCCGTGATAACGTCAACTGAAGGACGTTGAGTTGCAAGAACTAAGTGTATGCCGGCTGAACGTGATTTTGCGGCAATCATTCTAATCCTTGTTTCTAAATCTTTTTTGCACGCTTCCATAAGGTCTGCAAGTTCGTCTATAACAAACACTATTCTAGGAAGTTTTGCCGTCGTTTCGTTTGCAATCATTGAGTTATAATCGTCGATATTGCTTATATGTCCACCACAAGCTGTAAACATTTCGTTTCTTCTGTTTGTTTCATCATAAGCCCATTGCAACAGACTTAGCGCACGCTTTGGTTCGGTTATAATTTCGTCAACTAATAAATGTGGCAAATGTTCGTATTTTCTAAACTCAACGCATTTAGGGTCAACTAACACGAGTTTTAGTTCTTCTGGACTATATCTCATAAGCATACTTACGAGCATAACGTGTAAGCACACACTCTTTCCAGAGCCGGTTGCCCCTGCAATTAAATAGTGTGGACCTTTTGTTAGGTCATCGCTAATTGCGTTTCCTACAATATCTTTGCCGAGAGCAAACATAATGGAGCCAGCCTTTTCTTTTTTCCCAACTAGGCCTTCCATAACTTCTTTTAAGCCAACGGTCACTCTAACGTTATTTGCAACCTCAATACCAACTAAGTTCTTGCCAGGAATTGGTGCTTCTATTCTAACGCCGTTTCTTGCCGAAAGACGCATTTTAAGGTCATCATCATACTTTAACACGTTTTTAACTGAAATACCTGCCGGCATTTTAATTTCATATCTCGTTATTGATGGACCTTGAACAAAATCTTGTGGCTCAGCATTTATTCTAAATTCCTCAAGAGTGTTCTTGATAATTTCCATACGTTCTTGATGATTTTCTTGCTCTGCACTAAATGGCTGAGCATAGCTTTCTAAAAGGTCAAACGGTGGACGGAAATATTCTCTGTTTATCGGTGGGGCTGGTTTTGGCTCAGGCTTTGGCTGTTCTTCTATTATTGGTTGTTCTTGTTTGTCTTCAAAAATGAATGAACGCCTTGAAGATTGATTATTGTCAGGAATTACTCTGCTCGTAAACCCAACAGACTCAGCCTTTTCTTCTTGAGAAGCAAAAATGTCTCTAAGCCTATCGTTTGCCCTTATATTCGTTTGTGGTGGCTCTTGTTCATGAGCACTTGCACGTGCATCAAATTCAGCCACGTCGCTAGAAGAATCTTCTTCTAACGTGTAATCTTGCTGTAAAGTAGAATAGCCATCCATATCTGGTTCTTCTTCAATCATAGGAGGATTGGTTTCTTCAGTCTTTTCCAAACTGCCAAAGTCAAACCTGCTTGTTCTGCTTGTAAACCCAACTTCTTGTTGCTCAAACGAACTGCTTTCTTTTTGGGTTTCGACGTCTTGATTTGTGATAGATTGTGAAAAATCAAACGAATTTTCTTCTTCTGTGCATGTTTGTTCTTCAATAGTGCTTTCCACTTGACTATCGCTAACACCTAAATATCTTTCGCCAAAAGCCATTGCTCTTGCTTCTACACTATCATCTTCTTGCGTTTGTTTTGCAAGGTCATCGTGCTCAATAAATGGAATTTCGGCATTGTTTTCTTTAGTTGCTTCAAACGATTTGTTTGGTGAAATATAACTTGAAACGGTTGTACCCTTTTGCGCTGTTGAAATGTAAGAATTTCCATAATAATCAACAGATGAATATTTTTCCATATCAATAATGGTAGGTTTTTTTATATATTCAATCTTCTTTTTATAGTCGTCGTCTTTTTTAATGGTGTTAGCTTTAGCATATTCTGTGCGAACAACGTTAAGCCCACCCTCAGAAACTTCAAGCTTAATAGGGCTTGACCCCACGTCTTTTTGAATTTCACGCTTGTTTTTAAGTGCAAAACTTTCTGGGTTATTGATAAATAGTTTTTGTCTTACTTGTTGTGCTAAGTTTGACGGCATTTGAACCATTTGACTAATTTCTTCCGTTTGCTCATCAACGCTATTTTCAACGTTCATTTCTTTTTGCGCAGAAATATCTTCTTGCACGTAAGAACTTCTGAATTTTTGGCTTTGATTTTTGCTTTTTTGACCATCTTGCTTCATAACGTCTTTTACAAACACAAATATCAATAAAGCAATCGCAAGGCTTAATACTGCATAACTACCAACACCCGTTAGCAATTTACAAAGTAAATAACAAATTATGCCGGTGAAAAGCCCACCTGCACTTGCAGATGAAACTCCGTTATAGCCCATATTATAACAAAGTGATAAATATTCGCCGAAATCAAGATTAGCAGAACTAACCGTTGTCAATTGCAAAATTAAAACAAGAACAAGGCTAAAAGCAGTTATAAGGAACTTTCTTTTAGTTGAAACGTTTATTTTTTTGCCACCTATTAAAAGCACTCCAAGTCCGAAAAGAGAAATCATAACAGCATAGGCAAAAAAGCCAAAACAACCAAATAAAAACGCACTTACGTACTTGCCAAGCACAGAAAAAACTGCTTCTTCCGTTATTAAACAAACAAGACAAAGTGCAGAAAAAAGCACCAAAACAACACCACTTGTTTCTTTGGTGAAAATTAAACTTTTTTCCTTCTTTTCTTTCTTGTCTCTTCCCAATCCGTTCAAAATAGCACCCCTATTATAGTATTCACATAAATTATACCAAAAACTTAGTTTTTTTACAATGCTTTCAGCAAAATATTTTAAATATTTATTTAAAAATAAATAAGTATATATGGCTCACTCTTTTCAAGGTAGTTTATTGTAAATTTACACGTAAAAAAGGTGGCTGTTTTTGCCACCTTTTAGTAGTTTTTTTCAATTTTTAACTTTTACAATCCTAAAAACCTATTTATGTATTTATCGTTGCAATTTTTTGTATCTAAAAGCACAAAAGTGTCTATGCTTCCAAATTCAAAATCGCAAAAAGTTTCTTTTGATAAAAAAGCACCAAAGCTAACGTATGCCCTAATTAGTGGTGGCAAACTGCGTTTGATTGCAATCTCATCTAAATGCTCTCTTGGCAAAATTTCCACTTGCTTTTTATCCAAACTCTTTATCTCGTATTCAGGATTAAAGTGGTTATATGCAATGTATGATATTTCCTTTTGAAGCGCCACCTTATCCGTTCCATAAAAACTTGCTTCACCTATAATATACCTATAGCCGTTTTGCTTTATAAACCCTATAACAAAACGCAAAAGTAGCATTAGCACCATACTGCCCCTATATTCTTTTTTAATAACAGCACGGGAAAGTTCAGCAATGCTCTCCCCACTATTTTTAAGTGCCGATATGTCAAATTCACCTTCACTAACAAAAGGCTTACCTACTGGCAAAGTGTCAGAAGTGATAATTCTATAACAACCTACCACTTGGTTTGTTTCGGTATCAATACATATGGCAAGTTTACCATACTCGTCATAAGGCGTAATATCATACCCCTTTTCATTTATATTTTCAGGCCTATATTCCAAAATAAGTTCATTATAACGAAGTTTATAAGTTTGCATTTTTTCTTGCTCAGTCTCTGCAAATTTTACAATAAACTTTTCCATTTTATACCCCCTTTTTTACTTAGGTTGATGGCTGTATTATATCATCTTTTATATTGTTTGGCAAGCATTTTGTTGAAAAATCAACAATTTTACTTTTAGACATAAAAATACGACTGCCGATATTATTTAGCAGTCGCAAATTTTATTAACAAATATAATTTTTATTTAAATTGTGTAAAAAAACAATTATTTTTCTAAATAAATCATTCTTCCACATTGTTCACAGTCGATAACTTCTCCGTTTTTAAGTTTGTTCATATCCGACATAGAAAGGTTCATTCTGCACGCCCCACACGCATCGTTTTTCACAGCAAAAAGAATAGGATACATTTTATCTGCACGCTTTTTTAAATATCTTTCCATTAAAGATGGTTCAACCTCTTTGCCGAGCTCTTTTAATTCGGCTTCAAGCTGTTCTTTTTCTGCTTGATAAGAGCCTTCTAATTGCTTGTATTTATCTGCGTTTTCTTTATATTGAACTTGTGCAGCTTTTGTTGTTTTTTTGATTTTTTCATATTCGCTTACAACGGCTTGCATTTCCTTAGAAATCTTGTCTGCATCACTATTTAACGCCTTGATTTTTGAAAGTATTTCATCAATTTTTTTAATCAAAAATTGAACTTCTTTTTCATCTTCAATAGCATCTAAAGTTTGCATAATTTCTTGTTGTTGCTCAGAAAGTTTATTGCCGTCTGAAATGATTTTATCAAGCGTAGCTTTTAATTCAATTGCTTTATCATCAAGCTTGTTTACGTTTTCTTCAACGCCCAAGATATATTTTTTTGCTGAATTTCTTTTCTTTCTTTCCTCGCTTGAAAAAAGGATATTTTCAATTTCTTTTAATCTTGCATCCTTGCTTTGATATTCTTTTAAAGCATTTATCATAATTTATTCTCCTTTACATAAATCTATTATCTAAATAATAAAACGTTTGTGCCTTATTTTCTAACTTTTTTGTAATCAACTCGTAAAATTTATTAAACCCAAATTGTTCGCTTGCGTAATGTGGAATAATAACCACGTTTTTTTCAATCTCTATAAATTGCTTAATTTGATGATGTGCTAAATCTGACGTCACAATAGTATCAACGCTATTTAACGCATCCAAGTGTTCAACTGCGTGGCTACCACCACTTCCACAAAAAGAAGCAAATTCTTCTACCTGTCTATTACCATAATATATAATCTTTTGAGTGCCAAAGTTATCCTTTATCTTTTGCACAAATTCATCAAGTGATTGCTTTTGGGTTTTTGCACGCCTTCCATATCCACAATTTCTTTCAACCACGTCTATAATCTTTATATTTTTTCCACCTAAGCCTTGACACAAATAGTCATCTATTCCACAACTAGCAACGTCTAAGTTAAGGTGCATAGAAATTATATTTAAACCTTTTTGCAATGCGAGCGCAAGCGCCTTGTCGGTATCTATATTAATAGATTTAATAGGCGAATAAATTGCTGGGTGGTGAGTGACTATAGTGTTGCAACCATTGTTTTCAGCATACATAACGGCGTTAGTTGAAAGGTCTAAAGTAAATAATATTTTATCTGCTTTATCTGACATTTTAACTAAAAGCCCACTATTGTCATAACTGCCCCTTTCAATCAATTTATAGCTTAATGAAAGTGGTGCAATTTTCTCAAGCAATGCCATAAAATCGCTAACGTTATACATATTTTTCTAATTTTTCCTTTGTTTTTAGCATTTTTTCTCTATCGCTAACGCTTATATCTTGGCTAGCCAAAATACTATTTAGTCTAACGAGTTTTTGGCTTATAAATTCTAAAAAATCATTGTTTTTTCCAAGAATATTATCTCTACCAAACTCAATTTCTTGCTCGGTTAAGCTGTCTTTTCCCTTAACCACTAGCATGATATCATAAAACTTGTTTGCACTTTTAAAAACGTAATCTTTTTCTATTTTATATCCCAAATTCACCACGCATAAACGCACTTTATCGGTGTTTTTCATTGGCTGTAAAACAAGTTTATCAGGAAGTTCTTTTGCCCCTGTTAAAATGGAACAAATTTCTTCTCCCCCCATGCCTGCAACAAGCCCAACGTCACTATTAGGAAGGCCCATAAATCCGTTTGCAACTATGCTTTCTGCCCTTCCATTATTTATATAAGGATATAATAACTCTTGTGCCTTTTGCAAACATTTTTGGCTTATATCGGCGATAATAACCTTATTTGCTTTGCCACGAGTTAGCATAGCGTGTGCCATATAGCCGTGGTCACAGCCAATATCGGCAAAAACTTCACACTGTGGGATAATAGAAAAAATCTTTTCTAATCTATCTGTCATTATTGTTTATCAATATATTCTTTAAGTCTTTTTGAACAAGTTGGACGGCGTAATTTTCTAAGCGCCTTTGCTTCAATTTGACGGATACGTTCTCTTGTGACGTTAAACTCTTTGCCAACTTCTTCTAACGTTCTTGGTTTGCCATCATCTAAACCATAACGGAGTCTAAGCACCTTTTCTTCTCTTGGTGTAAGCGTGTCAAGTATGCCGATAAGTTGTTCTTTAAGCATTGTATAAGACACTGCGTCCGTTGGGGCAGCACTCTTTTCATCCTCAATAAAGTCTGACAAATGGCTATCTTCTTCTTCACCAATAGGTGTTTCAAGTGATACAGGGTCTTGTGCGATTTTTTGAATTTCTCTAACCCTTGCTTCATCAATATCCATTTCTTTTGCAATTTCTTCAGGGAGAGGCTCTCTGCCAAGTTCTTGTAAAAGTTTGCGAGAAACCCTTATTAACTTGTTGATAGTTTCAACCATGTGTACAGGTATACGAATAGTTCTTGCTTGATCGGCAATAGCACGTGTAATTGCTTGTCTAATCCACCAAGTTGCATACGTTGAGAACTTAAAACCTTTTTGATAGTCAAACTTTTCAACGGCTTTCATAAGTCCTAAATTACCTTCTTGAATCAAGTCCAAAAACTGCATGCCCCTACCCATATAACGCTTTGCAATAGAAACAACAAGTCTAAGGTTGGCTTCTGATAAAAGGCGTTTTGCATGTTCGTCGCCATCCATCATTCTTTTAGCGAGTTCTGTTTCTTCATCTGGTTGAAGAAGTGGAACTTTACCTATGTCTTTTAAATACATTTTGACAGGGTCGTCCATGCTGATTTCTTTTAATAATTGATCAAGCAAGTCCTTGTCCTTTTCATATTCTTCAACAACTTGAATGCCTTGATTATCAAGAATTTTATAAATTTCTTCAAACTGAGGTGCCGTTGCTTGAAACTTTTCAAGTCTTTCAAGCAAGGTTGAGCTTTTTATACATCCACTCTTTTTACTTTCAACTATTACGTCGGCAACAACCTCCATCAATTCTGGTGAAAGAATTTCGTCTGAAGCTTGAGCTTCTGCGTTTTGACTTTCTTTTATTATTTCTTCCATAAAGTTCCTCCTGCTTTATCTCGTAATTTCTATATTAATTTTTTCTTTTGGGCAAGTAAGTTTGCCATTTCTTTAGCATACGTTCGCCTTTTTTCGGTGTCTGTTTCCACTTCAAATAGCGCCGTAAGCCTATTTATCTCTTTGTTTAATCTTTCAGTTTTAATTGTTTTAATGCAATCAAAAAAATAGGTTGCTTGGTCAAGTTTACTATTCTCTTCGGTCTCTAAGCCTGCAATTATGCCAACTTCATCAAAAAACTCGTTAGATAACAGTTCGTATAAATCGTTAAACTTAACCGGCTTAGCACTCTCTTGCATCTCCACGATATAGTTTTGAATTTCTTTATGCACTGCTAGGTCAAACTGCAATGTTCTTATATCCGTTTCTTTGGCAAAATTTTTATTAAAAAGATATGATGCCAAAACGTATCTTGAAGCAATGGTAATTTTATCGCCCTTATTGTCTACGTATAACTTAGTTTGTGCATTTATATTAGGTTTTTTACTTTCTTCGCTATAAAGTTCTCTCTTTAATGCATCTAAACTTGTCCCACACACGTCTCTAACAGTTTTTAGTAGGTCTTCTTGTTCGGCTGGGGAACTGCTTTCACGAATTACTTTAACGGCATTTATAACGTACTTTCTTTTTCCATCAACAGTGTTAACGTCATAAGTTCTTTTGATTATATCAAGCTTAAAATCAATAAGTAGCTTTGCATCTAAAAGTAGCTTTCTATATCCTTCTGCACCATAGCTTTTAACAACGTCGTCTGGGTCTAGCCCTTCAGGAAGTGCCACAACCTTAACTTCCAAACCTTCTTCGCTTAAAATTTCTAAGCCACGAATTGCAGCCTTTTGCCCAGCAAAATCTCCGTCATAACAAATATACACTTTATCTGTGTATCTTTTAAGTATTCTTGCTTGGTCTTTGGTTAGCGAAGTGCCCATGCTAGCAACAACGTTTTTAAATCCTGCTTGAACTAAAGAAATAGTGTCCATATAACCTTCAACTATTATCACACCGTCAAGCCCGTTTTCATTTTTAAGTTTTTTAAGGTTGTTTAGGTTGTATAAGTTATTAGACTTAGAAAAAACAAAAGTTTCTTTTGTGTTTTTATACTTGGCAAAATCTGCCTTTTCGAGCAATCTTCCACCAAACGCAACAACTTGATTGAATTGATTTATAATCGGAATTATAAGTCTGCCACCAAGCGAGTCGTAATATCTTCCATCTTTACTGTCAACAACCCCCGACAATGTCATTTCTTCATAGGTATAGCCCTTTGATAGTAAGAATCTTGGCAAATCGTTAAAATTAAGCGATGCCCCTATTCCAAACCTTGCCAAACTTTCTGAAGATATTTTTCTTTTCAAAATATATTCTTTGTGCTTTATAGACCCTTCTTTTTTAAGGTTTGATGCATAAAACCGAGCAGTATCCACAAGTAAAGATAAAACCCTTTCTTTTTGGTGTTTTTGCTGTTTTATCTTTTCATCATCATACTTTATTTCAGGAAGTGTCATTTTAACCCTTTCTGCCAAAAATTGAACAGCATCGTTAAAGTCAAGCGATTCAATTTCCATAACAAAACTTATAACGTCACCACTTTTATGGCATCCAAAACAATAGAAGAACTGACCGTTAGGGTTAACCGAAAATGATGCCGTCTTTTCATGATGAAAAGGACATCTACCCCAATAGTTTCCACCTTTTTGTTGAAGCTGAACGTATTTTCCAACCACTTCAACTATATCGTTTTTGTTTTTAAGTTCGTCTATGAACTTTGCATCAAAGCCTTTCATTATTCTTCCTATTTTTACAAATTATAACTTCCAATTTTTTGGAATAAAAATCTCGCTAAACGATTTAACTGCATACATATCGCTCATGCCCGAAATATAGTCGCAAAGCACAGTGTCAATATCGTTTATTTCTAACCTCTTAAAATAAAATTCCGGCATTTTTTCCGGCGACTTTTTGTAATAAGTATAAAGTGCCGTTAGCATACGCTTTGCCCTTTCTTCTTCATCACGAAAAGCCTTGTCGTTATACACCCTTTCAAATAAAAAAGCACGAAGTCGCATTGTAGCATCGTGAATTTCAGGTTGCATTTCCACCTTGTTTTGCCCTTCGCTACTTGCGTAAATAGAACTGAGCATAGTGTTTATTCTGCTTCTTGAAGTGCTACCTAGCGTTTCAATTAAATCTTTAGGGATATCATCAATAGTTATAAACCCACCGTTTATAGCATCATCAATGTCGTGATTAATATATGCTATTCTATCAGCTAAACTCACAGCTCTGCCTTCAAGTGTTTTTGGCGTGGTGCTGAGCTTGTGGTTGATAATGCCATCAACAACCTCTCTTGTTAGATTAAGTCCTAAACCATCGTTTTCTAACAAGTCAACAACTCTGCCAGATTGCTCGTTATGTTCAAAACCTTTAGGATTAAGTTCTTTTAAAATTCTCTCACCAGAATGCCCAAAAGGCGTATGCCCCAAATCGTGCCCAAGCGCAATAGCTTCGGTTAAGTCTTCGTTGAGAGAAAGTCCCCTTGCAATGCCACGTGCCACTTGAGAAACGGCAAGCGTGTGCGTAAGCCTAGTTCTATAATGGTCGCCCTCTGGCGAAAAGAAAACTTGTGTTTTATTTTTTAAGCGCCTAAACGCCTTGCAATGAATTATTCTATCTCTATCACGCTCAAAAGGCGTACGCATAGGGCAAGGTGTTTCTTCTCTAAGCCTACCAACAGTGTTAATCGACTTAAAGGCGAAAGGCGACAAGAACATTTCTTCTTTTCTTAATGTTTTTTCCTTCATACGTTTGCCCCCAATTACTATCTAAATATAACAATTTCTATGCTTTTGATTGCAAAATTTAACTATTTGTTATAGTACACATATATATTTACAACTAAAAACACAAAAATCCTTTTTTTTATAGTTTTTATTTATTTGCTCTGATTCACAAAAAAATATGCCAGCCCAATTATTTTGGGCTGGCTTAAATTCTGTTATTTTATATTACACTTTAGTCTTGTGCAATAAAATCGCTCTTTGTCATTTGTTTTACCTTTTCAAAGTCTTTTTCAATTTCTTCATTTGGTGCTTCGGTTAAAAGTGAAACAACAACTATTGCTATAGTAGATAAAATAAATGCTGGAAGAAGTTCGTATATTGCAAACACGCCACCAAGTGGATTTAATAAAAGCTTCCAAACAAATACCATACCACCACCCGTTATCATGCCTGCTACTGCGCCCTTTTGATTAATTCTCTTCCAGAAAAGAGACATTACCATTACTGGCCCAAAAGTTGCACCAAAGCCTGCCCACGCAAATGAAACGAGTGTAAAGATAATGCTGTTTTCATCCCATGCAATCACCACGCCGATTATTGCAATAATCAATAAAACAACCTTAGAAGTTATCATAACTTGTTTGTCAGAGGCATCTTTTTTAATTAATCCACCATAAATATTTTTAGAAAATGCCGATGCAGCGATTAATAGATACGAGTCTGATGAGCTGATTGTTGCGGCAAGTATTCCTGCCATTACAACACCTGCAAGAAGTGGTGGTAAGTATTTTTGAGAAAGTGTAATAAACACGTTTTCAGCACCACTCTTTGTGTTAAGACTATCGTGAAGAGGGAAAACACTTCTGCCGATAATACCAATCATAACTGCAACGAAAAGTGATATAACAACCCAAACAGTTGCAATTCTTCTTGAACGCTTAAGTTCATCTGCCTTTCTAATTGCCATAAAACGAAGGAGAACTTGAGGCATACCAAAGTATCCAAGCCCCCAAGCGAGTGTTGAAATAATGCTTAAAAATCCATAAGGCTGTGCATCGCCGAAAAGGTAAGCCGTTTGAACACCGTTAGCATCTACAGTTGGACTTGCCATACCGGTAAGCATAAAGTATCCGTCGATAGACTTAGCGTTTTCAATTACTTGACCTATACCACCAGCATTTGCAACGCCCACGATTAAAACGACAACAAGTGCAAAAATCATAACTATTGCTTGCATAAAGTCTGATGCACTTTCTGCCAAAAACCCACCAATAAAGGTATAGAACACAACGAATGCCGCACCAATTATCATCATAAGATGATAGTCAACGCCAAAAAGCGTGCCGAAAAGTTTTCCGCAAGTGACAAAACAACTTGCCGCATATACTGTAAAGAATAAAAGTATAAATATTGCAGAAATGCTTAAAAGCACCTTTTTCTTTTCCTTAAAACGATTGCTAAAGAATTCAGGAAGCGTGATTGAATTACCTGCAACAACTGAATAATTGCGAAGTCTTTTTGCAATGATAAGCCAGTTTACGTAAGTGCCTATAGCAAGACCAATAGCCGTCCAAGCAGCATCTGCAAGGCCACACCAATAAGCAACGCCAGGAAGCCCCATTAGTAGCCAACCACTCATATCAGATGCTTCTGCACTCATAGCAGTCACCCAAGGGCCTAAAGACCTGCCACCTAAAAAATAGTTGTCAGAACTTTGTTTTGCCCTTTTAGCAAAGAACAAACCAATGCCCAAAACAACAAGCATATAACAAACCATAGAAATTAAAATTTGAATTGTTTCTGGTGTCATATTATCTCCTTCTGTAAATAACCAATAAAAAATATGTTAATTATTATAATATAATTTAGACATAAAAGCAAGTATTTTTTACTTTTATCGAAATAAAAGAACAAAAACAAGTCCGTTAAAGATTTAAAATATTAAAAGCATATGATTTTTTTAGAAAAACCACATGCTTTTTGTTATCTGTTTTTTTATATTCGATTGCACTATTTTAAACCCAAATCTTTTAAAAAAGTTTGCATTTTTTCAGCTTGTTGCGTTGTTATACTATTGCTATATTTTATATCTTTTGAAGTGTTTTTTAAGTTGCCACGGAAAAGCAATTTAAACCACCTTCTAACTTGCATAAAAGGCATTAAATAGCGATGCTTTTCTAAAATGGGATAATGAATTTTCAAAATTTTATAAGGCACGAATATCTTAGACATAACGTACTTAAAACGTCCGCCCTTTTTTTGTTGTTGCACGGCAATGCGATTTTCAACGTTGCCATAGACCCCACCACGCAAAATATAGTCTTCTAGTTGTTTAGAAACGTCATTGTTCGCATCTTTTCCAAACCAAACACAGCTGAGTTTCCTACAAGCATTTGCAAACTTTAATAACTTTCCTTCCTCTAAAAGAGCGTCCCTTTTTGCAAGGTCAACTTGTGGAAGATTATCCAAAAACCATAAATCTAAAAATGGTCTAACGCCACATCCACCACTTTCAAAATGCTTAACCATATGTGCAATATGATAAAAGTAAAAAGCGTCGTCATTTAGTAAATACCAATATTGATAACCCTCTTTTAAGGTGGTGTAATCCCAAATATGCGATAAAACTTCTTTGCCAAACCTATCGCCTTCTGTTAAATCATAATGCAGTTCTAAATGCACGCCACTAGGTGCGTTTAATGACAATGCGTTTATAGACCTTTTAAATTTGCAATCATACCCCAACTTGTCGCACAAATATTGAGCAGTCGCTTCCAAGCTATCTTCTTTTACTAATATATCAATATCACAACTCGTGCGCATCCAAGGTTGAGGGTATAATGCCCTAATAACACTGCCCTTTAATGGCACAAAAGAAATTTTTGCTTCTTCTAACGCTTTGCAAATTTCATCAAGCTCATATTGCTGTCTTTCACTTCGACTAATAGCTTTAATTCTTTCTTGAAGAAAGGCTATTTTAGCCTTTTCGTTTTCGAGCAAACCATTTTTGTCAAGCGCATCAGAAATTATATGCACCAAATCATGTTTTTTTGAAAGCTTATATAAGTCAGGCAAATTATCTAATGTAATAGCATTTTTAATGTCAGCACAAAGTTCCGTTTCGAACAAGTCGAAACGCAACAATTCAAACATCATACTTACTACATTCATTTTGCCTACCTCTTAAGAAAATTTTAATATTTTCTCCAAACCATTTTATCAACAATGCCGGTATAAGACTGAATTATCTTTACCACCTTTGTTGAAACGTTTTCTTCAATATAGTCAGGAACAGGAATTCCATGACAATCATTATTTGTTAAATCCACAGCAATTTCAACTGCTTGCAAAAGATGTTTTTCATCAATGCCTGCAAGCACAAAGCATGCCTTGTCTAACGCTTCAGGACGTTCGGTGCTTGTTCGGATGCATACTGCAGGGAAAGGTTTTTTAATGCTTGTAAAGAAAGAACTTTCTTCTGGCAACGTTCCACTATCAGAAACTACTGCAAAAGCATTCATCTGCAAATTATTATAGTCGTGGAATCCTAATGGTTGCAAGCATACCACTCTTTTATCCAACTTAAAACCGGTTGCTTCAAGCCTTTTTTTACTGCGTGGGTGACAGCTGTAAACTATAGGCATATCGTACTTTTCAGCTAGCTTATTAATAGCTGTGAAAAGGCTTGTAAAGTTTTTCTCGGTGTCTATATTTTCTTCTCTATGTGCAGATAAGAGTATATAATTCTTTTTCTTTAGTTTAAGTCTTTCTAAAACGTCAGAACTTTCAATTTCTTTAAGGTTGTTGCCTAATACTTCTGCCATAGGCGAACCCGTCACGTAAGTCCTTTCTTTAGGCAATCCACACTCAGCCAAATATCTACGAGCGTGTTCAGAATACGCCATGTTAACGTCTGAAATAATATCAACTATACGTCGATTGGTTTCTTCTGGCAAACATTCGTCTTTGCATCTGTTTCCTGCTTCCATATGGAAAATAGGAATATGTAATCTCTTTGCAGATATTGCCGAAAGACAAGAGTTAGTATCCCCTAAAATAAGAAGTGCATCAGGCTTGATTTGATTCATTAGTTTATAAGAGCAATTAATAATATTGCCCACCGTTGCACCAAGGTCATCGCCAACGGCATCCATATATACTTCAGGGTTATCAAGTTTTAAGTCCTTAAAAAACACTCCGTTTAAGTTGTAATCGTAATTTTGACCAGTATGCGCCAAAATGCAATCAAAATATTGACGGCATTTTGTTATAACTGCCGATAAACGAATAATTTCTGGTCTAGTTCCAACTATAATTAAAAGTTTTAACTTGCCATTATCCTTAAATTTAACGTCTGAATAATCTAATCTAATTTTAGTGTCCATTTTTCCACCTCATAACTATACGTCTATTCTACAATTTCAAAAAAAGTATCAGGGCGAGAACTGTCAAACTGTTCGTTAGCCCACATAACCGTTACTAAATTTTCGGTTTTTGAAAGATTGATAATGTTGTGCGTATATCCCGGCAACATATGTACTGCCTGAATCTTATCACCACTTACTTCAAAATTCAAAACTTCATCAGTGCCAATTTTTCTTTGTTGAATTAAGCCCTTGCCAGAAACAACTATAAAAAATTCCCACTTTGTGTGATGCCAATGCTGACCTTTTGTAATGCCAGGTTTTGAAATATTAATAGAAACTTGTCCACACTTTTCGGTTTTTAATAATTCGGTAAAACTACCCCTATCATCAACGTTCATCTTTAAGTCAAACGCCACCTTTTCTTTTGGCAAATAACTCAAATACGTTGAATATAGTTTTTTTGCAAAACTATTTTTTGCGATTTCAGGTATAATTAATGTTTTGCTTTGGTTATGGAAAGCAGTTAGCAAATCGACAATTTCCCCAAGCGTGACCTTATGTGTTGTTGGAACGAAATAATAAGGTCCGTCTTTGCACGCTACAGGCGTTAAGCCATCGTAATTACAACACTTTCCATTGCCTTCTAAAAGGTCTAGCATTTCTGCCACTAAATCGTCTATATATAAAAGTTCAAGTTCAATGGCTCTATCATTTATCGTGATAGGCAAATCGTTTGCAATATTATTACAAAAGGTTGCCACAGCACTGTTATAATTAGGGCGACACCACTTGCCAAATAAGTTTGGAAAGCGATATACGTAAACCTTTGCACCACACTCTTTTTCATAATCAAAAAAAAGTTGCTCGCCAGCTTTCTTGCTTTTTCCATATTCCCCTTCAGCATAGCGACCGATTAAAGTTGCTTGAATTGATGAAGAAAGCATAACAGGGCATTTGTTTTGATGTTTTTTAAGAGCGTTAAGCAAGTTAGATGCAAAGCCAAAATTGCCTTGCATAAATTCTTCTTGGGTTTGTGGGCGATTTACCCCTGCAAGATTAAAAACAAAGTCTGCTTGAGAGCAATAAAAATCTAAATCCTTTAACGTGCTGTCAAGGTCATATTCAAAAATCTCTTCAATTAAAAGCGCAGGGCGTGTTTTATCTTTGCCGTCTTTTAAATTTTTTAATGCCACGCAAAGATTTTTTCCGACAAAACCTTTTGCCCCTGTAACGAGTATTTTCATAAATCTTTTTTTATTTCCTTAATTCTTCTTGAATATATTTTAAAGATGCGATTTTTTCTTTAGTTTGTTCTAAAGACAAAATTGTTGTATTGTTAGAATTAAATTCTGTTAACGTGTTGCGTTTTACGTCGCCACAACTAAAATACTTATCGTAATTTAAGCCACGCTTATCGCAAGGCACTCTATAAAAATTACCAAGGTCGATGGCATTTGCACATTCTTCGTTAGTAAGCAACGTTTCATACATTTTTTCGCCGTGACGAACACCGATAATCTTGATATTTTCTTTATCTCCACCAAACAATTCACAAACTGCTTGTGCTTGTGTTTCAATTGTGCAAGCAGGTGCTTTTTGCACCAAAATATCTCCACTTTCGCCGTGTTCAAACGCAAATAAAACAAGGTCAACGGCTTCTTCTAAAGACATTATAAATCTAGTCATTTTAGGGTCTGTTATGGTTATAGATTTTCCTGCACGAATTTGGTCAATCCAAAGTGGTATAACCGAACCACGAGAACACATAACGTTTCCATAACGAGTGCAACAAATTTTGGTTTTTTCTGGTGAAACTGTTCTAGATTTTGCAACTATAACCTTTTCCATCATCGCCTTGCTTGTGCCCATTGCATTTACAGGATACGCCGCCTTGTCCGTTGACAAACACACAACGTTTTTAACGCCCATTTCAATGGCTGCCGTAAGCACGTTTTCAGTGCCAAGCACGTTAGTTTTTACTGCTTCGATAGGAAAGAACTCGCAAGAAGGAACTTGCTTTAATGCTGCCGCGTGGAAAATATAGTCCACTCCGTGCATTGCATTTTTGACGCTTGCTAAATCACGCACGTCGCCGATATAAAACTTAATTTTTTCAGCGACTTCTGGCATTTTTGCTTGGAATTCGTGGCGCATGTCGTCTTGCTTTTTCTCATCACGAGAAAAAATGCGAATTTCGCCGATATCCGTGTTCAAAAACCTATTAAGCACGGCATTTCCGAACGACCCCGTTCCACCTGTTATTAACAACGTTTTATTTGTAAAAAGACTCATTTGTGTTCTCCTTGAATAATTTTCTAAATTAAAATTTTATAAAATAAGTTTTTTCTACTCTTTAACTTTCTTTTTTAACTTAAAAACCCTTAAAATAATTGCTAAAATAAAATAAGATGTTGCCCCTATAAGCACACTAATAATTAGCTTAACAACGTCTGCCAAATAATTAAACCATACGTTATATGAAAAACTGACCAAAATGCCCATTGCTATGGTGCATACAACTACTTTTAAGATGTTTATAAGCATTTTATTTGTTCCTATATTCCCTAGTTTTTTAGATAAAACAGCATATAAAACAATAGCGTTAAAAATCATCGATATACTTGTTGCTAGCGCTAAACCATTGATTCCCATAAATCGAGATAAAATAATGTTTAACAATATGTTTAATAAAATAGAACAAACGGATATTATGGTTGTAATTTTTGTTTGTTTATAGGCATAAAAAACCTTAACCAAAACGTCACGAATAGCAATAAAAACCAAACCGATAGTATAATATTTTAATGCGCCCATAGTTATGGATAAAGAATTTTTGTCAAAATTGCCACGCATTAAAATTATAGAAACAATTGGCTCTGCCAAAATAAAAATACCCACACACGCCGGTATTAAAAGCGCTTGCAAAACGTTAAGCGTGCGTGAAAGTTTATTTTTCACCTCATCGTGCTTTTGTTGGGCAACTAGTTCAGAGCACTTTGCAAAAAGAATAGTTATAATGCTGGTGACTAAAACTTCTTGTATTGCCGTTTCTATAATAGAAGCATAAGAAAGTGCCGATATTCCACCAACCATAAGGGTTGATGCAATAGACTTATCAATAATTTTATTTATTTGACTTACGGCAACGCCAATTAATATAGGAACTACCATAGCCAAAGTATCTTTCATTTCTTCATCTTTAACGTTAACGTATAGTTTTGGTCTATAGCCTGACTTAAAGACTGAAGGAAGAAGAAAAATAAATTCTAAAAAATATGCAATAATTAAACCTATTGCCAAACCATCTATTCCAAAACTAGCCGAATATACAATAGAAGCTATAACGGCTAAGTTTCTTGGCAAGCTTATCATTGCAGGAAGAACGAAATTGTTTTTTGAATGTAAATATCCACTCCAAACGTTAATTATTGCAAAAAAGAAAAGGCTTGGCGAACAAATTCTTATCATTCTTGCAGCTATATCGGTTGTTTCTTTATCAAATCCCGCAGCAAAAACCTTAACCACTGCTTGTGGAAAAATCAGCAAGATTGCCACTAATATAAAACATAAAAGCAATGAACAGCAAAGCAAATTATTGGTATATTTTAAGGCTTGCTTTTCGTCTTTTTCTGCTTTAACTTTGTTATATATTGGCAAAAAAGCAGTAGACAAAGAGTGCCCGATAAAATAGAACAATAACGTTGGGACAGATGCTGCTATTAAATAGGCGTCGCTTATGTTGCTTGTGCCATAATATTTTGCAAGCACAACGTCTCTTAGTAGCCCCATTAACTTTGAAATGAGAATTACCACCATAACGACTATTGCACTTTGCTTTATCTTGCTTGAACCACTTTTACACATTTTTATCCAAAACTTCTTTAATTATTTTGTACATTTTTTCTGAATTTTCTTTAGCGTTGTGATTTCTAAACGCTAATTCCTTAGCATTTGAAACAAACATATTTAAATATTCTTCATCTTGAGCACACTTAGTTAATATCTCTTTCAGCTCTTGCAAATTTTCTGCCACGTGCGCCACTTTGTTTTCTAATAAATATTTAACAAAAGGATATTCACTTGTAGCATAAACCAAAAATGGCTTGCCACACGCTAAGCAGTCTGCTATTTTGGTAGAAAAAGCACCTTTTAAGCCTTCTAATCTCTCTATGTTTTCGGCATGAATAACCATGCTTGCTTTTGACATTTTTTCAGCCACTTCTGAATATGATACAAGCCCCAAATATTCAACGTTAGGGTTGTCAATTATCAATGGTTTTGATTGTTCATCATAAAATTTTCCACAAACAATCATTTTGTAGTTTGGATTAATGCTATAAAGCGTTTTTGCAATTTCTTTTAACGGCTGAGCCCTGCCAACCCCCAAATTTCCACAATATAATAAGGTGAAATTATCATTTTTAACACCATTATTTAAGTCTTTCATCTCAGTTGCCGTGTACAAGGCAATGCTTTTATCTTTATGTGGGTATGCTTGTTGATATAAAGATTCAAGATATTCGGTTATATAAACGCAATAACTAACCGATTTCATCATCTTTTTATATTGTTTAATTAAAGAATTTTTTAATAGGCTATGCCAAAGATTAAACTTTTTAACGCCAGAATACATGTATTTTTTCAAAACGTAATTTTCGCTATTATACATAATTACTGGCAATTTATATTTTTTGGCAATCTTTCTAGTTATATCATACATAAAAGGCGAATCGCCCGCTTGAAAAAGTATTACGTCTGGCTTAAAGTTTTGAATAAACTCATCAAAATCTTTTTTCCACCAACGATAGCTCTTCCAAATTAAATCACGCAAAACTAAATTGCGACAGCTTCGTTCAAATTTTTTGCCGTCTGCAAATCCTTTCTCGGCTTTTTTATTTGTAGTTTTTTCTCTTTTCTTTTTTCCCAAAAAGGCATTTAATGCGTCCTTATCCGTCACTTGATATGAATTTTTGCAAACATTTGTGTCGATATCCTCATGCAATGAAAATTGTGCAATATCTTGGGGCTTAAAACACTTTAATAAATTTAAAAGCGTTCTGCCGTTTGAATTTGAACTATTTAATGCTTCATTTGAAATAATCAATATTCTTTTATCTGACATAAATTATTTTATACCTTATCAACATATATATTCATATAATTATGGGGATTAACTTGCTTTTCAACCGGTGGCTCTTTAATATAATCACTGCCAAAAACCTTTGATAAAAATTCATCAGTTTTTTGTGGGCAATAAAATTCATCTCCCTCAAATTTACCTAAAACACCTTCGCCAAACACATCTATGCTATGCACTTGATGAAAATAATCATAATTATGTAAATATAGTACGGCGTAATTTCGGCTTTTGTTATTCTCTAACGTGCACAAATAATCAATCTTTTTGTCTATCCATGAAGTAGGTAGCCAAAACAATAAAACTCTTATCATTGTTTTTATAAACATGTGCCTACCTTTATAACCACTTTTTATAGCCCTTAAAGACATTAATTTGCGAATTTTTTTAGCTCTTTTTATAACTTTTTTATCTGACTTATCAGATATATAATCGAAAGGGAAAATATCAATATATATTCCTTTGTTCATTTTTACGTTAACCGTTCCTGCTTCTTCAAGTATAGTGCCGTTTTTTCGCAATTTCATTATACATCTAGAAAACTTAGAATCGGTTTGAGAATTTTGCAAAAAATATTTGCCATTTTCTTTATTTTTCCAAATTGCTTTTAATCTTTCATAATCTTCTCTTGGCATAACAACGTCTATATCATCATCCCAAGGAATAAAACCATTATATCTTGCTACGCCTAATAGTGCCCCACCAATTAAGTAATATCTTAAATTATTAGCAAGGCAAAAATCGTGAAAGTCTTTTAATATATTTAATTCAGTTTTTTGTAATAATTCTAACTCTTTTTTCGTTATCATTTTAATCAAAACTCTTTTTTATAATTGCATTGCCAACGTATTTAGGCAACATCACAACAAATACCGTTAAGAAATAACTGTCTATTGGCGACATAAATAACATAGTTGTATTAGTAAACATAATTGCCGTGCCGAATAACACTATTGCCAAAAATAAAATTCCTATAAATTTATTATGCTTACATAACCTAATGCAATAAAACACGTCGTAAATCAAATAAATAGCTAAGAAAAGAAGTGGAATCAATCCATAACTAAGCAGTATTTGCAAGTAGGCATTGTGTATGCTTGAGTGTTTTGCAATTCTTTGGGCATATGCTCTAAATGCAGTATCACCAAAGCCAAACAACTTTTGCGATAAACTTGCATTTTCAAATTTTTCAATTGCCAAAACGGCTAATTCATCTCTGCCTGCTAATTCGCCTTCTTTAAACACTATTCTGATAAAGAAGTCTCTAAACATATCAACGTTTATTACTATCAATAAAGCTATAACGCCACAAATTATAATCAATCGCTTTAATATACTCTTTTTGCCAAATATACAATAAATAACTAGAGCAATGCCAATACCCAACATTGACGTTCTTGAAAACGTTAAAAGAATATTTAGCAAAAACAATGGAATAACTGCTACGTAATACCATTTTTGGCTTAATGGGCAAGCGCCTTTTAATTCATAGCAAATTATAGCAGATATTGTTGCTATTGATAAATATAGGCCATATTCATGACTGCTTAATAAAAATGAACTTAATTCACTTCCATAAGCACTTCTTAGTGATAACGCATTGGCGAACTGAGAAGTTTTAAATATAAGTGCATAAACAACCATGTAAAGCACAACTAATATAACGCCGTTTAATATAAACATTAACTGCTTTTTGTTTATTGTAAACTCTCCACCCAAAAGATATACACACATCAAAAATAGAACAGGATAAAAATATGATAATATTGCACTTAAAGATAATTCTTCATATAAAACAAAGGTAATAGCCAAACTAAGTGCAAAAATAGAAATTATTATAAAACCTACGTTAAAGTTTGAAACGTTTTCTCTTTTAACTAAAAAGAAGACGCAAAAAGAAAACAGTAATGCAATTTTTAATACTGTGTCAAATCCCGTTCTTGCCATCGCTCCACTTAAATTTTGCCAAGCAACTAAAATTACCCAATATATAAGTAATAACCACTCTATTTTGCTAGTCTCTGTTCTTTTAGAAATCATTTTGCTCCTATTACTTAACGCTTTTTATTCCTTTTAACATCATTTTATATGCTTTAAACCAGCCATAAGCTTTATATCTTTTTCTGTGTTTAAGGCAATGATAAAAGCAATGTGATTTGCAGAACTTGCTTTTTAAAGAATAAAATAACACGCCTTTATCATAAAAATATTTATCGTTATATTCTGTAAACCAAGTTGATGGTCTACTATCCGTCAAACAGGCAAGAGAATATGGCACGGCATAAATTTTAAGCCCACTATCTAAACATTTTTTTAAGAACAAGGTATCTTCCCCTGCGCTGTATTTTGCACCACCACCAAATAATAAATTAAATGATATGCTTTCAAGTAGCACCTTATCTCTACGAAAAGCTATTCTTGCAGCCCCATATTTTGCATAGTTAAGTTTGTTTATCTTGCGTATTTTTGTGTTTTTATACTGAGTAATCTCTTCTTCATCCAAGTTAAAAATTATAACGTCTGCCTTTTTTAACTTGTCAAAAGCCATTAGAGCCAAAGGCAAATATCCTTTGTTAAAAATCATGTCGTCATCTGCTAGTATACAGATGTCAGCCGTAGCACGCATTAAGGCATTATTTCTATTTAACCCTACACCTTGCTCGGCAAAAGATAGCCATTTGATTTTATTCCCCTTGTAATCAAACTCAGTCACTTCATTTTTGTCACACTGATTACACACAATTGCATCTGTTTGGATATTCATTTTTTCAAGCAAACTAAAATCCGTTTGATTCATTGTTGCAACTAGAACTTGCGTGGTCATATTTTTCCCCTTATTATGTAAATCACTTTTTATATTTTGGTAGCTAAACTATCTATTTTTTTCTATATACTTAACAATCCATTTTTTCTTCTTTCGTTAAACACTTATTTTAACATTTTTAAAAAGCCTAACGGAGAAGTAAAAAACGATTTCATACAAAACCAAATAAATTTACCATATTTTTTACGTCTTAATTCCGCATAAGCGATAACGGCATAGTGTCTCATCTTTATATAGCGAACGTCTTTTGATTTAAGCTTATCAAAAAAGGTTTTCTTATATTCATATAATGCATTTTCGCCCTTTATTTTACCATCGCCACTTGAAACACCGCCTTCTCCTGTATGCACGTAAGCTTTAATTTCGCAACAAGGCAGATATCCAAATTTTCCATCGCCTTCAATGGCTCTTTGCATTAAATAAAATTCATCTCCAACGTCTATCGGAGCAAAACCACCAATTTTATTCAGATATTCGGTTTTGAACATCATGGTGTCCGTTCCCGTCATATGATATTTAAGATGATATCTCATTAACGCCGAAACTGAAGTTTCTTTTATATACGTTCTCGTTCGTACGTCTATTTTTTTATCACTTTCGTTAAATAGTTCCAAATCGGTTATTGAATAATCATATTCGCCACTTTCCATAAACTCGACTTGTTTTTTAACTTTGTCAGGCAAATATATATCGTCGTCATCTAAAAAAGTTATATACTGCCCTTCTGCTTTTTCAATACCGATATTTCTTGTTTTTGCAGAGCCTTGATTTGTGGCATTTACAACAAACTTAAATTTAACGTCAGGATATTCGGCACGTAAAACTCCAACAATTTCTGCCACTTTTTTGTTCCACTCGCTATTGGCATTGTCATCAACAAGCACTATTTCTAGGTTAGAATAACTTTGTTTAACTAGCGATTCTAATGCCTTTTTTAACTCAGCGTCTCTTTTATACGTGGCAACAATAACACTAACTAGCTTCATTTTAACTCGCTCTCCTCGTCCGTGTTATTTTCTTGTTGCTTTTTCATCTCGCCCGTGCCACCTTCTACAACGCCGTCACTTTTAAGAACAGAAAATATCGTCCCCCAAAAACATTTCCAGTCCATAGCAAAACCCTTGAACTTGCCTGCGTTTAGTTTTTCAACGTATTCGCCATCAAATTTTGCCTTAACGGGAATTTCTAACTCGTCACGGCCACTGATTTGAGCCCAACCTGTAAGACCCGGCTTAACAGCATTTGCACCATACTTATCTCTTTCTTCTATTAAGTCGTCTTGATTCCATAGCGCTGGGCGTGGACCTATTATCGACATTTGCCCCACCAAAATATTAAAGATTTGTGGGAGCTCATCTAAAGAAGTTTTTCTCAAAACCCTTCCCACCTTTGTAATCCATTTTGTTGGGTCTGATAGTTCATGTGTTGGAGCATCTGGTGGCGTGTCTGTTCGCATCGTTCTGAACTTCAAAATCATAAAATGCTTTTTATTTTTTCCAATTCTTTTTTGCTTGAACAACACCGGACCTTTGCTATCTATCTTTATTGCAATGGCTATTATTAGCATTGGCAATGCTAATAAAACAATTCCAATAAAAGACATTACAAAATCAAAAAATGGTTTTATAAGGTATTTATACACTGTCAATTAACCCCTTTCATATCGAACTTAAAAATGCTTTTTTGCACGTATGTTATGCCAAAAACTTGCCAAATAAACACTTTTTCTTATAATATGCCATTTGTTATTATACCTTAAATCTTAATTAGTGTCAATATAAAATTTAAAATATTATATTAATATATATATTAGGCCACTAAATATCATCAATTTTAACCCAAAATAACAATTTTTTTATAACTTTGATTTTTTTAATAAAAAGACCAAAAACTTATTTATTTTTATGCTTTTTATTAAGGCTAATTTTTGTGTTGCAAAAAATAAAAAAGATTGTATTCTGTATTAGAATACAATCTCTAGTGTCAGCTAAGTGGTGATTACGTTTGAACTACTTGGGTAGAATAATGCAATTTAATCCACCCAAAAAATTGAAATTTATAGCTTTACGCAACCCTCCCGATATAGTGTTGCTCGTTTGATACTAACATTCAATAAAATAAGGACAGTTCCTTCCGTTATTTATTACTATTAGCAAAAAAAATTTTATTTATTATTTAAGAAAGAAATATAATCTATATCATCCATATGTCGTTTGCAAGAAATATAGGATTTGTAGTTTAAAATTTCACCAGAACGATAATTTTTTTTAGTAAATATCTTGTGTTGGACCATGCATTCGCTTATAAAATTATTTTCATGAGTAACAAGCAACTTGTGTTTATATGGTAAAGAAGAAAAAGAATTAACGTATTCTTGTGTCAAGCCCTTAGGAACTACTTGAACTATGTATAAATTTGAAAAATCAACACGGCGTTTTCGCTCTTCCCATTTTTGTTTAGCTTCCTCAAATGATTTGTAATGCATAAAATCTATGCGAATAGACCGATTATTATAAGTTAATTGTCCTACAGGATAATTAACTGATGAATCTTTCAAGTGAATTAATTCTACAGATAAATATTCCTTTAAATAAGAGACAAATAAAAAGAAGTCATCTTGACGGAAGAAAAGATTAATCGTTGGGCTATTAAATTTTTCCCCTAAAGTGTGATACATAAAAGTACCAAAACAATCTGAAGCTATAATTGAAAAATTTGAATTACTTAGTTTTTTTCTCATTTTCTTTCTATATCTTTCTCGAGGAATATACATTATAGAATTATATATTTTTTTGATAGCAACTTTTAACATATAACACCTAGGAATACTTAATTGCGTAGCCTTTTCCTTATTTAATTTTTATGTAAAACCGTATTGAAGCATATTAATTCTTTATCGACCATAAACATTGAGCCACAATTATAGTATACATTAATTTTACATAGTTGTCAATTGAAACAAAAAATAACTCAATTTGAAAGTTTTTCAAATTAGGTTAAAAGTGGCGGAGAAAGAGGGTGATTCCCCTACTAGGGGAAATGTCGCATAGCGACAAAAGGGTTGCCGTCCCACGCTAGTGGATTGCGCCCTCGCATTTTCTCCTAATGCTTCTACGTTTCACTACGAAGGACTTCGTCCAAATCCCTCTTTTCTTTTTCACAACAAAAAAGACCATCAACAGATGGTCTCGTTTTGTTGGCGGAAGATTGGGTACGTAAAACTACTCTTTTGCAAAATATTTATCTTTTGCTTTTTTCGCTTCTTCTAAACTTTTAATGTTACCAGCAAATACTGATTTAGCGGTCATTAAAGAATTCTTTTCTAATATAGTTAATTCTCTATCTCTTGAAAGGCTTTCTATTTCATTAATAATTTTTTTATCAGTTATTATTGCTTTATTATATAGCTCTTCATATCTCTCAAAACACTCTCTAATAAAAGCATCGGAAAGTTTCCATTTTTCTTTCTCTATGATAATATGCCCATTATCTTTAAGATAATTTATAGCAAGCATTTCTATTTCATTATCATATCCTTGTAAACAATTTTTAAAAGATATTGCAAGCGTAAAAGAATCAACAACACTATACCATATATAAATTATTTTGCTAAAAATCGCATCTCTTAGATTTTCGTCAAGTTTTTGCATTGTAATTATATGGTCTACACATTTTTCAAGAATAGACTTTTTTATACCTAAAAGTTTATCTATTGACATTTCCATTAAACTTGATAATTCTATTAAAACTTCTATCGGCGGAACAGAAATGCCTTGTTCCCATTTGGCTATATTTTTTTGAGAATACCCCAATATTTCTGCAAAATCTTCTTGTGTTAAATTGTTCTCTTTACGATAACTCTTCAAATTGTTAATTAGTTCTTTTTTGTATTCCATGGCTTGTTCTCCTTTGTTTGTGTTTATTATACGAGATTACAATTTTATAGTCAACACACTATTTTTCTTCATAAGCATAAAAAAACTACCACTACTCGTAGTAGTTTTATACTTACATTATATATACCACTTACGACAAAAGCATGTCATATTTGAAAAGTTTTTTAGAAAATTTTAAAATAAAAAAGCAAACATCTCCGAGGGTTCGGATTTGTTTGCTCTTGGCGGAAGATTAGGTACGTAAAACTACTTTATATAAACATAATTCGATCATTTATTGCCAAAAATTCCCTCTAAATAAAACAGATAATCATGAAACTCCTTATCGCTCATCATTAAACATTTTGCACCCATATTAACTTTAACATACCTTTCATTATAATATTTTATCGTTGTTAATCGTGTTTCGAGAGCAGTTAGACTTAAGTGCATATCATTAATATTTTTAGCAAAATATTTTGACAATTTAACTCCGTATCTTGAACACAAATTTATAATTTCATAAAGTCTTTTCTCTTCCTCTATTCTTTTCCTCTTTATTTCTTCTTCCAGTTCTTTTTGTTTTATTTTATTATTTAACCAAATTATAAAGCTAAAAGAATCCAACTCAATAATTTTTTCCACATCTCTATATGTAGGAGTACCAAACTGATGACAATATTGCTCAATCCTTCCAATTATAATAACAAATTGATTAATATTAAAATTCAACAATTTTCTTCTTATGGATGAAGGAATATTTATTAATTTTTCTATTTCATTAATCTTTTTCTCTTTGTAGTTTATTATTTCTGGAAAACAAATTTTTTTCGCAAAATTATAGTTAAGATTATTTATTTGTGAATACCAACATTTATTCAATGGGCTCCATATCCACTTGTTCTTTTTAAGTTCGGTTAGTATTTCGATTTTTGGTTTTTGTGAAAAATATATTTCTATTCTATTTTTATCTTTATTTACCACAAATCGTGGTGGATAAATTACCATTACTCTTAAACTCCCTTTTGTATAAAAAACAACCTAGCCCAAACTTGAGGTTCGGATTAGGTTGCTCTTGGCGGAGAAAGAGGGATTTGAACCCTCGCTGCGCTTATCACACACTACTCCCTAAGCAGGGGAGCCCCTTCGGCCTCTTGGGTATTTCTCCAAAGTTTTCTTTTCTCTTCTCTATATTAAGTTTTATTTCTTTAGCATTTGTTATGTTGCCATAAAAAACGTTGTTTGTCAA
>JAZKZI010000008.1:0-3724 GCA_045612585.1 Christensenellaceae bacterium | reverse complement strand
GACGTTGTTTTAATGGATGAAAATAAAGGTCAAGTCAATGGTAAGATTATAAGTTCAATCTTTAAGGGCGTTCACTATGAAATGGTAATGCTCGTTGGAAAAACTGAAATAGTTATTCAAGATACTGTTGAAAGAAAGGTTGGGGAAAAGGTAAGTTTAGTTATTAACCCAGATTCTATTCACATTATGGAAAAGAATTTTTCTTCAAACAAATACGACGGATATATTACTAAGAAAAATACCGTTTGCTTTGGTGATGGTGAATTTGAGTGTGACGTCACTCAATTATATCCAAATTCATTTGTTGATGAAGAAGGCTATTTGATTACTGCAGATGGTGAAAAGATAGACTTAACCGACGTTGACGTTAACGTTGAAGTTGGACTAAAAGATATAGAAATAAGCGACGATGCAGATTTGGGTGGCGCAATAGGTAATATAGTTTCTATGATTTATAAGGGCGACCACTATCAATTAATCGTCAGAACTGATGAAAATGAAGAAGATTTCGTTTTAGATACCGAAGACACTTGGAACGAAAACGATAGAGTTAGCGTTATTATTCCAAAAGATAAAATCAAACTTTCACTTAAACAGGAGATTAAGAGATGAGTTCAGTTAAAGAGATTGAAAAAGCAAACGTAAAAAGTGCTTTTAGGCCATCTTTTTCAAGAAAACAACTCTGTATTCCTTATGGTTTGTTTTTGGCGCTTTTTGTCGTTTTGCCACTTGTTTTAATAGTGTTTTATGCATTTACCGACCAAAACGGTAGTATTTCTGTTGCAAATTTTATTAGATTTTTTTCAAGCGCAACAACACTTTCAACTTTGATAATTAGTATTTTAATTGCACTTGCAACAACGCTTATTTGCATTATTATCGCATATCCTATTGCTTATATTCTTGCAAACAGCAACCTCAATAAAGGTGGAACACTTTTAATGCTTTTCATTATGCCTATGTGGATTAACTTTGTTCTTCGTGCAATGGCTATGAAAGATTTGTTAACCATTATTGGATTGTTTGATTTTAACAATTACTTAAACGTTATAATAGGTATGGTTTACGACTATTTACCATTTATGATTTTGCCTATTTACACAGTTTTAAGCAAAATGGACAAAAGTTATGTTGAAGCAGGTAAGGACTTAGGAGCAAACTCATTTACAACATTTACTAAAATAACTTTTCCTTTATCAATGGGGGGGATTGCAAGTGGCGTCACTATGGTGTTTATGCCAACAATGACCTGCTACGTTATTTCTGATACTTTTGGTAATGGTTTAATTACTATTGTTGGTAAACTTATTGATGAGCAATTCACAACCTTTCAAAACTGGAATTTTGGCTCGGCGATGGCAATGGTGTTGCTTGTTATAATGCTTATTTCCATGTGGCTTACCGGTGGGTTTAAAAATGAAGACACAAGGGGGACTAATTTATAATGAAAAAGTTTTTTCAAATTTTTTACGTCGCTCTAATTTTACTCTTTATTTACGCGCCTATTTTCACTTTGGTGTTATATAGTTTCGTTGATGCTCCAATCGTTAATATTGAACAAGCATTTAAGATAGGTTTTTCTTTTAACTTATATGAAAAATTGTTTGCCGATACAGCATTAATGAAAATCGTGTATGATACTTTGTTTTTGGCACTTATTGTTGCTGTGTTGGCAACGCTTTTGGGCACCTTTGGTGCAATAGGTATGTTTTATAGCAAAAAAAGGTTAGGAAAAAGTATTGCGGCAGCAAACAGGATTCCAGTTATAAATGCTGAAATAGTGACTGCTGTTGCGCTAGTATTATTGTTTGCGCTAATTTTTTCTGAAAGCCGTTCATATTTTGCTATGGTTATTGGGCATTTAATTATTACAACGCCGTTTGTTGTGCTTTCAGTTATGCCAAAATTAAAGCAAATGGATTCTAATTTGTACGAGGCTGCATTAGACCTTGGAGCGACTCCATTTACAGCCTTATTTAAGGTTGTTATTCCTGAAATTTTATCGGGTGTGTTAAGTGGTTTTATGCTCTCTATTACTTTATCGCTTGATGATTATATTATAAGCGCATATACAAAACCTGCTGGCTTTGATACTATTTCTACATACGTTTATGGTGCAATGTCAAAATCTAATGCAAATTCTTCTTTGCCAGCATTAAGGGCGTTGTCTGCTATAATTTTCATTGTTATAATTTTAGTGGTTGTACTTAAAAACGTGCATATAAGAAAAAAGGAGGCTAAATAAATGAAAAAAGTTTTAAGTTTGTTTTTAACCATCTTTATTTTAGTTCCAACTTTTTCTCTTTTTGGTTGTGTTGAAACAAAAACTACTAATAATGACGTTATTAGAGTTTGCAACTGTGAGGATTATATTGACGAAAGTATTTTTGAAGAATTTACTGCTGAGACTGGTATTGAAGTAATTTATTCAACTTATGGTACAAACGAAAACTTATATAACGAGTTAGTAATCAACCCAAATAGTTATGATTTAGTTGTTCCAAGTGAATATATGATTGAAAAACTTGCAGTTGAAGGCAGAATTCAGCCATTAAATAACTCAAATTATAAGCATCTTCTTAATGATTATAATAACAACATTTCTCCATTTATTAAAAATAGATTGCAAGGTATTAAAATTAATGACGGAAAGTATAAAAACAATAACTATACCTTATACGATTTTATGGTTGGCTATATGTGGGGAACAATGGGTTGGGTTTATAATACCGAAACGGTTAGCGTTGATGACGTTAAAAGTTGGTATGGCCCATTTATGAATAATGATTTAAGTGGTAGAATTACAATAAAAGATTCTGTTAGAGATTCATATATTGTTGGACTTGCAATGGTTTATGAAGAAGAACTAGAAAATCCAAACGTTGATAATCAAACTATTACTGAAATCTTAAATAGAACGGATCTAGATTCTATAAATAAAGTTGGTAATAAATTAACTTCATTAAAAGATAAACTATATGGTTTTGAAGTAGATAGTGGCAAAAACGATATAGTTTTGGGCAATATTGACGCATACGTTGCTTGGAGTGGTGATGCTGCTTATGCAATAGACGTTGCGGCAGGAGAATATGAAGATGAGGATTTAGGTTCTCTTGATGAAAATGAACTAAAATCGTTAAGTTATTATATCCCTGATGAAGCAAGCAATATTTGGTTTGATGGTTTCGTTATGCCTTCTGGTAGCAACAATTATGACGCTGTATATAAATTTTTAGATTTTATAACTCGTTCTTCAAGTGTGTATGCTAATATGAATTATACTGGTTATACAAGTATGATAGCAGGGGATTATATTTTTGAAAACGTGGTTGTTAGCTGGTTTGATGAATCTGAAGACTTGCAAATAGATGAAGGAGTTGAAGTTGACTTTTCATACTTTTTTGGAACAGATGGTGATTATACCATTAGAGTGTCAGAAGAAAGTTATGGTAGGTTAATGGCTCAATATCCAACCGAAGAAATTGTTAATAGATGTGCCGTCATGAGTTTCTTTGATAGTGAAACGCTTATGGATATCAACGAAATGTGGGAAAGTGTAAAAGGTGAAACTTGGCCTTGGTGGGTTATCATACTAATAATTTCCCTTGTTGTTTTGTTGGCGATTTTAATGGTTTTATATAAACATAAGGATAAAATCAAGTGGTTTAGACTTCCTGAAAGAAAGAAAAGTTATTCCGAAAGAAAAAACTTGACAGAAATCAGT
>JAZKZI010000007.1:0-15821 GCA_045612585.1 Christensenellaceae bacterium | reverse complement strand
AAATATAGTGAAAAACTTTTTCATAATTAACTCCTAACTCTAATTTACTTTAAAAAAACAAATAAGTAAAGTAAAATAAACAAGGTTTTTAAAATTAAATAAAAAATAACAAAAAATTTGTAATATTTATATACATTATATATATAATATCAAAAATTGGTTAAAAAAACAATAGAAAAAGCAAAAAAAAGACGCCCTAAGTTTTAGGGCGTCTAAATTTAAAGTTAAAAACTTTGTGACTAAATAAATATTTAACTATAAATTAGTCGTTTTTAGCAAGGTTCTTATAAGTTTCAAGCCTTACTTTGCTATCTTTTTCAGTCTTTTCAAAGAGCTTTTCAGCAAGTTCAGGTCTAGCCTTCATAAGTGAAGCGTATCTTGTTTCACCAAGAAGGAATGACTTATAATCGCCTGTTGGTTCTTTAGAATCTAACGTAAATGGATTCTTGCCTTCATCGATAGATGTTGGGTTGTATCTATAAAGTTGCCAGTAGCCACAATCAACAGCTTTCTTTTCTTCTTCTTGAGATTTTGTCATGTTGATACCGTGGTTGATACATGGAGCATAACAGATGATGAGTGATGGTCCATCGTATTTTTCAGCTTCAATAAGAGCATTTAAGAGTTGTTGTTTATTTGAACCCATTGAGCATTGAGCAACGTAAACGTAGCCATAGCTCATAGCCATCATACCAAGGTCTTTCTTCTTAACTCTCTTACCAGCAGCAGCAAACTTAGCAACAGAACCTGTTGGTGTTGATTTACTTGCTTGTCCACCTGTGTTAGAGTAAACTTCTGTATCGAGAACAAGAACGTTAACGTTTTCGCCACTAGCAAGAACGTGGTCAAGACCACCATAACCGATGTCGTAAGCCCAACCGTCACCACCGAAAATCCAAATAGATGGTTTTACTAAGCAGTCAAGGTTATCCTTAATATAATCTAAGCCGTCAGCTGTTTCAGCCTTAATAGCATCTTTAACCATCTCTGCAGCAACCTTAGATTTTTCAGCATCTTCTTTATCAGCTAGCCATGCAGCGAACGCAGCGTTTGTCTTTTCGTTAACTTTATCAAATGCAGCGCGCATATCTTCTTCAATCTTAGCGCGACGTGTTGACATAGCAAGGTTCATACCATAACCGAATTCAGCGTTATCTTCAAAGAGAGAGTTAGCCCAAGCTGGACCTTTGCCTTCTTTATTCTTTGTGTAAGGACATGTTGGTGCAGAACCACCATAGATTGATGAACAACCTGTTGCGTTAGCAACTATCATTCTGTCACCAAAGAGTTGTGTCACAAGTTTTACATATGGTGTTTCACCACAGCCTGCGCATGCGCCTGAGAACTCAAAGAGTGGTTTATTGAATTGGCTACCCTTAACTGTTGATGGTTTGCAACCTGGGCAAGCAGAAACGTTAACTTCTTCAAGTGTTTCGCTGTATTCATAGTTAACTTTTTCTTCTTCAACGATAGAACCGAGTGGAACCATAGTGAGAGCCTTTTCTTTTGCAGGGCAGATGTCAGCACAAACGCCACAACCCATACAATCGAGTGGAGAAACTTGCATTCTGTATTCATAACCCTTATTACCAATCATAGGTTTTGTTACGAAAGAAATAGGTTTGTTTTCGCCTTCTTTAACAACAGCTGGTCTGATACAAGCGTGTGGACAAACGAAAGCACATTGGTTACATTGGATACATTTTGTTTCATCCCACTTTGGAACGAGAACTGCAACACCACGTTTTTCATATTGTGTTGTTCCTGTTGGAACTGTACCGTCAGCATTAAATGCAGATGATGGAAGTTTGTCGCCTTCAAGCGCTAAGATTGGGTGAACGATGTCTTTGAAATATTTATTGTCAGCAACGTCAGCCATAGGAGCGCCTGTTGTAGCGTTTTTCCAACTTTCTGGAACTTCAATCTTAACAAGGTTAGCTTCAGCGCTTTCAATAGCGTTGTAGTTCATTTGAACGATAGCATCGCCTTTCTTTGCAAATGACTTGTAAGCCATTTTCTTCATATATTCAACTGCTTGGTCGTAAGGGATAATGTTAGCAACCTTAAAGAACGCAGATTGTAAAATTGTGTTTGTTCTGCCACGGAGACCGAGCTCAGCAGCAATCTTAATAGCGTCGATTACGTAAAGGTTGATGTTTTTGTTAGCAATATCTCTCTTAACACTTGCAGGAAGAACGCTTTCTAATTCTTCAGCTGTTAAAGCAGAAGTGTTGAATAAGAACGTACCGCCGTTTTTAATGTCGCCTGTCATATTATAACGTGTGATATATGATGGGTTAGAGCATTGAACAAAGTCAGCAGCGTCGATCAAGTATGCTGATTGAATTGGTGTGTCACCAAAACGTAAGTGAGAAACAGTGATACCACCAGATTTTTTACTATCGTAGAAGAAATAACCTTGAACGTATTTGTCTGTGTGGTCACCGATAATTTTAATAGAGTTCTTGTTAGCACCAACTGTACCGTCAGAGCCAAGACCCCAGAACTTACAAGAAATTGTGCCAGCAGGAGCAGCATCGTATTTTTCTTCAAAGCTTAAAGATGTATTTGTTAAGTCATCATAGATACCAACTGTAAAGTGGTTCTTTGGCTCAGCAAGTTCTAAGTTCTTGTAAACAGAATAAATCATAGAAGGATTAAATTCTTTGCTACCAAGACCATATCTACCACCAACAACCTTAATGTCTGTCATGCCCTTTTCTAAAAGTGCAGAGCAAACGTCAAGATAAAGTGGTTCACCGAGAGAGCCGGCTTCTTTTGTTCTATCTAAAACAGCAATCTTCTTAACTGTCTTTGGAAGAGCGTCAACAAAGCTATCGATAGCGAATGGACGATAAAGTCTAACTTTTAAGAGACCAACTTTGTGTCCTTCAGCGTTCATCTTGT
This sequence comes from Christensenellaceae bacterium, assembly GCA_045612585.1. Lineage (GTDB taxonomy): Bacteria > Bacillota > Clostridia > Christensenellales > Borkfalkiaceae > UBA1259. Next base: position 12,914 of record JAZKZI010000007.1, on the reverse strand, counting down.
TGATTGTTTCTTCAACAGCATCAGCACCACTACCCATTAAAACAACAATGTTTTCAGCATCAGCAGCACCCACATAATCAAATAAGTGGTAATTTCTGCCTGTTAATTTATTAACCTTATCCATCATTTCTTGAACGATAGCAGGTGTATTTAAGTAGTATTGGTTAGCAGTTTCTCTGTTTTGGAAGTAAATATCAGAGTTTTGAGCTGTACCTCTTTGGACAGGGTGTTCTGGGTTTAATGCTCTTGCTCTAAAGTCTTCGATATCTTTCATGTCAACGAGTGATTTCATGTCTTCATAATCAATAACGTCAATCTTAGAAACTTCGTGACTTGTTCTAAAGCCATCAAAGAAATGTAAGAAAGGAACTTTAGCTTTAAGTGTTGAAAGGTGAGCAACAAGTGCTAAGTCCATAACTTCTTGAACAGAGTTAGAAGCGAGCATAGCAAAACCTGTTTGGCGACAAGCCATAACGTCTGCGTGGTCACCAAAGATATTAAGTGAGTGAGCAGCGAGTGCACGAGCACTTACGTGGAAAACTGTTGGCAAAAGTTCACCAGCAATTTTATACATGTTAGGAATCATTAAGAGTAAGCCTTGGCTTGCAGTGTAAGTTGTTGTCAAAGCACCTGCAACGAGAGAGCCGTGAACGGCACCAGCAGCGCCTGCTTCTGATTGCATTTCAGCAAGGCGAAGTTTTTGACCGAACATATTTACTCTGCCTGTAGCAGACCATTCATCTGCAACTTCTGCCATAGGTGAAGATGGTGTTATTGGGTAAATAGCAGCAACTTCAGAAAAGGCATAGGCTACGTGGCTGGCAGCAGTATTGCCGTCAATAGTCAATTTTTTCATAAGAAAAACCTCCATTAAATATATAAGTAAATTTGTTATTATATCTTGTTATAATATTTTAACATTACTATTATAAACTCTTAAATGAAAATAGTCAACGAAAAAAGAAAAATTTTAACAAGTAAAAGAAATTTTTTTAAGCAGGCATTTATAACCAAATAAAATATATTTTGCCTAGTGCTTTTATTCGCTTGAAAAAAACACGTGCGTTTGATATAATAGTATGGTTAAACTAGAAGTTTATAGATGTAAAAAGGAAAGGACTTATGCCACTTATTCAGTTAGAAAACGTTAATTTTTCTTATGATAAAAATATAGACGTTATAAAAAACGTTTCTCTTTCTATTTTTAAAGGGGAACATATCGCTATAATTGGGCATAATGGCAGTGGCAAAAGCACGCTAGCCAAACTTTTTAATGGTCTTTTAAAGGCTGATAGTGGCAGTGTAAAAGTCATGGGCTTAGACTGCAGTGACAAAAAGCAAGTTTTTGAAGTCAGAAAAAAGGTGGGTGTTGTTTTTCAAAATCCAGACAACCAACTAATTGCTTCTATCGTTGAAGACGATATTGCTTTCGGTCCAGAAAATTTGGGCGTAAAAAGAGAAGAAATTGCTAAAAGAATTGATTTTGCGCTAAAATCTGTGGGCATGGAAAAGTTTCGCCATTCATCGCCAACAAGGCTTTCTGGTGGTCAAAAACAAAGAATTGCTATAGCAGGCGTTTTGGCACTTAAACCAAGTGTTTTGGTGCTTGATGAATCAACTGCAATGCTTGACCCACAAGGAAGATGTGAAGTTTTAAACGTTGCCAATTCTCTCAACAAAGAACAAGGCACAACGGTTATCAACATAACTCACTATATGGATGAAGTTGTTAATGCCGATAGAGTTTACGTAATGAGTGGTGGCGAAATAGTGCTTAGTGGCACGCCACAAGAAATCTTTAAGGATAGAGAAAAAATTGCAAAATATGGTTTAGAATTACCACTTTCAACAACTATTTCCGATGAATTAAACAAAATTGGCGTAAACGTTGATGGTGACGTTTTAACCGAAGAGCAACTATCAAAAAATATTGAAAATTGGTTGGAGGGCTTATGCAAGTAGAAGTAAAAAATTTAACTTATACCTATAGCGAAAAGTCCAAAGACCTTGCAACTCGTGCGCTTGATAACGTTAGCCTAACTATAAACGAAGGGGAATTTTTTGGCATAATCGGTCAAACGGGCAGTGGCAAAACAACCTTTGTTCAACACTTAAACGGACTTATTAAAATTACAAACGAAAACAGTGCTATTCAAATAGGGCAGTTTAAGTTGCAAGACAAAAAGTGCGATTATTTAGGTTTAAGGGCAAAAGTGGGCATGGTTTTTCAATATCCAGAGCATCAACTTTTTGCCGAAACTGTGTTTGAAGACGTGGCTTTCGCCCTTAAAAACTTTGAGCCAAACTTAGGCGAAGTTGAAATTCAAGATAGGGTTAGGTCTGCCATAGAAATGGTGGGACTAAACTATCAAAAGGTTAAAGACAAATCGCCATTTGAACTTTCTGGTGGGCAAAAAAGAAGGGTGGCTATTGCTGGCGTTATCGTGGCAAGACCAGAGGTGCTTGTTTTAGACGAGCCTGCCGCAGGCTTAGACCCACAGGGAAAAAAGGACTTTTTAGAACTACTTCACACTCTTCATGAAGAGTTCGTTAAAACAATTATCATCGTTTCGCACGATATGAACGTTATATCCGAGCATTGCACAAAAACGGCTGTTTTTTCGGCAGGTAAACTTTGTGCTGTGGGAACGCCAAAACAAGTATTTAGTAATTACGAACTTATAGAAAGGTTAAATCTTGACCTTCCTACAACGGCAAAGATTATAAAGAAGTTAAAAGAAAAAGGCATTGAAATAGACTGCGACCTAACCGTTAAAGAATTTGTTAAGGCTATTAAGGACAAGGGGGAACGCTTATGAAAGACGTCTCTTTTGGTCAATACTATCCAGCAACGTCTTTTGTTCACAAGATGGATGCAAGGGCAAAAATCTTAATATCAATAGCATATATCGTAGCAGTATTTTTAGTTAGGCAATTTCAATTTATGGGATTTTTGGCATGCTTTATTTTTGTTTTAATTGCCATAATTTTTTCAAAAGTTCCGTTTTTGAAGGTGCTAAAAAGCATAAAAGCAATATTGTTTTTAATCATAATTTCGGCAATTTTGCAACTGTTTTTTAGGACAGATGGCAAGGTTGTTTTTGAGTGGGCATTTATAAAAATTACCGATATGGGATTACTTAATGCAGGATTTCTTATCGCTAGAATAACACTGGTCATTTTGGGTGCAAGTTTACTCACTTACACAACCACTCCTGTTGAACTTGCAGATGGCATTGAAAGTCTACTTTATCCACTAAAATGGATAAAATTCCCCGTTCACGAATTTGCGCTTATAATGAGCATTGCTCTTAGATTTATTCCAACTCTTTTAGAAGAAACGGATAGAATTATGAAGGCACAAAAAGCAAGGGGTGCAAACTTTGAAAGTGGCAATCTGTTTAGAAAGATAAAAGCGCTTATTCCTGTTTTAATTCCACTTTTAATCAGTTCGTTCAGGCGTGCAGATGAACTTGCAGACGCAATGGATGCTCGCTGTTATTCGGGCAGTAAAAATAGAACAAGGTTTAAGAAATTAACCTTTACTTATAGAGATTTATTGGGTGCAATTTTAATCGGTGGACTAATTACAGGCATTATATTCTTGAATATCACAGGCTTTTTGGCGGTGGTGCTATGAGAGTTAAGTTATTAGTTAGTTATGACGGAACAAATTATTGTGGTTGGCAAGTTCAACCAAACGCCATAACCGTTCAACAAGTTTTAGAAGATGCTCTTTTTCAAGTGACGGGCAAAAGGTCAAGGATAACGGGCAGTGGCAGAACAGATGCCGGCGTGCACGCTTTGGGGCAAGTGGCACACTTTGACACAGATGCGAACATCCCAGCAGAAAAGTTCTTTTTGGCAATGAATATTCATCTTCCAGATGATATTAAGGTTTTAAGTAGCCAACTCGCTGAAGATGATTTTCACGCAACTAGAGATGCAAAGAAAAAAACTTATAGGTATTCTACCTACGTTAATCAAACAATACTTCCATTAAAGGATAAATATTCTGTTCAAATCGAGCATAAAATCGACGTGCAAAAAATGATAGACTGTGCAAAAGTTATCGTCGGCACGCACGATTTTAAGTGCATGAGCGCTACAGGTGGTGGTGCAAAAACAACGATTAGAACAATTTATTCTATAGACATAGTTCAAAATGACAAAGACATAGATTTTTATATCTGTGGAAATGGCTTTTTGTATAATATGGTTAGAATTATGGTTGGCACGCTTATAAAAGTTGGCAGTGGCAGGCTAGAAATTAGCGACGTTGAACAAATGCTTAAAACGGGAAAGAGAAGTCTTGGTGGAAAAACACTTTCTGCCAAGGGCTTAACTTTAGTTAGCGTAGAGTATTGATAGGCACTAATCATTCATTTTTTGTTGCAGAGCCTAATAAAAAATTGTGGCAGTTAAATAAAAACAACACAATATATAGATGATTGCATAAAAATATTAAAAAATAGTTTAAAAACTATGCAAAAAGCATATAAAAATGCTTGACTTAAAACACAAAAAAAGTTAATATATTTAGGCGTTTATAAGGAAAAGTTCGTGTATTTTTGAGATTAGCCCTCTCAAAGTTGCCGAATTCGTGTATGGCAATACGGATTTAGAATTATAACATTAAATAAAAATAATAGTTAAAACTTAAAGGAGAAACTCAATGAAAACTTATATGGCTCACGCTGAAAACGTGGTTAGAAAGTGGTATGTTGTTGATGCTGAAGGCGTTGTTTTAGGCCGTCTTGCATCAAAAGTTGCAGCAATTCTTCGTGGTAAGAATAAGCCAACTTTCACACCAAACGTTGACACGGGTGATTTCGTTATAATTGTCAACTGCGACAAAGTGCTTTTGACAGGTAAGAAGTTGGAAAAGAAATACTACACATATCACACAGGTCATATTGGTGGACTTAAGTCTATTCAATATAAAACACTTATGGCAAACAAGGCAGACGTTGCTGTTTATGAAGCAGTTAAAGGCATGCTTCCAAAGAACAGCTTAGGCCGTTCAATGCTCACAAAACTCAAAGTTTATCGTGGTGCAGAACACAACCATCAAGCACAAAAACCAGAAGTGCTTAAGTTAGTGTAATTGAGGTGTAATTATGGCAAAAGCAACAAATAAGAAAAAAGTTCAATATTGGGGAACGGGCAGAAGAAAGAAAGCTATCGCTCGTGTAAGACTTATCCCAGCAGGTGATGGACAAATCACAATTAACGGCAAAACTGTTGATGAATATTTGTGTCTTGACACATTAAAGTTTATCGTTCGTCAACCATTAGTTTTGGTTGAAGCAGACGCTAAATACGACGTTATCGTTAACGTTTGTGGTGGTGGCTACACAGGTCAAGCAGGTGCAATCCGTCACGGTATTGCTCGTGCACTTTTACAAGCAGAACCAGAAACAAGAGCAGCACTCAAAAAGGCAGGTTTCTTAACAAGAGATTCAAGAATGAAGGAAAGAAAGAAATACGGTCTCAAGAAAGCTCGTCGTGCTCCACAATTCTCAAAGAGATAATTGCAAAAGTTTGTTTGGCAACGTCAAACGAACAAGCACAAAAACAAATTCAAAAAGCAAGGAAATTTTTCCTTGCTTTTTTTGTTGTTTGCTGAGGACTATTTTATTCTAAATAAATAACTCAAAATCGCAAGATTGCCGAATTTTGAATTTTTTTCTTTTGTCATTTTTATCGCTTTTTTTATTTGTTTTTCAATGATGAACATAATTTCATCTATGTTGTCTTTATCTTTAATATTCTTTATATATGCAAGAAATTGTGGTTTTGATATTTTATAATATATCAAAGACATTTGTATAACGGCTACAGCCTTTCTTTTATCTGCTTGTTTTTTATTCTTTAAGGTTTGTAAATATTCCTTTGTGAAAATATATAAAGAGTCGTAGTCGTCTTTTGACTCGTTATCTATTACAAAATCGAACTTGTTTATAATATTAAGTTGGTTATAATGAACTTGACAAGCTGTACCATCTTGTCCTAATTTATAAAAAACAGTATTTTTAGAAAACATGTTTGTCGCATAGAAATCGTTTTGTTTTTCTTCTAAAAATTTTACTTTTTTTGGATAAAAGCGAGAGGTGTCAGTTTTCCATTTGTCATGATTTATTGCTTTAATAATTTTTTTGTGGTGTCTTTCTATCCATTGATAAGAGCAATTTACACTAAAGGCATCATCAAAATTTTTTAAGAAAAACAACTTTTCTTGCAAATATTGTTGCAAATTTTCTAGAGAAAATTCGTTTATATTTTTTTTGTTAAAACCCAATGAACCTAAATAATATTTAACATCCCTGATAAAAAAACAAGTTATTAAGCACATAAATAACTCCTAAAAACAAATTTAAGAAGATTATAGCACTTTTATTCTAAAAAAACAACTATAAAAATTTTAATTAAGGCGTAAAGAGTTTGTTTTTTTCTTTAACCCTTTTAACAATTTCATCGTGAGAATTGATGGTTAAAAGCATGCTCTTTTGCAAAGGCACAGGCTGTTTTGGTGGTTCTGACGAATTTTTGTCAACGTTTGGTTGGGATGTTGTGGGACTTAAAAGACTTTTTCCTAAAGCAGAAATAAGATTATTTGCAAACCCAGAACCACTTGAATTTACAGGCGAGTTCTCGTTTTTTTGGGTGCTTAAAGGAAAAAAAGAATTTAAAAGGTTAAAAATGCCGAATTTATCCATTTTATTGTCTCCTAACAAAGAAAAATTTGTAAAAAATAATTGCAAAAGTTTTAGATATAAGGTATAATATATAAACGGAATAATATTTAAATATATTGATATAAATAATATATTCGGTTTTCGATAAAAAGTTTACCGAATAAAAGAGGATTTTGTATGAAGAAATTTTTAGCCAAAATATGTTGCTTAATGCTTGTTATTTGCGTTGCAATCACAACGTTAGTTGGTTGTTCTGAATCTGAGTGGAAAGGCAACGTCACGTTAAAAAATAGTGGCGAGGTAAAAGAAAACGGTGGCTTTATTGCCGAAACTGAAAATTACCTTTACTTTATTAACGGCGTTGAAATTTCAACAGCTAACAACGAGATGGGAACACCACTTAAGGGGGCACTTTTAGTTGCTGATAAAAACGACCTTTCTAAAACCGAAGTCGTTGTGCCAAAACTTATGGTTGCATCTGATTATCAAGCAGGGGTTTTCATTGACGGAGGCTACGTTTATTATGCAACACCAAGCGTAGAAAAAAACTCTGAAGGTCAAGTTGCTAGAGACGAACTCACTTTTATGAGAACTAAGCTTGACGGAAGTGGTAAAACTGATGAATATTTTACTATTGATGGTTCTGGTGCTATCGGCACTCAATATAGAATTGTAAAGGGCGAAAACGGTGGTGTGTTTATTTATTATTATGACACAGAAAACACAGCTATTGTTTGCTATAACACTTCTACAAAGAAAAGTTCAATAGTTATAAAGAATAGCGACACGGCTAACGGAGATTCTTTAAGCAAGCACTTCTTTTTGTATAGTGAAGACATTAGCGACGTTGTAGGTTATTATACAACAACCGTTTATACCGACACATACAATGCAGAAGCAGCAGCAAAGCCTAACTATTCAAGGCAAGTGGCTTTATATAATAGAATTTACGCAATCAAGGCAGGAAGCACTGTTGGTGAACTCTTAGTTGACGGTGAAAACCAAGTAGGAAACAAACTTGATGACGTTAAATATTCAATTTCACTTATCAAAGACGGCTATATGTTCTTTACAACAACTAACTCAGGAACAACTGATACTTTTGCTATTAAAGAACAAGATGCAAGGGTAAGTGCAAATTGGCAAGATGCAAGCAAAATAACAAAAATAGTTAACACAAACTATCTTTCAACTTCAACACTTATCGTTTCACTTTCAGAAATTTACGTAATGGGTGATACAAAAGTTTATAAAACAACGTTTGTTCAAAACGACGACTTAATAAAAATGCCTATTATGTTAAAAGATAAGGTCAACAAGCTATTGTTCATCAAAGAAGGATATATGTATTTTTATGACGTTGAAGGAAACGTTGCGAAGTTCTTGTTAGACCAAAATGGCGAAATTGACGGCGACAAAAAAATAATTTACGTTTCAGAAGACACAGCCTCAACTTCTTGGTATAACGTTGAAGTTAAAACTATTGCAGGCAAAGAATATTTATTCTATTGCGATAATTCTACAACAGGCAAGTCTTACGTTAAATACGTTGATTTGGCAGCAGCAGAACTTTCAAAAGATACTAATGGCGACAAAGAAGACGATTTGTTCTATTTAGATACAGATAGCATAAAAGTTCTTGGCAAAATGACAGATGCAGACGTTGCTTCAGTGTTTGATGCAAAAGTAAACTTACAAGCTGTAAATGGACCATCTAAGGGTATAGGTGCAAATGCAGATGACGACGTTAAGTTTAAAGAGATTATAGACCAGCTCAAAGCTGAATACGAAGGCTTGAGTGCTTCTGTTAAAGACAAGGTTCCATCAACGGCAAAGAACACGTTAAACTGCATTGAAAAAGCATATGAAGTTGTTGAAAAATATAAAGCGTTAGACGGAATTGTAAACGTAGTCACTGTACAAGAAGCTGAAGAGCAAGGCTATAGAGCAATTTACGAAGAAATTAAGGCTTATATGACAGAATTCAAAAACAGCGAATTCAGAGATGGTGTAGATGCATTCATAGCAAACGACTTAAAAGCAAACTATACAAAAGCCGTTAAACTTTTTGAAGCAGAATAATTTATAATAAAAAGACCAAAACGCCGAGCAAAATTGCTCGGCGTTTTTACTTGCCATAAAAAACAATAAAGAATTAATTTAATAAAACTAATAAAAATCCCCACCTAGATTTAGGTGGGGAAAAGTTTTAATTAAAGTTATATTTAGTCAGCCATTTACCAGAAATAAACCTTATTATAAACACTATAAATCTAAATATCCAATCGCAGAACATTGCATACCACACGCCCATAACACCCATGTTAAAGAGGCCTGTGAAAACAAAGCTTAATCCAACTCTTAAAGCCCACATAGATGATAGAGATATTATCAAGGTAAAACTAGTATCGTTTGCAGACCTAAAACTGTTTGGCAAAGTAAAGGCTATAGGCCAAATGGTGCAGACAAATATGCTATGTATAAAAATTATTTGCTGTGCAAGTTTTGTCGCACCTTCTGATAGATTAAACATTCCAACAAAGAAATTAGAGAACACGCAAAGAATAACCGAAACAGTAATTATGCAACCATAGGTTATTGCCGTTAGTTTTTTTGCAAAATATTTTGCCTGCTCTTTTTGTTTTGCGCCCACGCATCTTCCAACCACAGCCGTCATAGCAAGACCTAAAGCCGTGCCACAAGCATATTGGAAAGCAACCAAAGTGTTTGCCGTTGCGTTTGCTGCTATTTGTGCTGTGCCAAGTGCTGAAATTAAACTTAAGGTTATAACCTTGCCAAACTGAAACATTCCATTTTCAATTCCATAAGGGATACCAACTCCAAAAATGTTTTTAACAAGCCTAAAATCAGGTTTAATTCTAAATATTTTATTTATGTATATAGCCTTATTTTTTCTACAAGCACAAACAAGAATTATTATTGAACCAACTATATAAGAAACTAGAGTTGCTATACCAGCGCCACTTGCACCCATATTAAAAACAAAAATCAATAAAGCGTTGCCTGCCACGTTGATAAGGTTTGTTATAAGCGAAACAGCCATAGAAATTTTTGTGTTGCCTTGCGCCCTATAAAAAGAAGCACCTGCATTATATAGAACCAAGAAAACAAAGGAAATAGAAGTGTAAAGAGAATAGTCTAAGGCATTATCCATAACGTCTAATTCAATCTTTCCAAAAATAAGCCCTAAAATATGTTTTCTAAAGGAAACTATTATAATTGAGATTACAGTGGCACTCAAAAAGGTGGTGTATATAAGTTGTTTTCCTGCTTCCATTGCTTTACCAAAGTCTTTTTTGCCAATAAGCTGGGCAATTACAATCGTACCACCACCACAAAGTGCAGTGAATAGATAGGTTAAAAATAAATTAAAACTATTCACAAGCGAAACACCAGAAACAGCCGATTCACCACAAGAAGAAACCATAACGGTATATGCCATGCCAACGAGAACCACAAAAAATTGCTCTATCAGTAGTGGAACTATAATTTTCCTTAAATCACGATTAGAAAAAAGCATAATAATTTCTCCCAATACAAATATTAGCATTAAAAAGCAAAAACGTGTTAATATTTTTCGGGTAAAAAACTTGCATAAAAGATAGATTTTCTATATAATATAAAAAAAGGGTAAAAAATGAATTATATAGTTAATTTAGTAGAATACAAAAACCAAGAATTTCCTTTGCATAAGCATGAGCATTATGAGATTTTAGTTTATATAGAAGGAAAAGGGGCTATAAAGATTGAAGATGAAGCCTTTTCTATACAAAAGGGAACGATAGTGGTTGTTCCACCAAAAATGGTTCATGGTTCAAATTCGGATAGTAATTTAAAAAGTATATACGTTGCATGGAAAGAAAATGCTCCGTTCACCTTTAACAAACCATTGATATTTAATGATAATCAAAATGAAGAAGCTCAGTTTTTGGTAAAGGCAATTTACAATAATTTATATAAGAATACAGAATATTTAACTGCACTATGCAATGCTTTGGCGCAATTAGTTTTACAAAACGTAAAAAAACAAACTAAACTTGACAAGGCGATAAATCAAATTATAAACAAGATAACGCTAAACTTTCAAGATGGCGATTTTAATTTAAATCAAGTTCTTAACAGCGTTGGCTATACGGAAGATTACGTAAGAGAACAATTTAGGTTGCTAACAGGAAAAACGCCCGTCAATTTTTTAACTGACGTAAGAATAGATTTTGCCCAGCAATTAATAGAAATTTATAACGAGCAAATGTCTTTAAATGAAGTGGCTTTGCAGGCTGGATTTTATGACTACGTGTATTTTTCAAGGCGTTTTCGTGAAAAAACAGGTTTTTCACCACGAGAATATAAGAATAATGTTAGAAAAAAGATAGAAAAAAATGATTAAAAAATAACGCTCTACCGAAATTTTGGTAGAGCGTTTGGTTTTTAAGCAAAATTATTATTTTTTGTCGGTGCTTCCAAGTCCACCAACTCTTTTTTCATCACACTCGTCGTCAATGGTTATACCATATTCAACAAACACGCCTTGAGCAAAAGCCTTGCCTTTTTCAATAAAAAGTTCTTTGTCGCCACAGTTGGTTATCTTTATAAAAATATGTCCTTGGTTATCAGCAAAGAAGTAGTCGCTGTCAATAATGCCCACAGTGTTGTCTAGTCTTAATCTATATTTAAAGCCAAGGCTTGAGCGTGGATAAATTTTTAGCACCCAGCCTTCATCAATCTTAACCCTAATTCCCGTTGCCACTTTTTCAGTTTGGTTTGGCATAAGCGAAAAAGAGTATGGAGCAAAAAAGTCGTATCCAGCGCTACCAGAAGTTGCTCTCTTTGGCAACGCTATTTGGTCGTAGTTTTCTTTTTCGCCACTTTTTAAATATTCATCTAAACTAACTTTTTCAAACTTTGCAATTCTTTTCATAATTTCACCTTTTGATAATTATACCAAAAAATTTATCTAAAATCAATATCAATTAAAAATTTTGGTTTTTATTTAGTTCTCTATTCTTTCTTAACAGACAAGTTTGTTTGTTATAAACTATTGTGCTAACGACCATTGCCACGTATAAAACACCTAAAAAGATAGGAAAGATATTAAGGCTTAATCCTTGTGCTAAAAAACCAAAGACAGGTGGCATTATGAGTATTCCAAGATTACAAAATGCCATTTGAAGGCCGATAATAGACTGCGAAACCTCACTGCCAAAATTTATTGGCGTAAGGTAAGTAAAGTTAGGAAAGGTTGGTCCATTTCCAAAGCCGATTAAAAATAGCGAAATAGCCTTAAATACAGGTGGAAGTGGAACAAAAAGCAAAACAAGGGCTATAAAAACGATAGAATACCCAGAGTAAACAATTTTTTCTTCACTAATTTTTTTAGAAACAAACCCAGAAACAAAACGTCCTATCGTTATTCCTGCATAATAAAAAGTTAAATATCTTGACGCTAAAGCCTCGCTAAAATTTTGCACGCCAACAAGATAAGTGCACGCCCAAATTCCACAAGTAAATTCTAACCCAACAGAACAAAAAAACATAATGATAGCACTTCTAACTGCTGGCATTTGTAGCATTTGCTTTAACGAAAGAGTTTTTTGTGGCTTTTCTTTTTCAGGCCGTTTAGATTTTACCTTTTTCCAAAGTGGAAGGCTGATAAAAGAAATTAATGTTATTGCCATCATAACGATAAAAATTAATAAATAACCTTTTCGCCAATTATTATCTTCGCCCAAGGCAAAGGACATTAAAAATGGACTTATGGAAATTCCCACGCCATAAAAACAATGAAGTAGGCTCATATGCAAAGATGAATAGTTTGATGCCACGTAGTTATTAAGCGCCGAATCAATAGCGCCAGCCCCCAACCCTAAAGGAATTGATAAAAGGCAGAAAAAGACCATTGAATTGGAAAAAGAAAAGGCGAATAAACACAGCGCCGACAAAAGCGTGCTGACAAAAGTGACTTTTCCAACGCCAAACTTATTTATTAGCCTTGTGGCAAATAGGCTTGAAAGCACCGTGCCAAGAGAAACTAAAACCGTTATAAAATTAGCATAACTGAATGGCAAATTTAGCTCAGCATAAATGGCAGGCCACGCCGAACTTAAAACAGAATCAGGAAGCCCTAAGCCTATAAAAATTATGCAAATAACCACAAATAAAAAAGTTGTCATAAAACACCTAAATAATCAATAATAA
>JAZKZI010000006.1:0-21343 GCA_045612585.1 Christensenellaceae bacterium | reverse complement strand
TGGCATGTTAGCACCTTCTGAAACAACCTTACAACCATTTTTAACGAGAGCCATTGCACTTTCGCCATCGATTTCGTTTTGTGTTGCGCAAGGAAGAGCAATATCACATGGGATTGTCCAAATACCTTTGCAACCTTCGTGATATTCTGCGTTTGGACGATAATTTAAGTATTCCTTAATTCTCTTTCTTTCAACTTCTTTAATTTGTTTAACAGCATCAAGGTCGATACCGTCTTTGTCATAGATATAGCCATTGCTATCGCTCATTGCAACAACTTTTGCACCATAAGACGTTGCCTTTTCGCAAGCATAGATTGCAACGTTGCCAGAACCAGAAACTAAAACTGTTTTGCCTTCAAAACTCATGCCGTTAGCAATGAGCATTTCGTTTGTGAAGTAGCAAAGGCCATAACCTGTTGCTTGTTTTCTTGCAAGTGAACCACCATATTGTAAACCCTTACCTGTAAGAACGCCAACCCATTCGTTTCTAATTCTCTTATATTGACCGAACATATAACCAACTTCTCTTGCACCTACACCGATATCCCCTGCAGGAACGTCAAGGTCAGCACCGATATGACGATAAAGTTCTGTCATAAAGCTTTGGCAGAAATTCATAATTTCGTTATCAGACTTGCCCTTAGGGTCAAAGTCAGAACCACCTTTGCCACCACCCATAGGAAGTGTTGTCAAACTGTTCTTAAATGTTTGTTCAAAACCTAAGAACTTGATGATGTTAAGATTAACTGATGGGTGAAGTCTAATACCACCCTTGTATGGACCGATAGCAGAGTTAAATTGAACTCTAAAACCTCTATTTACGTGTGGCTTGCCATTATCGTCAACCCAAGGAACTCTGAAAATGATTTGTCTTTCAGGTTCAACTATTCTTTCAAGAACGCCTGCATCAACAAGGTCTTGTCTTTTTTCAATAACTGGTTCAAGTGTTGCAAAAACTTCTGTGACTGCTTGAATAAATTCAGGTTCGTTAGCATTTCTTTGCTCTGTTCTTTTAAGTAAGTCGAGCAAATATTGATTCTTAATTTCCATAATTTCATCCTCCGAATAAAATACATAATATTTTTTTCTAACAAATTATATCACACTTTTTTAAAAAACACATATTTTTTAAGAAAGTTTTTTATACAAATTTTTAATATTTAACATTATTTTTAATTATAACAACCTTTTATGCCTTAAAAACATTGCTGAAGGTCAACAATCACAGCAAAAAGTAGCAGAGCAAAAAGCCCAATAGTATGAATTAATCCTTCAATTCTGCGATTTAACGGCTTTTTCCTAACCCCTTCAATAGCCGTGAACACCACCCTAGAGCCATCTAGTGCTGGGAAAGGTAAAAGGTTAAACACTGCAAGGTTAACGCCGATAAACGACGTCATGTTTAGAAGTTGCCTTAGCCCACCAATTTTAATCACGTCGGCTGTGACTGCAATGGTCGTCACCGTGCCACCAAGTGCACCTATGCCAAGCGCACCCGTTATAAGCTGACCAAGTACTGTAAATATTGTGCCTGCTATTATAAAGGAATATTCAAAGCTTCTAGCGATTGTTTCAAAAAAACCAAATCGTACGCTTGTAGAATACATTCCACCATCAATTATTCTTCCTTGGTTATCTGCTTGATGGTAAATACCTAGTGCAGAATATAGCTCTGACACGTCTTCTACGTTTTCAAAATGCGTAGAGGTGCGAAGTTCAACCTTAATATCCATTTCTTTGCCGGCACGCCTTACTGTAAAATCAACCAGTTCACCCTTTTCTCTGCCCTTAACAAGATCCATAAGGTCGGTTAAAAGATATATATTTTTGCCGTTAGATGATAAAATTATATCTTTTTCTTGAAAGCAATGCTCCTCTGAAATTTCGGCTGGTCTGTCCTGCATTTTATAAGCCACTAACGTTGTTTGCCCATAAAACGAAAACATAACTATTATTGTAATAAGGGCGAGCAAATAGTTCATAAACGCACCAGAGATAAGCACGATTATCCTTTGCCACCATTTTTTATTGTTAAATGCAGTAGGGTCATCGCTATCATCGTCTTCGCCACGAAAGGCACAAAAACCACCAATAGGAAATAACCTAACCGAAAAAAGTTCGCCATTTTTCTTTTTTCTAGAAAAGATTTTTGGTCCAAAACCAATGGCAAATTCATCTATACCGAACTTAAAAATCTTGCCTGCAATATAATGCCCAAGCTCGTGCACAGTTATCATAACCAAAAGTATTAATATAGCAAGAGCAATATAGCCGATATAGGACATAACTTGCCCAAAAGAAGATAATATTAAATAGTTCATTATTCTCCAAACAAAAATTTTATGTAGTTTCTTGCAAACTTATCGGCTTCAACTAAATCTTCAAGATGAACGTGGTGCGAGCCGTCAAACGACTGCATTGCGCCATAAATGCCCTTAAAAATATCGTTATACCCAATTTTCCCTTCAAGAAAAAGTTTAACTGCTTGTTCGTTTGCACCATTTGCAACAGCTGGATAAAGTCCACCTTCTTTTGCCGCTTGCAAGACTAAATCAAAGCAAGGAAATCTATCGTTATCAACACTTTCAAACGTAAGATTTTTAAGCTCACTAAAATTCAAGCTTTTAACGTTAGTTTTAAGCCTTTCTGGATAAGATAATGCAAGTTGAATTGCTAAGCTCATATCAGGATAGCTCATTTGAGCGATAACACTGCTATCTATTAGTTCTACCATAGAGTGTATGATGCTTTGCCTATGAATTATAACGTCTATTTTATCAAAAGTTGTGTTATAAAGCCATTTTGCTTCTACAACTTCAAAAGCCTTATTAACTAAGGTTGCGCAATCTATTGTAATTTTTGCACCCATTTGCCAATTTGGATGTAAAAGCGCATCTTTTGCTGTTAGATATGACATTTCTTCTAAAGTCTTATCCCTAACCGCACCGCCACTTGCCGTTAAAATAATCTTGTTAAAAGGCGCATCAAAATCAAAATTAAGTGCCTGCCAAACAGCAGAGTGTTCGCTGTCTATTGGTGAAATTTTAACGCCTTTTTCTTTTGCCTTTTGCATTACAAGACTGCCACCAACAACCAAACTTTCTTTGTTTGCAAGCGCAATGTTTTTGCCCTTTTCAATGGCATCTAAAACGGCGATAATGCCCTTAAAACCAACTAGTGCCACCACAACCACGTCAACTTCATCGGTTATGGCGTTAACAAAAGCATCTTCGCCAAAGAAAAACTCTGTTTGTTTTGGAAGTGTTTCTTTTAGCTCATTACAAAGGGTTGCAACCTTTGGCTTAAACTCGTTTACTTGAGATAAAAATTCGCTCACGTTGTTTCCACCAGCGAGCGAAGTTATTTGAAATTTATCTGGATAGCGACGGACCACTTCAAGCGTTTGCTTTCCTATAGAGCCCGTGCTACCTAAGAGTGCAATTTTTTTCATACAAATTCCTTATACAAATAAAAACATTACGTAAAGCACAACGATAACAAACATTGTGCCATCTATTCTATCAAGCACGCCACCATGCCCCGGCATTATTTTGCCCATATCTTTAATACGCATTTTGCGTTTAATAAAACTTTCAGTTAAATCACCAAAAATATTAACAATGCTTGCTAAAAGTCCTACTATTAAATAGAAAACCACCGGCGAAAACACGTTTAAGTTTGGACAAGCTATTAAGCCTATTATAACTGAAAAAATCATGCCGGCAAGCGTTCCTCCGATAGCACCCGACCAAGTCTTTTTAGGGCTGAGTTTTGGGCATAATTTCTTGCCACCAATTCTGCTTCCCACAAGATATGCAAACGTGTCTGAAACAGGCGAAATAACAAACGCAAGTAGCAAAACTACAAAACCCTTTTCGCCCATATCGTTTGCAAGTAGCATAACTACAAGAAGCATGGCAGGATATACGTAGTTAAGTATTGTCCATAGTACGGTTTTTATGTCTGCATTATGTTCGATTGCTAAAAGCAAGTTAACAATTATCATTATAGCAACTAAATACGTTGCAAATATAAAGCCGTGACTTCCAGAAACGTAATGCTGAAATATAAAATATACCGGTACAAAAAGCAAGGAAAAAACAAAAGATAAAACTCTTGTTCCTTTAATTGTCACCTTTTTTGTTGCCCTTGCTATTTCAAACGTACCAACCACTATAAAAAAGTAGGTAAGTAGATGAAAAATCCAAGGGTTAACTAACTGCCTTAAAAGAAAGAATGCAGTTAGTATTGCCACATAAAATGCACCACTTATAATTCTCGTTTTCATATTGTACCTTTTACACCTTTCCAAAACGGCGTTTTCTGTTTGAAAAACTAATCAAAGCCTTGTCAAGTTCAATTTCATCAAAATCTGGCCACAACACGTCTGTAAAATAAAGTTCACTATACGCACCTTGATAAAGCAAGAAGTTAGAAAGCCTTAGTTCACCACCAGTGCGAATAATTAGGTCAACTTCGCCACTTTCTGCCGTATCAAGACCACTTAATATGGTTTGGTCGGTTATTTCCTTGCCTTCTTTAATAAGGTTATTAACAACCCTTGCAATCTCTTGCCTACCACCATAGTTTAGTGCGATATTAAGATTGTTTCTTTTGTTATCTTTGCTCTTTTCTTCGCCGTCAGTAATAACTTTAATCAAATCGGCTGAAAGTTCGTCCCTTCCACCGATAACACGCAAGCGAACGTCGCTACTAATAACTTTTTTAATAAACTTTTTAAAATATTCTTTTAAAAGTCGCATAAGTTCGTCGACTTCTGCTTTTGGGCGAGCCCAATTTTCAGCCGAAAAAGCATAAAGAGTGAGCGATTTAACCCCACTCTTAAAAGCGTGCGAAACTATTCTATCAACGTTTTTCGCACCGAATTTATGCCCATACGAACGGTTTTTGCCTTTTGCTTCTGCCCACCTTCCGTTGCCGTCCATTATTATTCCAACGTGTGAAGGTATCTTTATACTATCCATTATACAGAAAGAACGTCCTTTTCTTTGTCAGCGCAAAGCTTTTCAACTTTTTCTATGCTATCAGAAATGATTTTGTCAATTTCCTTTTCGCAAGAAGCGTGTTCATCTTCTGAAAGTTCTTTGTTGTTTTTCATTTTCTTTAATGCATCCATGCCGTCACGACGGATATTTCTAATAGCAACCTTGCTGTCTTCTGACATCTTTTTAACTTGCTTAACAAGTTCTTTTCTTCTTTCTTCTGTGAGAGCTGGGAACACAAGTCTAATAACCTTACCATCGTTTACAGGTGTGATGCCAAGGTTTTCAGCAAGAAGTTGCTTTTCGATAATCTTAAGCATTGATGCATCCCAAGGAGCGATAACTAGGCATCTGCCTTCAACAACTGAAAGGTTGCCCACTTGATTTATTGGAGTTGGCGTTCCATAATAATCAACCAAAACCTTATCTAAAATATGTGGGTTTGCTCTGCCTGCTCTAATTGTAATATATTCGCTGTTTAGAACTGAAACAGTTTTGTCTGTTCTTTCAATTGTTTCCATCATAATCATTTCAAATTGTTCGTTTTCAATAGCCATAGTAATTCTCCTTAATTGTATATTTGTTATAATTTTTATTATTTATTAGGGCTTTGTCACAGAAAGTGGTTGATTTATACAAACTTGTTTTGTAGATTTAACGAGAAAAATACAAAAAAGATGAGTTTTCTTGTGAAGGCGAATACCCCAAAAAGTATTTAACTGAACAAAAAACAAAATATTTTGCAGTATTTTTCCGTTAAAAAATCAACCAATTGATGTGATAATGCCTTATTTAATAAGTGTGCCGATTTGTTCGCCACATACAGCGCGCATAAGTGCGTTTTCTTCAAATAAACCAAATGCTAAAACTTTTATGCCGTTTTCTTTGCAGAGAGTGATTGCAGTAGTATCCATCGCCTTTAACTCTTTTTCGATGTATTCTTTATATGTCACCACGTCGAGTTTTTTAGCATTAGGATTAATCCTAGGGTCGCTGTCATATATGCCGTCAACGTTTTTAGCAAGAAGCAATACTTCTGCGTTAATATCTGCTGCCCTAAGTGCTGCCGCTGTGTCTGTTGTAAAGTGTGGGTTGCCTGTTCCACAAGCAAAAATAACAACTCTACCCTTTCCGAGATGAGAAATTGCCTTTCTTAAAATATATGGCTCAGCAACTTTAATTATATCGAGAGCTGTTTGAACTCTTGTAGGAACGCCCTTTCTTTCTAAAGCGTCTTGAATGCCAAGTGCGTTGATAACCGTTGCAAGCATACCCATGTGGTCTGCCGTTGCGCTATCCATTTCCTTGCCTTGTCTGCCACGCCAAAAGTTGCCACCACCAACAACTATGCCGATTTCAACGCCAAGTTCTTTAACTTTTTTAATTTGCTCGGTAATTTCACTTAAAACCTTTTCATCGATACCATTGCCGTTTACACCAGCAAGTGCTTCCCCCGAAAGTTTTATTATAACTCTTTTGTAAACTGCCTTTTGCATAAATCTACTCTCCTCTTGATTTATAAAAGATTATTCTTAAACATTATATACTATTTTTGTGATTTTGTCTATAGTAAAATAGATTTAGCCCATAAAAAACTTAAATTTTTTGACAAAAAAACAAACTGCACCCATCACTTAATAATGATAGGTGCAGATTTTAATTATTTATAATTTTTTAATTTTTGTTGACGTTGCCAATATGACATTACAAATGAATGTGGCAATATCTTGGCAAGAAACATTTGGAATCTTGCAATAAACCCAAACTTGCTAACGTCTTTTTTCTTTTTGGCATCACGATATGCCCTTTTAACAATTTTTTTAGCATCGTACATTGCCACGTATTTTTTAACCACAGCCTTTTGGTCATTTTTTACAGCCCTGTCAAAAAACTCTGTCTTTGTCCAGAAAGGGCACACGGCTGTGGTCGTGATGCCTTTAGACTTAAACTCTCTATTAAGTGCACGAGAGTAGCTTAGAACAAAAGCCTTTGTTGCAGCATAAACGTTTATATATGGAACAGGTTGCATTGCAGCAACTGATGCGATGTTTATTATGTTAGAGCCACTTGACATATACTCAAGTGAAAGTTGGCACATATAAACGATAGCCTTACAGTTTAGATCAATCATATTTAAGTTAACATCTTCGCTAACTTCGTCTGTCCTACAAAACTTGCCAAACCCACTTGCGTTTATAAGTAGTTTAATATCTGGCTTTTCTTTTTGTAATAGTTCTTTATACTTTTCTATTGTATCGCTTTTAGATAAATCCCACGCAAGAACTTTTGTCTTTACACCTAATTCTTTTGCAACTTCGCCAAGCCTATCTTCCCTTCTTGCGATAAGCCACACTTCATCAAACTTGCCAAAACCATTTAATGTTAAAGCAAACTCTCTGCCCATACCACTCGATGCGCCTGTAATAACTGCAACTTTCATAACTATTACCCCTTGTTTTATTATTGTAAAAATGCTGTTAGAAAATTCTAACAGCATTTCTTTTGTTTTAATTATTAAAGAAAAATTATTTCTTCATTTGAGCTTCAACTTCTGCAGCAAAGTCGTTGCTTCTCTTTTCTAAGCCTTCACCCATTTCGAAACGAACGAAACGCTTAATTGAAAGAGCTTTACCCATCTTGTCGCTATATGTCTTAACAAGTTTTTCGATTGTTAAGCTTGGGTCTTTAACGAAAGCTTGTTTGAGCAAGCAGTTTTCATCATAATACTTGTTGATTTTACCTTCAACCATCTTTGCGATAACCATTTCTGGCTTAGAAGCAAGTTTTGGGTCGTTTTTGATTTGAGCAAGTAAAATTTCTTTTTCGTGTTCAACAACTTCTGCTGGAACTTCTTCAGCAACCATGTATAATGGTTTAGCAGCAGCAATTTGAAGAGCAACGTCGTGTGCTAATTCTTTAGCGCCAGCACATGTGCAACCTTCAACTTCTACTAATACGCCAACCTTACCACCCATGTGGATATAGCTTTCTACGATACCGTTTTCAGCTGTGAATTTAGCAAAACGACGGATAGCAATCTTTTCACCGATTTTTGCTGTTGCTTCAACTGTTTCTTGGTTTTTATCAGCAACGAGTTGGTCGATATCCTTAACGTCGTTTTTAAGAACGTATTCAGCAACGCCATCAACGAAAGCGATATATTGGTCACCCTTTGCAACGAAGTCTGTTTCGCAGTTAACTTCAACAAGTGCACCTGTTGCGCCTTCAACCTTAGCAAGAACGATACCTTCAGCAGCGATTCTTGATGCCTTTTTAGCAGCAGTTGCAATACCCTTTTCTCTCAAAAAGTCAACTGCCTTTTCCATGTCGCCATTTGTTTCAACGAGTGCCTTTTTGCAGTCTGCAACGCCAGCACCTGTCTTTTTTCTAAGTTCCATTACGTCTTGATTTGTAAACATTTTTATTAATCTCCCTTATCTAAAATTATTCAGCGTCTTTAGCTACTACTTCTTCTGCTACTTCGCCTTCTTCTTCAACTCTAAATTCTTCGCCTTGGTTAGCTTCGATAATAGCGTTTGCAACAACTGATGCAATAAGTTTAACTGCACGAATAGCATCATCGTTACCAGGGATTACGTAATCAATCAAATCTGGGTCACAGTTTGTGTCAGTGATTGCTACGATTGGAATATTTAAGTCTCTTGCTTCTTTAACAGCAATGTCTTCTTGTTCTGGGTCAACAACGAACATAAGACCTGGAAGACTTCTCATTTCTTTAATACCACCTAAGTTTGCTTCGAGCTTATCTCTTTCAATCTTAAGGTTTGCAACTTCCTTCTTTGGAAGAAGGTCAAACTCGCCCATTTTTTCCATGTTGTTGAGTTTGTTAAGTCTTTCTACTCTTGACCTAATTGTCTTAAAGTTTGTAAGCATACCACCGAGCCATCTTTGGTTAACGTAGAATTGACCGCATCTTTCTGCTTCTTCTTTAATAGCGTCTTGTGCTTGTTTCTTTGTACCAACGCAAAGTACGCTCTTGCCTTGTTTAGCGATTTCTACTACAGCTGGATAAACTTCTTTTTCGATAAGTTCAACTGTCTTTTCAAGGTTAATGATATGAATACCATTTCTTTCGCCATAGATGTACTTTTTCATCTTTGGGTTCCATCTTCTTGTTTGGTGACCAAAGTGAACACCTGTTTCAAGAAGTTGCTTCATTGTAATAACTGCCATAATATTTACCTCCGTTATTCCTCCCCAACGCCGTTTTTTAGTAGTTACATTTTCACCGACTAAATTTTTTTATGAAAACACGAAAACTACTCTTGCATTTGGGTGTGAATTTTTGCTTGTATATTTTAGCATAAAGCACCTTTAAACGCAACTTTTTTTATATGGTTTTTAAACTTTTTTTATCTTTTTTGCATATTTTTATATTTATAATATAAATACTAGTCTTTATAAAAAAATTACCCCCAAGCACTTTCGCTTAGGGGCTTATGTTTTTATTTTGATTAAACTCTGATTGGCTTGCCAACCTTTTCTTCGCAATACTTAATTAATTCTCCAACAGTTTTGCCACTAACTGACATGTCGTAGAATTCGCAAATTAAGTCTGTCATCTTGCCGTTATACTCAGAATATTTTTCAAGAGTTTTCCTTGCGCCGTTTTCTTTTGCAAATGCACACAATTCTTGGCTTCTTTCATCGCCTTCAGGTGCAAAACGCATACCGAGAGCAACACCAAGACACAAATATTCGCAGTTTACGCCGTGCTTATCTGCAAGGTTGATTGCACCGATAAGTCTATCGTTTGAACTAAGTTTTCTAATTGTATCTTTACCAACTCTTGCAACTGTGTCGCCAAGAGCAACGTTAGAGAAACGATAGAGTAGGTTTTGTGCGTGAGAGATAAGGCTTTCAATTTCCACGCCGTTTTCTTTTGCAACTGCCATTGCTGATTGGCAAAGAGCGTTAAATGCAACGCATTTAATATCATAATCGCCAACTGCTTGGTAGATGTATTCATAATTTCTTTGATAACCTAAGTATGCGCAAAGAGCGTGGCTCATATTGTGCATAAAGAGTTTTCTTTGAATAAATAAGTTAAATGGCGCAAATGGATATAAATTCTTAACTTCTGGAATTTCACCCTTAAACGCATCTTTATCAACAGGTAAAATGTTATATGGTTCAACGCAAACTCTAAGTGGGTTGCCTTGCTTCTTTTCTTCTGTCATAACAGGCACCATTCTGCCGATACTTGCTTCAACAAAACCGATTTCCTTGTCGATTCTATCAGCATATTCTGGAATTTGTTCTTTAATTAAACCCTTAAGGAAGTGGTCTGCACCGATTAAGTTTTCACAAATGATGATATTGAAAAAACCTGCATTTCTTTCAAAACGCTTTTTTAAACCTAAAGCAATAGGTTTTGCAATAAACTTTAGCACGTTTACACCGATTGCAGTTGCCATGATGTCGCTTGAAGCAATTTCTTCAGAAACAAGCTCTATATCTGTTCCATCAATACCAAAAACGTTCTTTACAACGTCTTCAACTACACCCTCAGTTGTAACGATTTCAACAGGATATTCTTTGTCAGCATTAAGTCTTGCAATAACTTCTTTATTGATATCAATAAAACCAACTGAATAACCACTTTGTGAGAACAATTGTCCGATAAAACCTCTACCGATATTGCCTGCACCATACATAATAAATTTTTTCATATCTACCCTCGCTAAATATAAATATCTAATGTAAATAATGGCTAAACGCCACTAAAAATCATTATAGCACAATCTTTTTTGTTTAGCAAACAAAAATTATCACAAACTCCACTTTTATGATGCGTATTCTAAAAATTTTAGTTTTTCGTATTTTTGAAGTTTGAAAATTATATGACTAAGCACTAAACACAAACATAAAGTAATTATAGAAATAACCAACGGGTTGTATGATATTTTAAGGAGTTTTAGCGTGTCTCTAACTAATGGTATTATAGAGCCGTGCGATGCGTAAATTATAGTGCTACATTTGCGATAAGTGGTTGCACCTTTGATTTTTACGTTAAAACTTTTAACAAGCAAAAATAATATTACACTTATTATTGGCAATGATAGATATGCATCTAAATTGCATTTTAAGGTATAATGATAAAGGATACGCCACTCAACGTATAACATAACGGCGCTTATTATTAACCAAATAATCAAGATATATCTTTTAATTTGCCAATCGTTTTCAGCAATAATTTTCCCTAAAACTATATAGATTAAAGCGATGGGGAAACTTAAATTCATTTCGGTAAAAATAAAGGTATAATATTTGAAAAATATTTCTAAAAAAGTGCCTTTTATCAAAAAGGAATATGACGATGACAAACTTACCATTAAATATATTATAGTGCTTAAAACGAGCATAGCGCTATTGCTTAATTTTTTAGATGCATAAAACACAATAACCATTGCCGTGATGCTTGCAACAATAAACCAAGATGCAACGAACGTGCTTGAAAACAAAGTGTTTTTTATAACGTTAAATATACCCATAAAAAAGCCTTGGTCGAAAAAACTTCTTCTAATCAAAATGGTCATAGGAAGCAAAATGATAAACCAAAAAAGATATAGTTTGAGATTTCTTATAACGTATTTTTTAAGATGCAAAGAGCCGTTTTCTTTATTGGCACTAACCTTTTTATAAAAGAAAAAAGAACTCATCAAAAAGAAACAAGGCACGGCAACACGAAGCCAAGGATAAAGCACCGTTGGCATTAAAACGGTATGTATAGCCAACACCATAATAGATAATACAAACTTAAAAATATCTATGCTATCATATCTTTTCATAATCTTTTCCCTTTACGAGCATTTTTAATATTTTCTTTGCAAGAAAGTTTTCCTACATATTATCACTTATTTTATTTTGTTTGTCAAGGCATATCGCTTAAAAACAAAAAAGGTGACAAAGCTTTTGCCACCTTTTTATTTTTGGTTTAGATATTAATAGAGTTTTGTGAACTCGTAATCTGGGTCGATACCCAACTTCTTTAATGCTTCATCTTTTCTCTTTTTGATGTCGCCATCTAAAGCATCAAAGTAGTTGTTGCCTTCTGTGTCGATATCAACGATAAATGGTCCTAAGTCTTTAACCTTAAAGAACCAAGAAGCTTCGATACTACCGAGTTCGTCGAATAGATGCACGTCTTGAACTTCGATAGAATCAATCCAAAGGTTTGGACTTACTGAACGTGGTGAGCAGTGAACACACTTCATTTTCTTCATCATTTCTGCTGTGCTCTTACCCATTGTTGTTTTACCGATAATCATCTTTAATTTCCAGTTTTCAACACTCTTTGCACCCCATTTTTCAAATCTGATGCTTGATGTTGGCATGAAAGATTTAAGTGACCATTTGCCGTTTTCTTTAACGATGATTGGACCATTGTGGATTAAAACGTTTCTATCATCTGTTGAGAAAGGTAGTTCGTGACCTTCATCAAAAATATATTTATGTAGTCTTGAACGACATGTGAAAACTTCACCACTAATGTATATTGTATCGCCGAGTTTTAATTGTTCAATATCCTCGTCTTTAAGAGGAGCTTGTAAATGATATTCTGCCATATTTATTACCTTCCTTCAAACCAATTTGGACTTGACATTGCTGTCACTTTTCCATCTGCATCAATTCTTGATGATGCTCTACGAGCAACCATACAGTTTGTACTTGTTGCGACTGCAATACCAGCAATGTGTGTATATGCATATTCAACGTTAACGCCAAGAACAGAAGTTGAACCACCTGCACCTAAAAGACCGATACCTAAGCTGTTGATAGCTTCATATAAATCTTCTTCGATTTTTCTAAACATTGGGTCTGGGTGTTTAGAACCAACTGTTCTAAGACAAGCAGCTTCTTTTGCAAGGTTAGCAGCAACGTTAGCTGTACCACCGATACCGATACCCAAAACTGTTGGTGGGCATACAGCACCTGCACGTGTTGATGCTACAACGCAGTCTAAGATGAACTTTTCGATACCCTTAACGCCGTCAGCAAATGCAACGATACGGTGTCTTGTTCCACCGAAACATTCAGAGCCACCACCCTTAGCAACGTATGACATTTCAATTGCATCACCATCAACGAATTGATAAGTGAAGTCTGGAATGTTCATACCAATGTTATTACCTGGGTCGAAACCTGTGAGTGGGTGTTTCATTGTTGCACGGAGATAGCCGAGTTTTGTTGCTCTTGCAACAGCACGACGAGTTGCTTCTTCCATAGCCATAAAGCCACCTTCAACTTCAAACTTATTACCTACTTTGAAGTAGAAAATTGGCCAACCTGTGTCTGGGCAGAGTGGATTTTGGCGAACTTTAGATAGAGCCATGCTATCATAAGTTGCTTGCAAACCCTTTCTTGCTTCTGGGCTTTGTTCTCTTGCAATCGCTTGTTCGAACGCTAACTTAACGTCTGGAGAGATTTCAGTTGCGCCACGCTTGATTGTCTGAAATATTGTTTCTTCAAATAAATCAATTTTAATCATATTAGTCACCTATTAAAATTTTTGCTAGTGGCATATGTTGTTGACAACCATAAATATCGTCGTCAGCTAAGCTACCACTAATATTTTTTCTTGGGAATGTTATTTTCAATGAGTTTACAACGTCATAGAAAATAAAGTCGATAAGTTTAATGTCCATATCGTAAGCCTCAGCTACCATTTCTTTGGTCAAAAGAGACTTAACTTTTTCGTAATTTTCTTTTGTGTCGAAAATTAAGTCAAAAGTAATATAAAGTGGACCTGCGTTTTTACTTCTTAAAATTTTTGTGTAATTGATAAGTGGTTGTTTCATAATTACACCTCCATAATTTCGATTTTAGCAGTTTCTGAAAGGTCATCAACTTCAACTAAATGGAAAACTGAGAATTCATATACTTCACCAATGTGAATATCTGATGGTGAGAATGGGAAAGCAAGGTTTCCAGCAGAAGATTTTCTGCCAACGTAGTCACAGTGAAGCATACGGCTTCTTGCAAGTGCGCAAACTGTATCTGCGATTGCTTGAGTTTTAGCAACGATGTCGATAATTACAGAAAGTGAAGATTCTTTGCCACCACTAAGTTTGAATGATAGGTTATAATCTTCTGGCTTAATAATACCACTAGTATTTTCTTTAACAAAGTCAGAAACTGTCTTTGTGATTAAATCGATATGAGCGATAGTGTTATCGTCATTGATTGTTGCTGGGCTTATTGTTCTATAACCTGAACACTTAACGCCTTCAAGTTTAAGTGTTGGAACTTCTGCCATCTTAAATTCAGAGCCAGAAACTCTAACAGTTCTTTCATCGATTTGTTCGAACTTGCTGTTCTTAAGGTCAGCAACTCCGTCTGGTTCGAAAATTAGATATGGGTTTGTTTGTTCATAAAGTGTATGAGCAGCAACTCTATCTACCGTACAACGTTTTTGTGGGTTTGCTGGGCGAAGTTCAAAGTGGTCTTTATACATATAGCCTTGCATAACGTCTGCAGCAGAAACAGGTTCAGCACACATACCACCACATTCCATAATTTTTGCCATATGGAAAGCAAGACCGTGGTCATAGCCTTCAAATAGACATGGAGCAGCATAGATAGCTGTGTCGCACGCTCTACCACATAAGATAACGTCAACTTTTTGTTCTAACATTTTCATGATAGGAGCAACACCGATTTGGCTAACGATAGTTTCACTCTTTTCGATTTCTTCTCTATTTGCAGGGAAGCATTCGCTCATGTTAATTATTTTGCCATTATCGAATTTTTCTAAAACGTATTCTTTAGAAACGTCACTGTAAATAACAGCAAGCTTAAATGATAAATTCTTTTCCTTGCAAATTTCAAATAAAATTTCTTTGAGCCATTCAACGTGGCGTTTACTACCTGCACCACCAGCAGAACCAATAATAAATGGTGCTTTGTGCTGTAATACCTTTGGAAGTGCTAACGCTAAGTCACGCTTTACAGCATTTCTATCAGTAAAAGACTTGCCACTGCCTAAGTAATATGGACCAGGGTCTGTAGAACCTGCGTCAACGCCTACATAATCAACTTTTTCTGAAAATGCGTGTTCTAATGATTCTTCACTATAACCATAGCCAAGCATTCCAGTTAATGCAACTATTTTCATTGTTCTTTCCTTCTTGTTTTTTTCTTTAATTATAACACTAAAACTTTACTTTGTAAAGCCTTTTTTTTATTTTTTTAAGTTTATAAGTTTGCATTTTTATTAAAAAATCTTGCAATTTTATTAAAACGTGTTATACTATAAATAGTTAAAAGTTTGTTTGGTCACAAAAAAGCCAAAATTTAGGTTTTGTGGCTTAATTACATGAATAATTTTATAAAAGGGAAGACTATGGATATTGAAAGATTTATTTTATCGTATTATAGCAATGCAACCGAAGGTGTGCATATACAAAAGGTTAAAAATAGTGCTAACGCACAAAAACCACATATTCACGACTATTTTCAAATCTTTTACGTTATAGAAGGCAAACTCACCCACTACGTTGGCGAAACTTCTTCTACTCTATACCCAGGGGACATGACCATTATCCCGCCTAATAAAATGCACCATATAGGGCCAACGGATAGCACCACCACCTTTTATTCTTTTTCTTTTATGCCAAGCATATTTGAAGATAGAAATCAAAGCGACACCATTGCCATGAAGTTTTTGGGGCAGTTAAACAGCATTAGCGAAAAAGCAATACACCCAAAAATAACACTGCCAAACGAAGACTTGCTTTTTATCGACACCATTATGGAAAGAATTTATAAAGAATTCAGCCAAAATAATATAGGCTCGGCAGAAATAATAAAAGCAAGCACAGTTATTCTTTTAACCATATTCGCCAGAACATATTTTGAATCTATAAAGGGCAGTATCCCCGACAGGTTTGATAACCTTAACCAATACGTACTGCACTGCGTTAAGTATATCGATAGCAATTTACACGAAGACTTGTCGCTCAGCGAAATGGCAAAACGCTCGGCAATGTCAAAAAGCAGTTTTTGCAATGCTTTTTTAGAAATCACAGGCAGACCTTTTAAGAAATACTTAAACGTAAAAAGAATAGAGCACGCAGTTTTGCTTATCAAAAAAGGTTATCAGTTGACCTCAATATACACCCTTTGTGGCTACAAAGATTATAGCACTTTTATAAGAAACTTCAAAAAAGTTATGGGCGTTGTGCCATCACAATACACCCACCAAGAATAAACAAATTTTTATGTTTATTTTTTTAGAAAAATGAAAGAATTTATACACAAAAAATCTTGTCAAACATAAATATTTGTGCTAAAATGAATTTAACAATATATATATCAATATAAATTTTTTATGGAGAATTATTATGAATAAGCAATTTAAGATTGGAAGTAGCAGAAAAATTATCACTCCACCACTTGGAACACCACTTTATGGATATACAACAAAAAGACCAGCATCAAGCGTTAACGATGACCTTACTGTGACGGCTATCGCTTGTGAACAAAATGGTCTTTGTGGCGTTATTATCAGTGCTGATATTTGTAGCGTGACTGAACAAATAGTTGACACTATGAGAGAGCAAATCCAAAAGGAAACAGGCGTTTTAAAAGAAAACATTTCTTTCTCAGCAACACACACCCACTCTGGTCCAGCAATTAAGTCTTCTGGTGGTTGGGGCGTTGCTAATACAGAATACATAAACGGAATGTTAATTCCACAAACTGTTGCTGCTGCTAAAGATGCTGTTGCTAATATGATTCCAGCAGTTATGGGCGTTGGCACAACTCAAAGCCTTGTTGGTATCAACAGACGTGAAATTGATGAAGACGGCAAGGTTGTATTAGGTCAAAACCCATTTGGCGTTTGCGACACAACTATGACTGTTCTTGCATTTAAAGATTTAGATGGCAAAAACATCTTAAACATGGTTCACTATAGTTGCCACGGCACGTCTGCTGGTAGATGCACAAAGATTACTCGTGACTGGCCAGGCATCATGGTTGATGCTTTAGAACTTCAATCAGGTGCAACAAGCGTATTCTTCAATGGTTCTGAAGGCGACATGGGCCCAAGACTTTCTAATGGTAGCACTACAGGCGAAACAGGCGACGTTGATTACGTTAACGAAATAGGTAATCTCGCTGCTATCGATGCTGTTAGAGCATTTAGAAGTATTAAAGATTTTAGTGCCGTTGATTTTGACCTTATCAAAGGCAAGGTCACACTTCCTTATAAACCTATCCCAACACTTGAAGAAGCAACGGCTAAACTTGCTAAACTAGATGCTCAAGAACAACTTATCGAAGTTGATTTCCGTGAACACGCAGTACTTCAAGAGACAATTAAAATGCATAAAGAAAACGCTAAGTTTGATGATTGTATGCAATATCACCAAGTAATGTTTAAGTTCAATTCAACAGTGTTCGTACCTTTCCCATTTGAAATGTTTTCAGAAATTGCGTTAAGACTTAGAGCTTATAGCCCATTCCAAAACACACTTTGCACTTGCAACACAAACGGTTCTAACTTCTATCTCCCAACACAAACAGAAATGGCAAGGGGTGGCTATGAAATTGAAATTTTCTTGTACGCAACTCTTTATAAACTTCAAAACAACACTGATGACACAATCATCAAAGAAAACTTAAGAATTATGAGAGAATACTTAAAAAATAAGTAATTCTAGCATAACAAAGTTCAGTTAAAAAATCTTAAACCCACCGAATTTTCGGTGGGTTTTTGTTTCTATTTTTCTACTCTCTCCCCCTCACCCCTTAAAGACTAAAGGGTAAGGGGGGTTTTGCCTTCTATTTAATTCTATCATAACGTCGCAAAGCATCAAGCCTAACGTCTTCAATCATTTTGCTAAGTTTTTCTAATTGGCTATGTTCACTTTCCAATCTTTTTGCTTGCTTTATAAAGTCGTTTTTGTCTCTTGAATAAACAAAGTCGCAGTAGCCTTTATGCGCCCAATGGTTTCGCACCTTTGTTATATCTTTTAAGAACTCATAGTCAGAATCAGAGAAAAAATGATTATCATCACTCCTATCTAATTCTTTTAAATTTTTTAACACTTCGCCAAGCGTCATTTTGTTTTGTTCTATTATGTTTAACGTTTTGTCCATATCTCCTGCTTTCATACCAGCAAGAATTAGTTTAACGTCATGCTCTATAGTTTGGCAATGCATTATTGTTTTGCCAACGTAAAAATGAAAATCAGTCAAATTATTTATCATTTTTTGCTCCGTAATGTTTTAATGGTTATAACAATTATATCACACCAACATATTTTTTTCAATCTGTTTAATAAAACAAACAAAAGCACCCATCAAAATGGATGCTTTCTTTTGTATGTATTTAACTAAATCTCGTTTTTAGGGTATGTGTGTGGGACTAAAAGTATTTTTTATTTACATCTTCTGCAATGACGAATTAACCCGACTATCAAAAAGACAAGTGCTAAAAACAACAGCGTTAAGCAAATAATAAGGTGTATATTGCTCTCTAATGCTACGTCTGCTTTCCAAGAAGACAAGTTTGCCTTAAAAATATTTATGTCGTCGATTTCTCTTTGAATTTCAAGATTTTTTACTTTTATAAAAAGCGGTGGTAAGTATAAAAATGCGTTTGATAAAAGCAAAACTATACTTGTTTTTAAAAACTTATTTGTTTTTAAAAATCGCACACTCATAATGATATTTAACGCTAAATACACACCCAATACGATAGGAAGTGCAATTTTTAAATACCACCATCCGTCAGCATACCCGTTTGTTAAGGTGTATGTGTTAATCACGATAAGAAGAATATTCAGCATTAAAAAATCAACGGCAACCGAAATAAAATCGTTGTATTTTTTTATTCTAGAAAAAACTTCATATTTTGCAATATAAATGGGCGTAAATATAATTATTAAGCCCAAAAGCACAGACAACGCAGGTATCCAAAACCAATTTCCTTTAGTGTAAATACAACACACACCTAAAAGCAAAACAAGTGCTAAATACTGCGATAATGGAATTAGAATAAGTTTATATTTCTTTATAAGTTTTGGTAAATTCGTAAAGGTGAACGCAAGAATTAATGCCGAAAGCACTATCCAAAACCAAGAAAGAGTTTTATCGATTGCCAAATTGCAAATAAAGCACGGAACTAACGCAACACCGTAAGCAATATAGAAAAACAAGCTCCAAGATAATGAAAAAACACGCCATTTTTTTGCTTGAACTTTTTCTTCTCTTGCCTTTTTGTCAATGCTTGCCGTTATAAGCTCGTGCTCTGAAACGCCTAAAATCTCTGAAAGTTTTGGAAGTAAAGTTATATCAGGATGAGCCACGTCTTTTTCCCATTTGCTTATCGTAGACTCGCTAACGAATAACATCTTTGCTAATTCTTTTTGTGTTAAGTTCTTTTCCTGTCGCTTTTGCCTTAAAAAAACACCAAAGCTATTTTCCATCTGTGCGCTCCTTTGAAAATATAATTGATACGTTTATTATACCATAAAAAACTCAAAATTGAACTATTATTAAATCAATAAAACGCTTGAAAGTTTTTCAAGTTTAAAAAATATAGGTCTATAAGCAAAATACTTATAGACCCATACGAGTGGCTGCCCCTGACAGACTCGTGCGCCTTTGACCAACTTACCTTGATGGGCTTAGCACTCGGTAGTGAGTAATACGAGCGGACGAGCGTCGACGACCACAACCTGCTTTGTCAAGTTGTTCGGCAGTTCTTAGCGCTGTTAGGAAAGCCCCTGACATACTCTCCTACGCTTCGCTACGGAGTCCTCGTCGTATATATACAACAAAACATTAAAACTTAAAAAGAGAAACATAAAAATGTTTCTCTTTTTAAATTTACACAACTATAATTTTCTAAAACAACAAACCGAGTTTAACCTTCTTGTCTATCATCAAAAAATTTCATAACTGTATTCTCCTTTACTCCTTCTATAATATATTATACTCTTTTTTATAAAAATGTCAACCCTTTTTAAATTGAATATTATATCCATCCCCTGGAAAGATCCAACTGTCGCATGTAATGCTATAAATAACACAATTATTTGTTTCATTAACCTTTTCAATATGATAGGGTTTCGCTTTCTCTTCTATTGAGTTAACCAGTGAAAATATACTTACATCCATTTTATTAAATTCTTCATTTTTATTGCATATTATAGTGTGCCTAAAATTTTTTGCTAAATACTTGCTTACAAATAAAGAAGTATCATCCCTAGGTATTTTAATTGTCATTTCATATTCTACTAACCGGTTTTCATTTTTATGCATCGGTACTTTAAATACCATTTTTTCTGAATAAGATGTTTCTAAAGACAAATCACTTTCCTGTTTTTGCATGTACATCTCAATATCTTCTTCTTTATTATCAATTTTTAATTTTTTCTTTTCTACTTCTTTACCCGAAGAAGATGGTAAATTATAATACAACATGTTAATTAAAAACTCTGAATCTTCACCAAAAGGATTTGATAATTCTAATCTTCTAGTTATATTCTTTATTATATTTTCCTTTTCAAAACTGTAGGTTGTAATCATTTCATCTTTTTTTAAAAAAACAGATTTAATCAATTTTTCAACAATTTTCTCAAAAGAATCTAAAGCCAGTTTTTTAACTTCTTCAACACCATCAAAACTATATTCATCTAAATAAGAAAGATACAATAGTTCACGTTTTGCATCTTTATTATATGTTTTTTTTATATAATCTGCTTGACTAGTCTTATCCACTATCTTATCACTTAAAGAGTTCATTGATTTTTCTGCAATTGTATTTAATGTTGTACACTCAATTAGAAACGTAAGTCCTGAAACAGAAAATATCGCAGTAGCTATACATGAAAAAATTGTAGAAAATATCATATAAACTTTATCATCTGAAAAATAATCACCTATAGCAAAACCTATTATAATCAATAAGGAAACAATTGCAATCAAAAATGTTAAGTTTTTAACATTAAATTTAATTTTAACTTTTTCTTTTGCACTCATATTATTTCTCCTTTTTTGATAATTATAACATCGTAAAAATAAAAAATCAATATTTAATGAAACATTTGCGATAAATTTTATACAATTAAAATTTAAATTTTAACAACACTTTCTTAAAAACGTGCCATATCCCATCAAAGATTGCCCATCATATGACGGACGAACGTCAGTTCTCGTCTTAGGCAGGGAGCAACACAAAAGAAAAGCACCCATCTAAAGATGGATGCTTTCTTTTTGGCTGCCCCTGACAGACTCGAACTGACGACACTGCGGTTAACAGCCGCATGCTCTACCTACTGAGCTAAGGGGCAATGTTTGGCTTT
>JAZKZI010000005.1:0-31426 GCA_045612585.1 Christensenellaceae bacterium | reverse complement strand
TTAGTGCCTGTATTCCCAGGAACAAACTGTGAATACGATACTAAAAAGGCTTTTGCTAGAAGTGGTGCTGACGTTGATATCTTTGTTATCAAAAACCTTGTTGACGTTAAAGAATCGGTTGATGCGTTTGCAGAAAAGATTAAAAATAGTCAAATCATATTCGTTCCAGGTGGATTCTCTGGTGGTGATGAACCAGACGGCTCTGGTAAGTTTATAACAGCCTTCTTTAGAAACAAGGCTATTAAAGAAAACGTAAGCGACCTTTTGGACAACAGAAAGGGCTTAGTTGGTGGTATTTGTAATGGCTTCCAAGCACTTATCAAACTCGGCTTAGTGCCTTATGGCAAGATTACCGATGAAATGAGCGAAGATATGCCAACACTTACGTTTAACACTATTGCAAGACACCAATCAATGCTTGTTAAAACAAGAATTGCTTCTAACAAGTCACCATGGCTTATGCAAACAGAAGTGGGCGACGTTTATACTGTTCCTATCTCTCACGGCGAAGGTAGATTTATCATTAAGCCAGACCTACTTGAAAGTTTGATTAAAAACGGTCAAATCGCAACACAATACGTTGATGAAAGTGGCAAACCAACTTATGACATTAAGTTCAATCCAAACAACTCTTACTATGCTATCGAAGGTATCACGTCTCCAGATGGCAGAGTATTTGGTAAGATGGGTCACTCTGAAAGAACAGGCAACGGCTTATATAAAAACGTTTATGGCGAATACGACATCAAGATGTTTGATAGCGCTGTAAAATACTTCAAGTAATAAAACATTAACAATGTAGGAGAAATAAAATGCAATACAAAAGTGATATTGAAATTGCGCAAAGCATAACCCCAAAACACATTTTAGATGTTGCTTTAGCAGCTGGCATTGATAATAAATACTTAGAACAATATGGCAACTACAAAGCAAAGATAGACCTTTCTATCTTGAATGAAACAAAAAGAGAAAATGGCAAACTTATTTTAGTCACAGCCATCACTCCAACTCCAGCCGGCGAAGGCAAAACGACAACTACCGTTGGCCTTGCTGACGGACTTAAAAAAATAGGCAAAAACGTTATGGTTGCCTTGAGAGAACCATCTTTAGGTCCTGTTTTTGGCGTTAAGGGTGGTGCTGCTGGTGGTGGCTATGCTCAAGTTGTGCCTATGGAAGATATTAACCTTCACTTTACAGGTGACTTCCATGCAATCGGCGCAGCAAACAACTTGCTTGCAGCAATGATTGATAACCATATTTATCAAGGCAACGAGCTCGGCATTGACCCAAGAAGAATTACTTGGCATAGATGCGTTGATATGAACGATAGACAACTTCGTTTTGTTGTTGATGGCTTAGGTGGCAGAGTAAACGGCGCTCCAAGAGAAGATAGTTATGACATAACTGTTGCTTCTGAAATTATGGCTGTTTTATGTTTGTCGTCTTCTATCACAGACTTAAAGAATAGAATTAAAAACATTATCATCGGTTATACCTATGACAATAAACCTGTGACGGCAGGTCAGCTCAACGCTCAAGGCGCAATGACTGCGCTCTTAAAAGATGCTCTAAAGCCAAACCTTGTTCAAACTTTAGAAGCAACACCTGCAATCGTTCACGGTGGACCTTTTGCAAACATTGCACATGGTTGCAACTCTATTATGGCAACAAAAATTGCGCTTAAACTTGGCGACTACGTTGTCACTGAAGCAGGCTTTGGTGCAGACCTTGGTGCTGAAAAGTTCCTTGACATTAAGTGTAGGGTTGCAGGCTTAAAACCTGATGCAGTTGTAATCGTTGCAACAATTAAGGCGTTAAAAATGCACGGTGGCTTGCCAAAGACAGAACTTACAGCTGAAAATCTTGACGCTCTTGAAAAGGGTATTCCAAACCTTCTTCGCCACGTTCATAACATTAAAGACGTTTATAAGCTTCCATCAGTTGTTGCTGTTAACCGTTTCCCAACCGACACAGATGCAGAAATTGATTTAGTTATCAAAAAATGTAAAGAACTCGGCGTAAACGTTGTGCTTTCAACCGTTTGGGCAGAAGGTGGAAATGGTGGCAAAGCCTTAGCTGAAGAAGTTGTTAGACTTTGCGAACTTGAAAACGACTTTACGTTTAGTTATGAAGACAGCGATAGCATTGCAACAAAGATTGAAAAGGTTGCAACCAAAGTTTATGGTGGCGACGGCGTTATCTTTAGCGAAGAAGCATTAAAACAAATTAAAACTTTAGAAGAATTAGGCTTTGATAAAGTGCCTGTATGTATTGCAAAAACACAATACTCTTTCTCTGACGATATGACAAAACTCGGCGCACCAACAGGCTTTAAGATTACTGTTAGGTCACTTAAAATTTCAGCAGGCGCAGGCTTTATCGTTGTTTTAACAGGTAATATTATGACAATGCCAGGACTTCCTAAAGTTCCAGCAGCAGAAAAGATTGACGTTGATGAAAACGGCAAAATTTC
The DNA here is from genome assembly GCA_045612585.1 of Christensenellaceae bacterium. GTDB lineage: Bacteria > Bacillota > Clostridia > Christensenellales > Borkfalkiaceae > UBA1259. The sequence goes on along the minus strand of JAZKZI010000005.1, from coordinate 28,953 downwards.
AGGTCTTTTCTAAAATTTATTGTTAAGCAGAGAAAAAGCATTTATAATTTGCCTTTTGGTTAACTTATAAATGCTTTTTTCAAGTGATAGGTTATGAAACTAAAGAAATTAAAATACTTTACAAAAACTGAACTTGCCATTTGGATAGGTTCAATAATCTTAATCGTGTCGGCATTTTGCATTTTCGATGGCAAAAAATATCTAAACATGATTGCTTCGCTAGTGGGAACAACTGCTCTCATTTTTTGCGCTAAAGGAAATCCTTTGGGGCAAGCGCTTATAATCATTTTTGCAAGTCTATATGCGTACATATCCTTATCGTTTAAATATTATGGCGAAATGATGACCTATCTTGGCATGAGTTTGCCAATGGCAGTAGTTGCGCTTATTAGTTGGCTAAAAAATCCATCTAAAGAAAGCAAGGCAGAAGTTAAGGTTAACACACTTTCTAAAAAGGAAATACTTTTTGCATTTATTCTGTCTTTAGTTATAACGTTTATTTTTTATTTTATCCTTAAAGCACTTGGCACGGCTAACTTAGTTATAAGCACCGTTTCTATCACAACAAGTTTTTTTGCAGCATATCTAACCTTTAGAAGGTGCGAATATTTCGCCTTAGCATATGCTGTAAATGATATAGTGCTTATTGCAATGTGGATAATGGCAATGGCTAGCAATATTCAATATATATCAGTTGTAATTTGCTTTGTTGTCTTTTTAGTAAACGATACATATAGCTATATAAATTGGCGCAAAATGAAAGAACGCCAACGAGACGCCGAATAAAACTTATAATTAAATAATAAAAAAATACCTTCCTGAGAAACCACTTAGGAAGGTATATTTATTATATTCAGTTTTAACTGTGCCTTATTTACTATAAAGATTTTATTTAAGCAACTATGCTTTTTAACTTTTTGCCTTCTTTAAGGGCAATTCTATTAAAAATTTATCTTTTTATTTAGTCTGTTTAGGCACAGACTTTTGCTCTGCTTCTATTAAACTGTTCATTGGTCTGCACCTCCTTAAAAAGATTTTCTTTTCTTTCACTCCTTATCTTTATTTTCGCTATCCTTATTTTCAATTAGATTGTATCATACAAGAGTTTAATTGTCAATAAGCCTAGAAAAAATATAGTGATTTAAATTTTTAAAAACCTACTTGACTGCAAGTATTATTCATAGTATAATTATATGTATGGGGCAAGGAATTATAGTAATAAATCCATATCAAATACCTTTAGAAAGCGTGCATCAAGCAAACAGGCTTAAAGATGAACTTGAACAGTTGGGCGTGTCGGCGAGTATTGTGACTGATGCCTTTTTGCAAAGCCAAATTTGCCAAAATACAATTCAAACGACTTTTAAGGATATTGATTTTGTTGTATATCTTGATAAAGACAAATATCAATCTGAAATTTTAGAAAGTTTAGGCATAAGGCTATTTAATACGCACAAGGCAGTTAGGGTTTGCGACGATAAGGGCACGACGTATCTCGCATTATTAAATAGTGGGTTAAATATTCCAAAAACTATTTTCGGTGCACTATGCTATAATAAAGATATGCCTATCGATACAGAGTGGGCAAAGAAAATTGCTGAGAGCCTAGGCTATCCACTAATTATAAAAGAAAGTTTTGGCTCTATGGGTAAGGGCGTATATCTTGCAAATAATTTAAGTGAACTTTTAGAAGTGATGGAAAAAGTTAAACTTAAACCACACCTTTTTCAAGAATATATTGGCGAACCTGGGGTTGACGTTAGGGTTATAGTTATCGGTGGCAAGGCAGTTTGTGCTATGGAAAGAAGAAACGACAGCGATTTTCGTTCTAACGTTGCGCAAGGTGGCTATGGCAAAAAGATAACGCTAGATGATGAGTTTAAGAAAAGCGCCGAAAAATGTGCTAGCATTTTGGGGCTTGATTATTGTGGTGTTGACCTACTTTATGGCAAAGATAATAAGCCTTACGTTTGCGAAGTCAACTCAAACGCATTTATATCTGGCATAGAAAAGGTGACAGGCTTTAACGTTGCTAAAGCTTATGCAGAGCATATTATATCTTGCTTAAATAAATAAAAACTAAAAAATTATACAAACTAAGTGTGCTATATTTTAGCGCACTTTTTTGTTTTAAAGGCTCTATCGCATCAATTACTTAATTTTTGACGGAAAACTACTGCGAAATGCTTCATTTTTTGCTTAGTTAAATACTTTTCAAGTATTCGCCCTCGCAAGAAAATTTATCTTTCTTGTATTTTTCTCGTCAACCTATCAAAATTACATTTTGATAGAAATCAACTAATTTCTTCTCTAGAGCCTTGATAGAATTTTTTAAATTTAAATTTTTGAAAAATTTTTCATAAAACACTTGACAAGCCAAAAAAACTGATTATAATAATAATTGAAATTAGCACTCGGCACAATAGAGTGCTAACAATTAAAACACGAGAGTGCTAAAAATATAAATATATAAAAGGAGATAAATTATGAGAAACTATTTAACAAACAGAAATTTAGGCGCATTTGACATTTTTGACGACATTTTTGATAACTTTTTTAAGCCGGTTGCTTTTTCAAACAAGGTTTCTAGTATGAGAGCAGACGTAAGAGAAAACGAAAAGGGATATGAACTTGCAGTTGACCTTCCTGGTTTTGACAAAAAGGACATTAACTTAACGCTTGATAATGGTTATCTTACGATAAGCGCAAAAAATGAAGAAAAGCAAGAAGATGACAAGAATTATATCAGAAGGGAAAGGGTGTGTTCTTATCAAAGAAGTTTCTACGTGGGAGACGTTGTGACCGAACAAGATATTAAAGCAAAGTATAATAACGGCACACTAGAACTAACTATTCCAAAACTTGAAAGAAAAGAAATTCCAACAAAACATATAGAAATTGACTAACGTCAAAAAACCTAAATGGCACGAAAGAGTGCCATTTAGGTTTTTACTATCAAAACAACTTGACAAAACAAATTAACATTATATAATAAAATATAGCAAAAACAATTTAGCAAATTTTTGGAGACATAATATGAAACAATTTAAGACCGAATCTAAAAGAATACTTGACCTTATGATTAACTCAATCTACACAAACAAAGAAATATTCTTAAGAGAGTTGATTTCAAACGCAAGTGATGCTATTGATAAGTTAAAGTTTATATCGCTAACAGATAGCAGTGCTTCACAAGATTTTAAGATTGCTATTACCCTTGACAAAGAAAATAAGGTTATGACAATAGAAGATAACGGTATAGGTATGACCGATATAGACTTAGAAAAAAACCTTGGAACTATTGCTGAAAGTGGCACGCTTGCATTTAAGAAAGAAAACAGCGACAAGACCGATAGCGAGCTTATTGGTCAGTTTGGCGTTGGTTTTTACTCGGCGTTTATGGTGGCTGATAAAATTGTGGTTTATTCTAAAGCACACGGCAGTGACCTTGCTTATAAATGGGAAAGCAAGGGTGCAGAAGGCTATTCTATAGAGCAAGCCGAAAAGCAACAAACGGGCACTAAAATTGAAATTTACTTAAAAGATAATACGGAAGATTATAAATACTCTGACTTTTTAGACGAATACAAAATTACATCGTTAATTAAACAATATTCTGACTATATTCGTTATCCTATCGAAATGATGATGCCAACTACAAAAATGAAAGAAGGTTCTAACCCAGAAAAGCCAGAATATGAGCAAGTTTTTGAAAAGCAAATACTTAATAGCATGGTTCCACTTTGGAAAAAACCAAAGTCGCAAGTGACAAGCGATAATTTAAATGAATTCTATCAAAATGAATTCCACGATTATCAACCACCACTAAAGAGCATTTACGCAAAAATTGAAGGCTCTGTCACATACGACACACTTTTATTCGTGCCACAAAAAGCACCTTACGATTATTTTTCAAAAGACTATAAAAAGGGTGTTAAACTTTACTGTAACGGCGTTATGATTATGGAAAAGTGTGAAGAACTTATCCCTGATTATTTCGGTTTTGTTAAAGGCATTGTTGATAGCAGTGACTTAAGTCTTAATATCTCTCGTGAAATTTTGCAACAAGACAGACAAGTTAAGGCTATTGCCACGAGTTTAGAAAAGAAGATTTTAGCAGAACTTAAAAAGATGATGGAAGATGACAAAGCGTCTTATCAAAAACTCTTTGCTGAGTTTGGCTTATCTATTAAGTTCGGCGTGTATGTTGGCTTTGGCATGAATAAAGATAAACTAAAAGACCTTTTAATGTTCTATTCTTCTAAAAAGGAGCAACTTGTGACCTTAGGCGAATATGTTAAAGATATGCAAGATGGTCAAGAATTTATTTACTATGCTAGTGGCGAAAGTTATGAAAAGATAGACACGCTTCCTAACATAGAAAAACTTAAAAACAAGGGCTATGAAGTTTTATACTTTAAAGACGGCGTTGATGAGTTTGTTGCTAAAATTTTGCTTGACTATGAAGGCAAGAAATTTAAGTCGGTTGCTGAGCAAGATTTTTCTGTTGACAGCGAAGATGAAATAAAAGAATTAGAATCTAAAGAAAAGGAAAACAAACAACTTTTAGATGACTTAAACCAAATCTTAAAAGACAAGGTTAAACAAGTTAAACTAACTTCAAACTTTAAAAACTATCCTGTTGCACTTTCTGCTAGTGGCGACGTTTCTATCGAAATGGAAAAGGTGTTTAATTCTATGCCAAACCAAGGTCAAAAGGTAAAGGCAGAAAAGGTTTTAGAAATTAGCCTTGAGCACGGCATTTTAGATAGATTAAAAAATGTTCAAGAAGATAAAGAAATGCTTAAAAAATATGCAACCGTATTATATGAACAAGCAAGACTTCTTGCTGGCTTAGATATAGAAAACCCAACCGAGTTTGTAAAGGCGTTTTCTGATATTATATAGTTCAAAATAGACTATAAACTTAAATTAAACTTACCTATGAAAAAATAGGTAAGTTTTTTTAAAAACTTTTAAAAAACTACAAAAATTTTAAGTATTTTTTAATAATTGTATGCTAAAATGTATGTAAATTTAAAATTTTGTTTAAAAATCGACTAATAAATTACATTTTGAGGTAGCGAAATGTTGCGTTTACAAAAAATAACAAAAAATTATAAGGTTGCCGGTGGCGAAATAGAAGTTTTAAAAGGGCTTGACATCGCTTTTAGAAAAAATGAGTTCGTTTCTATTTTAGGGCCATCTGGCTGTGGCAAGACAACCACACTTAACATCATTGGTGGACTAGATAAGTATACTACGGGTGACCTTGTTATTGCAGGAAAGAGTACAAAGAATTTTACCGATAGAGACTGGGACGTTTATCGTAACCAAAGAATAGGTTTTGTTTTTCAAACGTATAACCTTATTCCACACCAAACTGTGCTCGGAAACGTTGAACTCGCTTTAACTATTTCTGGTGTTTCTAAAGAAGAAAGAATTAAAAGGGCAATGTCTGCCTTAGAAAAGGTGGGGCTAAAAGGGGAAGAATATAAAAGGCCAAACCAACTTTCTGGTGGTCAATGCCAACGTGTTGCTATTGCAAGGGCATTAGTTAACGAACCTGACATTTTGCTTGCCGATGAGCCAACGGGTGCGCTTGATAGTAAAACGAGCGTGCAAATTATGGACCTTATTAAAGAAATCTCTAAAGATAAACTTGTAATAATGGTCACACATAATGGCGAGATTGCCGAAGAGTATTCTAATCGTATTATAAGGCTTGTTGACGGCGAAGTTATTGAAGATACAAACCCTTATTCTCTAGAAGAAGAAAATTTAGAAAGGCAAACGCAAGAAAAAGCAAATGCTATCGATGTAGAAAAGAAAGAAAATAAAAAGGGCAAAAAGCCAAAGGCAAAGATGAGCCTTTGGACGGCGTTTAAGTTATCTGCAAGAAATCTTTTATCAAAAAGGGGCAGAACGCTTTTAACTTCTATAGCAGGTTCTATCGGTATCATAGGTATATCGGCAGTTATCGCTGTTTCAACGGGCGTTAAAACATACATAAACAATATGCAAGACGATATGCTTTCAGGCAACCCGATAACCATTAAGGAAACAACTTACGACATGACTTCTATCATGAACGATATGTCTACTTCTGAAAAAGTGGAGTTCCTTAAGAAGAAAGGATACGTAAACGTTGACTCTACAATGGAACAACTTGCTCAAAGTTTTGAAAAAATGGACAAAATAACAGTCAAGAACAATATCACAAAAGATTACGTTGATTACGTTCTTGCTATGCCTGATAGCTATGCTGCGTTTAAGGTTGACTATGGCATTGATATAACAAACAATATTTATACCGATTTTAATAGAGACGCTAACTATAGCGAACAAGTGTCTATATCTGCAATAAAAGAAATTTACACAAGCATAATGAAAGGCACTGAGTTTAAGGACCAAGCATCTTTAATAACTCAACTTGGCAAGACCTTTATGCAAGCACCTTCTGATAGTGACTACATAATGTCTCAATATAATATCCTAGAAGGAAAGGTCGCTCAAGAAGCAAATGAACTTATGATTGTTGTAAATAAAGATAGGGCACTAACCGACCTTACTTTAGCACAAATAGGATATTATACTCAAGAAGAGTTTTTGAACATTGCATACCGAGCAGTCAGTGGCGAAGGAAAGCCTGACGTGGGATATAACCCAGATTTAGATAAAACCGAGTTTACCTATCAAGAACTTTTAGGAAAAACGTTTGTCTATTATCCTAACGATGTTGTGTTCGAGCAAAAGGCAAGCCCTGTTAATCCTTTTAACTATAAGCATAAGGTTGATTCGACCTTTACAGGTGGCATGACTTTTGAAGTTGTTGGTATTTTAGAAGCAAAAGACAATATCAACTTTGGCTGTCTAAATGCTGGCATGTATTATACTCAAGCACTTGCAGAAAGCATAATTGAAAGTGAAAAAGTTAACCCAAGCAAAATTTCAACCTTCCTTAATAATTATGCTGAGGAAAATGATGGAAAAGCTTTTACAAGTATGCTATATACCCAAAAGAACCCTCAAACGGGTGAGAACATGGAAATCCCATATGGCATAACCTATGAATACACGTATTTCCACGATGCTGACCCAACCGACTCTATAATTCCACCAGACAAAACCGCAATAGGTTTTGTTGGCTCAACAAGTTTTATGAGCAGTATGATGGGAATGATGGGCAATATGATGGGTGGCTCTATGGGTTCAATGGGCGATATGGGTGATACGTATACACTCTCAGCCCGTAATGTAGGTGGCGTTGCCGTTTCTAACGATATTTCTATTTATCCAAGAGACTTTACCATGAAAGATAAGGTTGTTGCATATCTTGATAAATGGAATGATGACGGCGATATTATCGTTGGCGATAAAACACTTTCTAAAGCCGATAGAGAAGAAATTAAATATACTGATAATCTATCTCTCATTATGGACATGATTGATTCTATGATAGATATCGTCACTATTGCACTTATTGCATTTACTTCTCTTTCGCTCGTGGTATCTTGCGTCATGATTGCAATTATAACGTACGTTTCAGTTGTTGAAAGAATAAAAGAAATTGGCGTTATTCGTTCGCTTGGTGGCAGAAAGAGAGACGTTTCTAATTTGTTTAATGCAGAAACGCTTATGATAGGTGCATCGAGTGGCTTGGTTGGTGTAGGTATAACATATGTTATTTCTTTAATTGTAAACATAATAGTAAATAGTGCAGCAGGTTTTTCTATTATGATACTTCCTATATCTTCAGCGCTTGTTATGGTGGGGCTCAGCATTTTCTTAACCGTTATGTCAGGCTTAATTCCTGCAAGAAAAGCAGCACATAAAGACCCAGTGGTAGCACTTAGAACCGAATAAGATATATTAAAAAACTTCAATAAACAAAACAAAAAAGGACAAAGACACTTAGTTTCTTTGTTCTTTTTTTAGTATATAAAATTTATTGAATATTTATAGACAAAAAATGCAAAACTTTATTTTAAAAAAGTGGCGTAAACTCTTGACAAAGGCACATAATAGTTTTATAATTATGTCACTAGTTAGCACTTTGACAGAAAGAGTGCTAACAAAAAAACTTACAAAGTGCTAAAGGGGAAGTAAATGAAACTTTCTGAAAGAAAGAAAAAGATTTTGCAAATTGTTGTAGACGACTATATTGCAACGGCACAACCTGTTTCTAGTAAAAGCATAACTGAAAAATATATGAAAGACGTTAGTTCTGCAACCGTTAGAAGTGAACTTGCAGGGCTAGAAGAACTTGGGTTCTTGACTCAGCTTCACACAAGTAGTGGTAGAGTGCCATCAATTGAAGCGTATAAAATGTACGTTGCTGAGCTTATGGATAGAAGCAATCTTTCTATAAAAGACGTGGGAACAATTAAAAAAGCTTTCCAAAATCACGCAGATAACCTAGAAGCAGTTGTTCAAAACACCGTTAAGGTTATAAGCGATTTAACAGACTACACGTCTATTGCATACACTTCACACAGTGCTGAAGACGTTATTGTTAAACTTGAAATTTTTAGATATAAACAGCAACAAGCATTGCTTTTGATAGTGACCGAAAACACGCTTATTAGGGATAGATTTATTGATATTCCTTTAGATATGACAGACGAACAAATTCAAGAGGCAAGCAGAATTATATCAAAACTATTCGTTGGTAAAAAACTCAAAGAAATTAATTCGCTTGGCAATGCTTTTGAAAGTGAGTTTAGCGCATATCGTTCTATTTTTGACAGCGTTATGTGGGCGATAGAAGATTATATTGTAAACCACAATTCAAAAGTTTTGCTTGAAGGTGAAAATAAGATTTTAAACCACCCAGAATATACCGATGCTGAAAAGGTTAAAAATTTCTTAACGGTTGTTAGTAGCAAAAACAAACTTGCAAATCTACTTAGTGAAGAAAACGACGACATTGAAATTAGCATAAAAATCGGTGGTGAAGAAGGCAAGGATATGCCAAAAGATTGTTCGCTTGTCACGGCAAGTTATTCAGTTAGTGGCGTTAAACTTGGAACTTACGGCGTTATAGGCCCACTTAGAATGGACTATCAAAAGGTAGTTTCAGTTTTAGAAGGCGTTGGTCAAATTTTAGAAGATTTAATCAAAAACAAAAAATAAAAGGTAAAAGGCTTATGGAAGACAATAAAAAGAAGGGCAAATGCCTTGAAGAAGAAACAGAAAACACTCAAGAAAACGAGCAAGTGGAAGTTAAAGACGTAAACGAACTTTTATTAGAGAACGAGGCGTTAAAAAAACAAGTAGAAGAATTTAAGGACAAGTGGATGAGAAACGTTGCAGAGTTTGATAACTACAAAAAACGCAACGCAAATCAATGGGCAGAAGCTTTTAACGAAGGCATTGCAAGTGTAATTATCAAAATTTTGCCTGTTGGCGACAATCTTGACTGGGCGCTATCACTTGGACTTGACCCAAAGACAGAAGAAGGCATTATTAAAATAAGGAATAAGTTTGACGAAACTTTAAAGTCACTTGAAATAGAAGAAATTAACCCTGTTGGAGAAGTGTTTGACCCACAAGTTGCAGAAGCAGTTATGCAAGTTCCAGCTAGTGATGGAGAAGAAGTGGACACGGTTAAACAAGTATTCCAAAAAGGTTATAGAAAAAAAGATAAAATTATAAGATACGCTACAGTTAGCGTTATAAAATAAAATTTTAGTATAAGGAGAAATAGATTATTATGAAAACAATAGGTATTGACTTAGGCACAACAAACTCTTGTGTCGCAGTTATGGAAAATGGCGAACCAGTAGTTATCGCAAATGCAGAAGGTTCAAGAACAACCCCTTCTGTTGTAGGCTTTCAAAAGGACGGAGAAAGACTTGTAGGTCAAGTTGCAAAGCGTCAGGCTGTTTCTAACCCTGACAGAACTGTTGCATCAATCAAAAGACATATGGGTTCTGATTATAAAGTTGCTATCGATGATAAAAAATACACACCACAAGAAATTTCAGCAATGGTCTTAACAAAACTTAAAAAAGATGCTGAAAGTTATCTTGGAACTACTGTCACAGATGCAGTTATCACTGTTCCTGCATACTTTTCAGATAGTCAACGTCAAGCAACTAAAGACGCTGGTAAAATCGCAGGCTTAAACGTACTCAGAATTATCAACGAACCAACTGCTGCAGCACTTTCTTATGGTCTTGACAAAGAAGGCAAAACACAAAAGGTTATCATTTACGACCTTGGTGGTGGTACTTTCGACGTTTCAGTTATGGAAATTGGCGACGGCGTGTTTGAAGTTTTAGCAACACACGGCAACAATATGCTCGGTGGTGACGACTTTGACAAGAGAGTTATGGATTATTTAATTTCTGAGTTTAAAGTTAAAGAAGGCATTGACCTATCTAACGATAAACTCGCTATGCAAAGATTAAAAGAAGCTGCTGAAAAAGCTAAGATTGAACTTTCTGGCATGACAAAGACAAACGTAAACTTACCATTTACCACAGCAGATGCAACAGGTCCTAAACACCTTGACGTTGATATTACAAAACAAAAATTCGATGCTTTAACAGAAGACTTAGTTCAAGCAACAGTTGTTCCAATGCAAAACGCAATGAAAGATGCAGGATTATCTTTCTCTGATATTGACAAGGTAATCTTAGTTGGTGGTTCAACAAGAATTCCAGCCGTTATCGACGAAGTTAGAAAGGTGACGGGCAAAGAACCATTTAAGGGCATTAACCCAGACGAATGCGTTGCAATCGGTGCAGCAATTCAAGGTGGCGTTTTATCTGGCGAAGTTAAAGACGTATTACTTCTAGACGTCACACCACTTTCACTCGGTATTGAAACACTTGGTGGCGTTTGCACAAAACTCATCGAAAGAAACACAACAATCCCTGTAAAGAAGTCTCAAGGATTCTCAACTGCTGCTGATAACCAAACAGCTGTTGATATTCATATCTTACAAGGCGAAAGAGAATTTGCTAAAGACAACAAAACTCTTGGCAACTTCCAACTTTCAGGCATTGCACCAGCTCCTAGAGGCGTGCCACAAATCGAAGTCACTTTTGATATTGACGCAAACGGTATCGTTAACGTTTCTGCAAAAGACTTAGGCACGGGTGCATCACAAAACATCACAATCACTTCTTCATCAAACCTTTCTGATGCTGATATTGATAAGGCTGTTAACGAAGCAAAACAATACGAAGAAGAAGACAAAAAGAGAAAAGAAGTTGTTGAAAATCACAACAAACTTGATGGACTTATCTTTGCTGTTGAAAAGTCAATTAAAGACCTTGGTGATAAGATTGATGCGAATGATAAGGCAAAGCTTGAAGAAGAAGTTAAACTTGCTAAAACTGAACTTGAAAGCAACGACAACGATAGAATAGTTAAGGCAACAGAACAACTATCTAATGTATCACAAGAAATTTTTGGAAAGGTATATCAACAAGCAAACCCTAATGCAGACCCAAATGCAAACGGTGGTGCTGACGGGGATACAGAATTCCATCAAAACTAATATTTATAGATAAATAATTAAAAATTTAACTCAAACTGAAAGGCAAAATCTTGTCTTTCAGTTTGTGCATAAATAATCAAAAACTCATAACGTATAAACTTAGCGACTTAAAGGAATTATTATGGCAAAAGATTATTATGAAACTCTTGGGGTAAGTAAAAACGCAACCCAAGACGAAATAAAAAAAGCATATAGAACGCTTGTTAAAAAATATCACCCAGACCTTCACCCAAACGACAATGCTGCGGCAGAAAAGTTTAAGGAAATTAACGAAGCGCACGAAGTTTTATCTGATGAAAAGAAAAGAAAGAATTACGATACCTTCGGTGACCCTAATGGCAACATGGGTGGCTTTGGTGGATTCGGTGGCTCGGCTGGTGGTTTTGGTGGTTTTAGCGACTTAGGGGATATCTTTGGCGATATCTTCGGTGGCTTTGGTGGCTCAAGAACTCGTGCCCAAACAAAAACTAAGGGCGATGATATTACCATTGAACTTTCGATGAGCTTTTTAGATGCGGCTAAGGGCTGTCGCAGAGAAATTGCATATATGAGAAACGAGCCTTGTAAGGCTTGTAAAGGCACGGGCGCAAATGGTGGCACGGCTTATAAAACTTGCTCTAAGTGTGGTGGTACGGGTCAAGTTCAATATACCACAAGCAACGGCTTTTTCCGTTCTGTAAACGTTAGGCCATGTGACGAGTGTAAAGGAACGGGCAAAAAAATTATAGAGCCTTGCAAGGAATGTAATGGAAAGGGTTATACTCGTGCACAAACTAAACTCACTCTCGATATTCCTGCAGGTGCTGATACGGGCAGTTATATTAAAAAAGTAGGTTTTGGTCAGGCAAGCACTAATGGTGGTCCTGCAGGTGACCTTATTATAGTAATTAAGGTGGAGGCAAGCAAGATTTTTGCACGCAAAAACTTTGACTTATTTGTGACTGTGCCAATCAGTTTTAAAACGGCAGTTTTAGGTGGCAAGGTTAAAGTTCCACTTATTGACGATACTTTTGAATACACAATTCCAGAAGGAACGCAAAGTGGAAAGAGATTTTTCGTGCGTGGCAAAGGCATTAAGACAAATCGTGGCACTGGTGACCTATATATAGACGTTATGGTTGAAGTTCCAAGTAAGATAACCAAAGACCAAAAGAAAATTTTAGATGAGCTAGATAATAGCACTGATATTAAGCAATGCCCTAACATGAAACAATATAAAGACAATTTGGAAACAATGTATGGAAAAAATCCATACGAAAAATAGTATGAATAATTTTATTGAACTTACAATATCAACAACTCATATCGGTGGTGACTTAATAAGCGATTTGCTTTGGGATTATACCGATAGTGGGGTTGTTATAAGCGACGTTGAAGACGTTATAGCACTTGCAAAAGACGGCAGAGCGTGGGACTATGCTGATAGCAGTATTTTCAGTGCTGATAAAACTGTACTCGTTAAGGCATATTTCCCAAAGACAAGTGCAAGTCAAACAATAAGAGAAGTAGAACAAAAACTTTTGCAGATGAAAAAGGAAAGTCCGTTAGACCTTGGTAGTTTAGAAACAATTAAGCGTGAGATTGACGGCGACCTTTGGAGAGAGCAATGGAAAGAGCATTTTAAACCTATTAAAATGGGCAAAATTGTAATTGTGCCAGAGTGGATAGATTACACGGCAAGTGAAGGCGAACTAAAAGTGCTTTTAGATAGCAACATGGCGTTTGGCACAGGCGAGCACGAAACAACTTCTATGTGCGTTCAGTTTTTAGAAAAGTTTGTTAAAGCAGATGACGTTGTGCTCGACGTTGGCTGTGGCAGTGGTATTCTTGGAATATCAGCAAGCAAGCTGGGTGCAAAAAATGTTGTTATGACCGATATTGACGAGTGTGCTATTACTGCAACAAAGCACAATATGGAACTTAACGGGATAACTAATGCAAGTGTTATGCTTAAGAACTTGCTTGATGACACCACAGTTAAGGGCGACGTTATAGTTTGCAATATTATGGCAGACGTGTTAATTGCTTTTGCACCATACATAGCTAATAATTTGCTAGATAAAGGCATTATCATTTTAAGTGGTATTTTGGTTGAAAAGTTAGAACAGGTTAAACAAGAATATCTTTCTAACGGATTTGAGTTTGTTGAACAAAATATAAAGGGAGAGTGGTCTGCACTCGTGCTAAAAAAGGGTGACAAATAATGAAGGCAGTTGTCTTTACCTTAGGCTGTAAGGTTAACGAGTGTGAAAGTGATTCACTTATTACAGGCTTAGAGAGTTTGGGCTATGAAGTAAGTGACAAACTTGTGCCTGCCGACCTATACGTAGTAAACACTTGTGCCGTGACCAACGAAGCCGAAAAAAAATCTCGCCAAATGGCAAGTAGAATTAAAAAGTTGTCGCCAAAAGCAAAGATAATTTTTACAGGCTGTGCCGTTCAAAAAGACCCAAAGCAATTTGAAAATAAATCAGATGAATTTTTGTTGACCGGCGTATTTAATAAAAAGCAAATTTTGGCTTTGCTAGATAAAAGTGGAAACCACGTCAGTGCGCCTTGCACTGAGTTTGAAGAGCTTTTGCCCGTTAAATCTTTAAGAACAAGGGACTATATAAAAGTTCAAGATGGATGTAATAATTTTTGTTCTTATTGCATTATTCCTTATCTTAGGGGTAGAAACAGGTCTAGAAATCCTGAAAATGTTTATCAAGAAATTGCTAATAGCAAGGCAAAAGAAGTTGTTATAAACGGAATTAACTTATCGGCTTATGACTATAACGGAATAAATTTAACCGGACTTATTAAAAGGTTAAAAGATTTGCCTATAAGAATTAGGCTTGGTTCACTAGAAGTTAACGTTATTGATAGAGAATTTTTATCGGCATTAAAAGAGTTAAAAGATTTTGCACCACATTTTCACCTTTCTTTGCAGTCGGGGAGTGATAGCGTGCTAAAGAAGATGAACAGGCACTATTCAACGGCAGAATATTTAGAAAAGGTAAATTTAATCAGAGAATATTTTGTTGATGCCGGCATTACAACCGATATTATCGTTGGTTTTCCAACCGAAAGTGAGCAAAACTTCTTAGAAACGGTGGAGTTTGTTAAAAAGGTTGGCTTTTCAGATATTCATCCGTTTCCGTTCAGCTTACGAAGTGGCACGGTTGCAGGCAAAATGAAAGACCTTTCAAGCGATATTAAAAAGCAAAGGCTTGATAAACTTTTAAAAATAAAAAAAGAGTGCAAAACCAACTTTGCTTTAAGTATGGTAAATAAAGAGTTAGACTTTTTGTTTGAAGAAATAAAGGATGGCTACGCTGTTGGCTACACTCAAAATTATCTTAGGATATATATAAAGGATTATAAGATAAAAAGTCAAAATCAGATAGAAAAAATTATAGTTTTAGAGCCTTTTTTAGAAGGCGCTATTGCTAAGCAAAAAGGAGAGTAATATGGAAAACTGTTTGTTTTGTAAGATTATTAAAGGTGAAATTCCTGCAACAAAAATGTATGAAGATGAAAATATGATTATCATAAAAGACATCGACCCAAAGGCAAAAAATCACTTTTTGTGTATTCCAAAAAGCCACTTTAAGCTTCTTGCCGACATGACCGATGCTCAAAGTGAAATGTTAAAAGAGTGCTTTAAAAAGATTCCTACTTTAGAAAAGGAATTAGGCTTAGAAAACGGATATCGTTTGGTTATCAATCAAGGCGAAGATGCAGGTCAAACGGTTTTCCACTTGCACATACATATTTTGTCTGGTCAAAAAATGGGTTGGACACCAGCATAAAAAGATAAAAGCAAAAAACACAAACTCGGCTATAACCAAAGCCGAGTTTTTATATTGAAAATACTTGACAAATCTTTTTATATGTGCCAAAATGTTTATGCCAAACAAATTTAATAAATTTAAAAGGGTATTCATCAACTTTTCGGAATATTTTTGCTTGTTTTTTGCCACAATCATTGTATGTGTTTGTTAAAAATGCAAAGTCCTATTAAATGATTGTGGTAATACCTTTTATTTAAATTTGTTTGGCGACAATTGGAGTTTGCGTTTTGGGTGCGTTAACTTCGGTTGACGCACTTTTGATTTTTAAGGAGAAGGCAAATGAAGAAGAATTTTACACTAGAAACAATAAGCTTGCCGGACAACATCACAATCGTAGAAGATTATGCTTACTCTGGACACACGCCATTAAAGAAAATAATTATACCAAAGGGTGTTGAAAGAATAGGCGATGGTGCGTTCTCCGGTTGCACGTCATTAGAAGAAATAATTTTGCCCGATGACCTTTTAACCATAGGCAATTCTGCCTTTGAAGGCTGTTATTCCTTAGAAAAAATAATTTTGCCAAAAAAATTAAAAAGTATTGGAGAAGATGCCTTTTCTAACTGTGCTTCGTTAAAAGAAATAGTTTTGCCAGATACTGTTGTAAGTTTGGGCGACTATGCTTTTGAGAGTTGCGAAGCTTTAGAAAAAGCAGTTTTATCGAATGGGTTAACAAGTATAGGCAATTTGGCATTTTTTGGTTGCACTGAATTAAAGGAAATAATATTGCCAAACAAATTAACAAACATTGGTTATGCTTCGTTTAGAAATTGCAGAGCCTTAGAACAAATAGTTTTGTCAAGCGATATAACTAGTATAGGCGATTTTGCTTTTGCTGGTTGCACGGCTTTAGAAAAAATTGAAATTTCAACCACGTTAAAAAACATCGGATACGCTGCTTTTCGTGATTGCGTATCATTAACACGCATAGTTATCCCAAACGACGTTATTACTATGGGAGATTATGCTTTCGAGGGGTGTGAAATGTTGACAATTTATTGTCAAACTGAAGAACAACCTAAGGTTTGGGGATTATGTTGGAATTATAATTGTTCTGTTGTTTGGGGATATAAAGGTTAAACACAACAAAATAATATATATAGCAAAAAAATAACGAATATAGAAAAAAGCGAGTTATGTCAACTCGCTTTTTTGTTTTATATAAAATTTTGCTATTAAATTCTAACAAGTGTTGCCGTGGCATGGGTGCATATGCCTTCTTCACGGCCAACAAAACCTAAGCCTTCTAAGGTGGTTGCGCCTATCCCAACAAATTCTGTATCAATGCCAAGAGAAGTGGAGAGCGACTTTGTTATTTCAGGGATATGACCTAAAAGTTTTGGTTTTTCTGCCATTATTGTTGCAGAAATGCTTTGTACTTTATAACCCTGCTTTCTAACCATATCTAAAACTACGTTAAGCAAATCCATACTACAAGCATCTTTATATTTTGGGTCTTTATCAGAAAAATGATACCCGATATCTCTAAGGGATAGGGAAGATAAAATTGCGTCCATTATAGCGTGCGTCAAAACGTCTGCATCAGAGTGCCCTAAAAGTCCTTTGTCGTGTGGAATAATAACGCCACCTAAAACAAGTTTTCTATTTTCCACTAACTTGTGGCAGTCAAACCCCGTGCCAAAACGATACATAGGTCTATCTGCAAAATTAAAATCTTCTTTAAAAGTTAGTTTAAGGTTTTTTTCTTCTCCGTCAAAGGTGGCAACTTTTCCAGCGTAGTTTAAATAAACTTCACCATCGTCGTTAAAAGTTTTATCCTTTGCCTCTATGTAAGCCTTTTTAATTTTTTCGGTTAAAAAACCTTGGGGGGTTTGAACAATTTTTAGTTGGTCTTTACCTAAATATCTATCAACAAAACAGTCTTTTGCCTTAACGATAGTATTTCTTGTTAGTAAAACGGGGATAGCCGAGCCAAACTCTTTTGCTGTTTCAATGCAGTTTTTGATAAGTTCGTTTGAAACAAAAGGTCTTGCACCATCGTGAATAAGAACTATTTCGCCACTAACGTTTTCAAGTGCGTTTTTAACAGACTTAGTTCTAGTGTCCCCACCTAAAACGACGGTGGCTTTATCTGAAACTAAATTTTTAATAAATTCAAAATCGGCGTCGCTTGTTGCTATAACGATTTCATCAATTAAGCCACTATCATAAAAAGCCGATAAGGTATGCTCTAAAACAGTTTTTCCGTCACTTTCAACTAATAATTTATTTTTGTTAAAGCCTGCACGTGCGCCTACGCCTGCGCAAGCCAAAATTAAACTAACTTTCATAATTACCTACTCAAAAATAATTTCATACATTTTTTCTGCTTCTTCTTTTCTAACTGTTTCTTTTATAAAAAGCACTTTAAATTTAACTGAGCCACTATTAAAGCCAATTTCCACAATATCGCCTTCTTTAATTTGTTGAGAAGGCTTAACTGTGCGTCCGTTTACATTAACTCTGCCACCATTACATGCTTCTTGTGCAATTGCACGCCTTTTTAACAATCTGCTTACTTTCAAGAACTTATCAATTCTCATAAAATTCATCCTTTAATATCGCCAAAAAAAGCCACAAAAATAACAAAAATAAAAATATTTTTAAATTTGTTAAAAATCACTTGACAATATTGACAAAATAAGATAACATTATAAAATGCATTATGATAGGTTAATATCGAGTTTTATCGCCTTTTTGCAAAAAAACGGCTAAAAAATAAGGATTTTTTCGTGGAAAATCGACAAAAAAATCACTTTTTGATATTAACTTTTCTCGACAAGGTTTATTATACAACATTTTCAATGTTTTGTAAACCTATCGGCACAAAATTTAAATTTTTTTTAAGGAGTGTGTTTTGATGACACGTATTTTACCTGAAATTGAATGTGGCAAGGTTAAAAGAAAGACTTTTAGCAAAATTAAAGAAGCAATTGAATTACCTTATCTTGTCAAAATTCAAAAAGATTCTTATGACGCCTTTATTAGTGGCGGCATAGGCGAAGTCTTGGAAGATTTTTCTCCTATTACAGACTATTCTGATCACTTTGAATTGTACTTTTTAGACTACAATCTTGACGGTCAACCTAAGTATGATGAAAAAGAATGTAGGGACAGAGATGCTACTTATGCTCGCCCTTTAAAAGTTAAGGTTAGATTAGTTAACAAAGTGACTGATGAAGTTATCGATCAAGAAGTGTTTATGGGTGATTTCCCACTCATGACAGATAATGGTTCATTTATTATCAATGGTGCTGAAAGAGTTATCGTTTCTCAACTCGTTCGTTCTCCTGGCGTTTATAACGGCTCAGAAATGGACAAGTCTGGTAGACGTCTTTTCGACACGACTGTTATTCCATCAAGAGGTGCTTGGCTTGAATTTGAACAAGATTCACAAAACGTTTTGTGGGTTCACGTTGACAGAACAAGAAAACTTACTGCAACAGTTCTACTTAGAGCATTAGGTTTTGGTAGTGATGATGCCCTTAATGAACTTTTTGATGGCAACAAGATGATTCTTGACACTGCTGAAAAGGATACTTCTAAGTCTGAAAGCGATGGCCTTATTGAATTATATCGCCGTTTGCGTCCAGGTGAAATCCCAACAGAAGAAGCTGTTAAGCAACACCTTAAAAACTTATTCTTTGATGCAAGACGTTATGACCTTGCAAGAGTAGGTAGATATAAATTTAACAGAAGATTAAGACTTGGCGCAAGAATCGTTGGCTTAGTTAGTGCAGATGACGTTATTAGTAGTGACGGCGAAATTTTGGCAACAAAGGGTCAAAAGATTTCTAAACCTATTGCCGAACAAATTCAAAATGCCGGCATAAACGTTTTTGTTGCTGACGTTAATGGTGAAAGACATAAAATCATTGCAAACAACGTTGTAAATTATAAAGAAGTGACAGGGCTTAACCCAGACAACTTCGGTCTATTAAAATACGTTTATTTCCCAACCCTTGAATTTTCAAAGGTTGTTTATCAAACAGCAAAAGAAAACGGCGTTGAACAAACTGCTGAAATCTTAAAAGAACAAATCAACGCAATGTTCTATCTTGAAGAAAAGCAAATTCCAAGTGGGGAAGAAAAGCCAGAAGACAAGAAGAACGAAGAAAAGGCATTAGAAATTAGAACTAAGTTCATTAATGCCTGCGTTTGCTATTACGACATGATTGAAAGTGGCAATATCCCTGAAAGATTAGATGCCGAAACGAGAAAGACAATTCGTCCACTCGTTGAAAAATTAAATCATAAACACATTACTGTTGACGATATCGTTGCTTCAGTTTCTGTAAACTTAGATTTAGCATACGACATCAACACAGTTGACAATATCGACCACTTGGGCAACCGTCGTGTTCGTTCAGTTGGCGAACTTCTTCAAAACCAATTCAGAATTGGTATTGCAAGACTTGAAAGGGTTATCAAAGAAAGAATGGCAACTCAAGACCCTAAGGACGTTTCACCACAAGGCTTAATTAACGTTCGTCCTGTAAGTTCAGCTATTAAAGAATTCTTTGGCTCATCACAATTATCACAATTTATGGACCAAACAAACCCTATTGCAGAACTCACACACAAGAGAAAACTTTCTGCTCTCGGCCCTGGTGGTTTGAATAGAGACAGAGCAACCTTTGACGTTCGTGACGTTCACCACTCTCACTATGGTAGAATGTGTCCTATCGAAACACCTGAAGGACAAAACATCGGTCTTATTTCATCACTTGCTGCTTACGCTAAGGTAAATGAATTCGGCTTTATCGAATCACCTTATAGAAAGGTTGAGCATATGCTTGATGAAAACGGCAATATGCAAACAATCGTAACAGAACAAGTTGATTACTTAACTGCTGACGAAGAAGATAACTACATCGTTGCACAAGCAAACGAACCACTTATCGATAACAAATACTTCGTTAACGACCGTGTTTCTTGCAGACATAGAGATGAAATCACAGAAGACGTTAAAGAAAAGATGGATTACATGGACGTTTCTCCAAAGCAACTTATATCTGTTGCAACGGCGCTCATTCCGTTCTTGGAAAACGACGATACCAACCGTGCGCTCATGGGTTCTAACATGCAACGTCAAGCCGTTCCACTACTTTGCCCAGAAAACGCTATCGTTGCAACTGGTATTGAAAGAAGAATCGCTTACGACTCAGGCGTTATAGTAAATGCTGTAAACGCAGGTGTTGTTGAAAGCGTTGCAAGTGACCTTATCGTTATTAAAGAAGACGATGGCACTTTAAGAGAATACGTACTTAAGAAATTTGAACGTTCTAACCAAGGAACTTGCTTAAATCAAAGACCAATCGTTGATAAAGGCGAAAGAATTGAGAAAGGACAAACTATCGCAGACGGCCCATCAACTAAAAACGGCGAACTTGCGCTCGGACGCAATATCTTAGTCGGATTTATGAGCTGGGAAGGTTATAACTACGAAGACGCTATCTTACTTTCAGAAAAACTCGTTCGTGAAGACGTGTTTACAACAATTCACATTGAAGAACACGAAATTGAAGCTAGAGATACTCGTCTTGGTGAAGAAGAAATTACAAGAGATATTCCAAACGTCGGTGAAGATGCACTTAAAGACTTAGATGAAGACGGTATCGTTAGAATCGGTGCAGAAGTTAACAGTGGCGATATACTTGTTGGTAAAGTGACACCTAAGGGTGAAACAGAACTTACACCAGAAGAAAGACTTCTTAGAGCAATCTTTGGTGAAAAGGCAAGAGAAGTTAGAGATACGTCACTAAAAGTTCCACATGGTGAAGGTGGTATCGTTGTTGACGTTAAAATCTTTACTCGTGCAAATAAAGACGAATTATCTCCAGGCGTAAACAAACTCGTTAGAGTTTACATTGCTCAAAAGAGAAAGATTAGCATCGGTGATAAGATGGCTGGTCGTCACGGAAACAAGGGCGTTATTTCAAGGATTTTACCAGAATCAGATATGCCATTTATGGCTGATGGTACACCACTTCAAATCGTTCTTAACCCACTCGGCGTTCCATCTCGTATGAACATCGGTCAAGTTCTTGAAGTGCACTTAGGTTTAGTATGTAAACAACTCGGCTGGAAGATTGCAACTCCTGTATTTGACGGTGCAACTGAAAGCGATATTAGAGAATTATTAAAAGAAAACAATATAGTTAACCCAGACGGCGAAGTTGACGGAAAGATTCAACTTTACGATGGAAGAACGGGCGAACCATTTGAAAACAGAGTCACTGTTGGTCAAATGTATATGATTAAGCTTATCCACTTAGTTGATGATAAGATTCACGCACGTTCAACTGGTCCATACAGCCTCGTTACACAACAACCTTTAGGTGGTAAAGCTCAATTCGGTGGACAACGTTTTGGTGAAATGGAAATTTGGGCGCTTGAAGCTTATGGCGCAGCGCATATCTTACAAGAAATCTTAACCGTTAAGTCTGACGATATCGTTGGTAGGGTTAAAACTTATGAATCAATCGTTAAAGGAACAAATATCAGTGAACCTGGTATCCCAGAAGCATTTAAGGTATTATTAAAAGAATTGCAAAGTTTGGCACTCGATATGAAGGTGCTCACAGAAAACAAAGAAGAACTTGCTCTTAAAGACCTTATTGAAGGGGATATCGACGATATGCCTTACGTTCGTGAAAAGGATACTCGTGAAGAAGTTGAACTTAACGAAATTGAAAGCGACGTTCCAGAAACAACCTTTGAAGATAATGAAGCTGTTGAACTTGATGATGAATTCAACTTTACAAAGGATATGTTTGAAGACGATGATGACGAAATCGATACAACAATCCCAGATGATGATATGTTCGATGACGAAATAGATTTTGAGGATGAAGAATAAGGAGGGGGATAGAGTAATATGTTTGAACTTAACAATTTTGATTCTATACAAATAGGAGTAGCATCTCCCGAAAAAATTAGAGAATGGTCTTATGGCGAAGTAACAAAGCCAGAAACTATCAACTACAGAACACAAAAACCTGAAATGGGTGGACTTTTCTGCGAAAGAATCTTTGGACCTACAAAGGACTGGGAATGTCACTGTGGTAAATATAAACGTATTAGATATAAAGGCGTTATTTGCGACAAGTGTGGCGTTGAAATTACAAAGTCTAAAGTTCGTCGTGACAGATTAGGTCACATCGAACTTGCTGCACCTGTTTCACACATTTGGTATTTCAAGGGTGTTCCTTCAAGAATAGGTCTTATGCTCGACATGAGCCCTAAAGCTTTGGAACAAGTGTTATACTTTGCTTGCCACGTGGTATTAGACCCAGGTACAACACCACTTTCATACAAGCAAGTTATTAACGATAGAGAAAAACTTGAAATGGAAGAACAATATGGCTATAATTCTTTCAAAACGGGCATGGGTGCAGAAGCTATCAAAGAACTTTTGATGGCTATCGACCTTGAAGAAGAAAGTGCAAAGACAAAGAAGGAAATTGCAGACAACGCTTCTGGTCAAAAGAGAATTAGAGCAGTTAAAAGGATAGAAATTATTGAATCATTTAGAAAGAGTGGCAATCGCCCTGAATGGATGATTTTAGACGTTCTTCCTGTAATCCCACCAGAACTACGCCCAATGGTTCAACTTGATGGTGGTAGATTTGCAACGAGTGACTTAAACGACTTATATAGAAGGGTTATCAACAGAAATATCCGTTTGAAAAAGTTAATGGAACTCGGTGCTCCTGAAATCATTATTAGAAATGAAAAGCGTATGCTTCAAGAAGCAGTTGACGCACTCATAGACAACGGTCGTCGTGGCAAGGCAATAAGTGGTGCCGGCAACCGTGAATTAAAATCACTTTCTGGAATGCTCCGTGGTAAGCAAGGTCGTTTCCGTCAAAACCTTCTTGGTAAGCGTGTTGACTACTCAGGCCGTTCAGTTATCGTTGTAGGACCAGAACTTAAACTTTATCAATGTGGTTTGCCAAAAGAAATGGCTATTGAACTTTTCAAACCTTTCGTAATGAAAAAACTCGTTGAATCTAACGTTTGCCACAACATTAAAAACGCTAAGCGTACAGTAGAGCGTGGTAAGGCAGTAGTTTGGGACGTTCTTGAAGAAGTTATCAAAGACCACCCAGTTATGCTTAACCGTGCGCCTACACTTCACAGATTATCAATCCAAGCATTTGAACCTGTTCTTATTGAAGGTAGAGCAATCAAGCTTCACCCACTCGTTTGTGGCGCATTCAACGCCGACTTCGACGGTGACCAAATGGCTGTTCACGTTCCACTTTCAGTTGAAGCACAAGCAGAAGCAAGGTTCTTGATGCTTGCATCAAATAACATTTTGAAACTTTCTGACGGTAAGCCGGTTATGTCACCATCTCAAGATATGGTTATGGGTGCATACTACTTGACCATCTTAAGAAAGAAAATTGGCGAAAAGTATAACGAAAAGGGTAGACCTGATGAAAACGGAACAGTTTACGGCGTTCCAGAATACACAGTATCTTATGCATCGCCAGAAGAAGCGCAAATGGCTTATCAAACAGGCAAGATTGGGCTTCAAGATGAAATTTACGTTCGTAGACAAGTGGAAGTTAATGGCGAAGTAATCACAGGCAGAGTTAAAACTTCTGTTGGTAAGATTATTTTCAACGAAGCAATTCCACAAACATTAGGTTTTGTTCAAAGAAAGACTAAAGAAGATTACCTTAAATATGAAATCGACAAGTTGACAGGTAAAAAAGACCTTCAAAAAATTGTCGGTGCTTGCTTTAAGCGTCACGGTGCAAGTTGTGCTGCAGACGTTCTTGACAAGGTTAAGGCTCTCGGATTTAAATATTCAACAATCGGCGCTATCACAACTAGCGTATTCGATATGCATATGCCAAAAGATAAGGCTGTTATCCTTGGCGAAGCAGAAAATCACGTATTAAAGATTGAAAACCTTTACAAGAAAGGCTTTATCACTGATGATGAAAGATATAAAAAGGTTGTTAACATTTGGAAACAAGCAACTGAAGACGTCACAGACAAGCTTATGGATTCATTAGATGAATTCAACCCAATCTTGATGATGGCTAACTCTGGTGCCCGTGGCTCTAAAGACCAAATCAAACAACTTGCAGGTATGCGTGGTCTTATGACTGATACAAATGGTAAAACTATTGAAATTCCTGTTAAGTCATGCTTTAGGGAAGGTCTTTCAGTTTTGGAATACTTCATTTCATCACACGGTGGTCGTAAAGGTCTTGCCGATACTGCTCTTAAAACTGCCGACTCTGGTTATTTGACACGTCGTTTAGTTGACGTTTCTCAAGAAGTTATCATTAAAGAGGACGACTGTTTTGCAAGCACAGGCGATGCTGTTAAGGGTGTTGTTGTTAGTGCAATTAAGGGCTCAAAGGGCGAAATTATTGAAGGCTTGCGTGATAGAATCGCTGGTAGATTTACAGTTAAAGATATCGTAAATCCAACGACAGGCGAAATTATGGTTAAGGCTAACGAAATGATTGATGAAGATATGGCTGATGAAATCGTTAAAGTTGGCATTGAACAAGTAGAAATCAGAAGTATATTTACTTGTAAGTCAAAGACTGGTGTTTGTGCTAAGTGTTATGGTAAGAACATGTCAAACAACAACCCTGTTCAAATTGGTGAAGCAGTTGGTATTATCGCTGCTCAATCAATTGGTGAACCAGGTACACAGCTCACCATGAGAACATTCCACACCGGTGGTATTGCAAGTACAGGCGATATTACACAAGGTCTTCCAAGAGTTGAAGAATTATTCGAAGCTCGTAGACCAAAACACGCTGCAATCGTTTGCGAACATAGTGGCGTAGTTGAAATTGAAGAAAAAGATAAGATTATTCACGTTATCGTTAAGCCAGACGATGGTTCTAAGAGTGAAGATTATACAATTCCTTTCGGAACAGGTGTTATCGTTAAGACGGGTGATAGAGTTGAACCAGGTTCAGTTTTAACAAATGGTTCAGTATATCCACAAGACATTTTGAAGACAAAGGGTATCAAGGGCGTACAAGACTATATCCTTAAAGAAATTCAAAGTGTTTACCGTTCACAAGGCGTTGACATCAACGATAAGCACGTAGAAATCATCGTTCGTCAAATGATGAAGAAAGTTCAAGTAGAAAACCCAGGTGGAGCAGATATTCTCCCAGGCGAAAAGCTTGACGTTCATAAGTTTGAAGAAGAAACAATCAAAGCTCTTGAAAATGGTCTTGAACCACCACAAGGTAAGAGAATTCTTCTTGGTATCACAAAGGCTGCGCTCGCAAAAGAAAGTTTCCTTTCTGCAGCATCATTCCAAGAAACAGCAAGAGTTCTTACAGAAGCTGCAATTAAGAACAAGATAGACCCACTTGTAGGCTTAAAAGAAAACGTAATTATCGGTAAACTTATTCCAGCAGGTACAGGAATTAAGAATTACAAAAACGTTTCACCATTAACAGTAATTCAAAGACCTGCTCAAGACGCTGAATAACGTACGTTAAATAAGGTTTTCAAATAAAAAAGCTAATAAAACGCCATAATTTATTTGACTAAATCTACAATAAATGGTAAAATAATAATTCAGCGAGCAAAAATAAAACGCTCGCTGAAAAAATCAAAATTTGTTTCTAAAACGGAAGTTTCCGAATCCGTTTTCTGAATATCCGAAATAATTTAAGGAGGTGCGATATGCCAACAATTCAACAGTTAATCAGACAGGGAAGAAAGCAAATTGCTTACAAGTCAAAGTCACCAGCGCTTGACGAATGTCCACAAAAGCGTGGTGTTTGTTTGTCAGTAACAACAACAACTCCAAAGAAGCCTAACTCAGCGCTTCGTAAGATTGCTCGTGTCCGTTTGACCAATAAAGCTGAAGGTATCGTCTATATCCCAGGTGAAGGCCACAACCTTCAAGAACACAGCTCTGTTCTTATCCGTGGTGGAAGGGTTAAAGACTTACCAGGTGTAAGATACCACATTATCCGTGGCGCTCTTGACACAGCAGGCGTTGCAAAGCGTCGTCAAGCAAGGTCAAAATACGGCGCAAAGAGACCTAAATAAGTAAAATAAAGAATAGATATTAAGCTTATTTAACATTAGACACCTACTTATAATCGGAATTCGGAAAATTAGCCCGTTTTGGTAGGCAGTATGACGAAAGACAGAAGGTTCGCTACCTAAAATAATATAAATAGGCAAGCGATAGCTGTACTAAACTAAGGGTTTACCCTTAAAGGCACTTTGATTAGTGCAAAAAATTTAAAGGAGGATTTAATTATGCCAAGAAGAGGCAATATTGCAAAAAGAGATGTTTTGCCTGATCCAATGTATAACGATAAAGTTGTAACAAAACTTATCAACCAAGTTATGCTCGATGGAAAAAAAGGTATTGCACAAGGCATTGTTTACGACGCATTTGCAGTGGCAGCTGAAAAAGTAGGCCAAGACGCAAAAGAAATGTTCGCTCAAGCGCTCAACAACATTATGCCTTTAGTAGAAGTAAAAGCAAGGAGAGTTGGTGGTGCTAACTATCAAGTTCCAATCGAAATCCGTGCTGAAAGAAGACAAACACTTGCAATCAGATGGTTGGTTGCAGCAGCAAGAAAGAGAGGCGAAAGAGAAATGGCTTCTAGACTTGCAGCAGAACTCGTAGACGCTTTCAACAACACAGGTAGTGCTGTTAAGAAGAAAGAAGATACACATAGAATGGCTGAAGCAAACAAGGCTTTTGCACATTATAGATTCTAATTTTGGAGAACGAATATGGCAAGAGATTTTGATTTAGGTGTGACAAGAAACATAGGTATTATGGCACACATCGATGCTGGTAAAACAACAACTACTGAAAGAATTTTGTTTTACACAGGTAAGACACACAAGCTCGGCGAAACCCACGAAGGTGGCGCTACTATGGACTGGATGGTTCAAGAACAAGAGCGTGGTATTACAATCACAAGTGCTGCTACAACATGTTATTGGAAAAATCACCGTATAAATATTATTGATACCCCTGGCCACGTTGACTTTACTGTAGAAGTTGAAAGGTCACTCCGTATTCTTGACGGCGCAGTTGCAACATTCTGTGCAAAGGGTGGCGTTGAACCTCAAAGTGAAACTGTTTGGAGACAAGCAGACAAATATAAAGTTCCAAGAATCGCTTACGTTAACAAGATGGATATCAACGGCGCTAACTATGATAACGCTATCAAAATGATGAAGGAAAGACTTCATACAAACGCTGTTCCAATTATCCTTCCTATCGGTAAGGAAGATACATTCAAAGGTATCATCGACGTTATTACAAGAAAAGCATACATCTATCTTGATGACTTAGGAAGAGAAATCGACGTTCAAGACGTTCCAAGTGATATGGCAGACTTAGTTGAAGAAGCAAGAGCACAAGTTGTTGAAATTGCTGCTGAATCTGATGACGCTTTGATGGAAAAATATTTTGAAGAAGGCGACCTTCCTGTTGAAGAAATCAAAAAGGGCTTGCGTGCTGCAACTCTCGCTATGAAAGTGACACCAGTTCTTTGTGGTTCTTCATATAGAAATAAGGGCGTTCAAAACCTTCTTGACGCTATCGTTGATTACTTACCAAGCCCACTTGACGTTGGTGCTGTAAGCGGTGTTAACGATAAGGGCGAAGAATTAAAGAGAGAACCAAAAGACGACGAAGCATTCAGTGGTCTTGCATTTAAGATTATGACAGACCCATTCGTTGGTAAACTAGCATTCTTCCGTGCTTACTCTGGTGTACTTAAGACAGGTTCTTACGTATATAACAGTGTTAAGGGCAAAAAGGAAAGAGTTGCTCGTATTCTTAGAATGCACGCTAACCACAGAGAAGAAGTTGATGCAGTTTACTCAGGTGAAATTTGTGCGTTAGTAGGTTTAAAAGATACAACAACAGGTGATACTTTGTGTGATGAAAGCAAACCAATCATCCTAGAACAAATGGAATTCCCAGATCCAGTTATCCAAGTTGCTATCGAACCAAAAACAAAACAAGGTCAAGAAAAGATGGGCTTTGCTCTTGCAAAACTTGCAGAAGAAGACCCAACGTTCAAGACATATACAGATGGCGAAACAGGTCAAACAATTATCGCTGGTATGGGTGAACTTCACCTTGAAATTATCGTAGATAGACTCTTAAGAGAATTCAGAGTAGAAGCAAACGTTGGTAAGCCACAAGTTTCTTATAAAGAAACAATTAGACAAGCTGTTGAAGCAGAAGGTATGTTCAAGCGTCAATCAGGTGGTCACGGTCAATATGGTCACTGTAAGATTCGCTTAGAACCACAAGAAGCAGGCAAGGGCTATGAATTCGTTGATGAAACAGTTGGTGGTTCTATTCCTAAGGAATTTATCCAACCTATCAACAAGGGTATTATGGAAGCATCTAAGAACGGTATCTTAGCTGGCTACGAAGTAGTTGACTTCAAAGTAACAGTTTATGATGGTAGCTACCACGACGTTGACTCATCAGAAATGGCGTTTAAGATTGCTGGTTCTATGGCTCTTAAAGATGGTTTAGCAAAAGCAAAGAGTGTTCTTCTTGAACCTGTTATGAAGGTTGAAATCGTAACACCAGACGACTACTTTGGTGAC
>JAZKZI010000004.1:0-1655 GCA_045612585.1 Christensenellaceae bacterium | reverse complement strand
CCGTGGTTTTCCATTACAGAAAGAGCGTCAGAGAAAGCACCGCCAGGAGCGAAAGTAGCGTTGCCGTGGAGGCGAACGAAGAGGGGAGGGCGTTCTTGCATAGTGTGGCTGACGATGAACATTTCAGAGAGGTCGACAGTTTTGTCAGAGAGGCGGAGAACTTCGGCTTCGAGAAGACCTACAGAAGAGAAACTCCAGCAAGTAGAAGAGCGGTGTTGGTCTTTGATAGGAGTAATTGCTACAGAATCGATAGTTGTGAATTGAAAACCTTCTTTGTTTTCGGCTGGTTTTGTTTCTGCGTTTTGAGCAGAAAGAGCTACAGAGCAACCGAGCATGATGGCTAAAAGTACTTTTTTCATAGGAGTTTTGTTTTATGTTTTATGGTTAGTAATTGCATGATTTGCATTTGGGTACAAAGTTACGAAAAATATTTGATATTTGAAAGTGGTAGTTGTGATGATTGAGAAGTGTAGAGTCAACAAGCAAGTGCAAAATTACAAAAAGTGTTTAAAAAACTCTACTTTGGGTGAAGAAAAGTTTAATTTTTCTCTAGGTCTCCTATTAATTTTAGCTTGAATAGCGTTTAAATCAGCTTGTTGTACCATATTAAAATCCGTTCCTTTCGGGTAATATTGTCTAAATATTTTATTAGCATTTTCGACAGCACCTTTTTGCCAAGAAGAATATGTATCAGTAAAATACACAGTGGTTCTTAATTTCTTAGCTAACCACTTATGATTTTTAAACTCTAGTCCGTTATCAGTTGTAATAGTATATACTTTTTCTTTATAGGGCAATAATAATCTATAAGCAGCTTTAGCAACTACTTCTGGTTGTTTAGATTCAACTTTTGTTTGAAAAAACATATTTGTGCTTCTTTCAATTATAGTTAACACAGCACTTGCTTGTTCTTTGCCAATAACAAGATCCATTTCCCAGTCACCAAAACGTTTTCCATTAGCCTCTAGAGGTCGTTCATGTATCGAAACTCTATCTGGTATTAGCGATTTTCCTGCCGTATTTCTTTTTTGATTAGTATGATGACGGTACTTCATCTTATGTCGACAATGCTTTTTTAATTCACCTGTTGAATCGTTTCTGATTTCCTGATAAATACGCTCATGACTTATATTTATTCCTTCAAGAGCTAACTTACCTGATATTTGTTTTGGTGACCAATCTTCTTCAACCAATAGATTTACAGCTTGTTTGATAATATGTTGTGGAATTTTTCTATTAGACGCACTACGCTGACGTCTCATCATAGCATCTTCATGTGCATCTTTATAAAGATAATGACCAAAACGATTGGTATTTCGTTTTATTTCTCTACAAACTGTTGATATACTGTATCCTATCTGCCGAGCAATAGCAGTTTTTGTCATTTCTGCTTGTAATCCCAAATAAATTGCGTATCTTTGCTCTCGGGATAATTGATTATATTTTTTCATGCAACACAAAGTTAATTATTCCTGGGGAGATAGCAATATCTCCCTTTATTTTTTTCTTCGTATTGCTTATTAACTCTATATTTTACGCTCTTTGGGGGCTACGCGCCCCCAGCCGCTTGGCAAACCCGCGGGTTTTTTCAAAGTTTGATTGACTGACGTAACAATATAAATCCAAAAATTTTGCACTTCGTTCTTGAATTTACA
>JAZKZI010000003.1:0-23176 GCA_045612585.1 Christensenellaceae bacterium | reverse complement strand
ACTTGATTTTAAGTGTCTTAATTATATTTCTAGTGCAGGGCTCAGAGTGTTGCTTAGCACGCAAAAGAAAATGCAAAAAATAGGCACTATGAAAGTGATAAACGTTTGCGAAGAAGTTATGGGAGTTTTTGAAATGACGGGTTTTGCAGACATTTTAACTATAGAATAAATTAAAAAAAGGAGTTTTTATGAATTTAAAATGCAAATTAATTTTAGAAGATTATAGAAAGCAAAGGGAACACTTTGTAAAACTTGGCGACGTTGTTCACAAAATGCTTGCTGATATTGCTAAGGATTTGGGTTTAACCGTTTTGGCAGTTGAGCATCGTGTAAAAGAAGAAAAAAGTTTAGCAGGAAAACTTGAAAGAAAGGGCGACTCTTATAACACCTTTGAAGATATTACTGATATTCTTGGTTGCCGTGTTATATGCTTTCTTTCGGATGAAATAGATAAAATAGGCAAAAAAGTTGAAGAAAGTTTTGTGGTTGACTGGGAAAATTCTTCTGACAAAAGGACTCTTTTAAAGGAAAATGCTTTTGGATATTTATCACTTCACTATATATGTTCGCTTCCATTTGGAGATAAGTGGCCAGATGAAATTTGTGGCAAAAAATTTGAAATTCAAATTAGAACTATTCTTCAACATGCATGGTCGGCAATTCATCACGATATAGGTTATAAAAGTGACTTTGGAGTTCCTAGAGAAATTAACAGGCAGTTTGCCCGTCTTGCAGGCTTATTAGAACTTGCAGATGACGAATTTGTGCGTGCACGTGACAACATGGTTGGCTATACAGAGGATATTAGAAAGCGTATTATAACCGACGATGCTGATGATGTTGCTATCAATATGATATCTCTAAACGAATACGTTTTGCATAACAAAAATATGCAAAAGTTAATCAAAGAAATAGCCGATATTGCAGGTGCTGAAATAAGCATAATTGACCCTGAAAGCTATATTCCACAACTTGCTTATTTAGGTATAAAGAAATTAGGCGATATTGAGCTTATGCTTAAGGAAAATTACGACCTTGCAATAAAGCTTGCAAATAAAGCCTTGTCTATGGCAAATCTTGATATAGTTTCATCTAGCGTTGCTCTTCGTTTTTTATGCCGTGCAGAACTAATTAATAAAGACTACGACTTTGACAAAATTGTGGAATTTTTAAAAATTTCTTTAAGGAGCAAAGAACAAGCCGAAAGACAAGCAAAACTCTTGATAAAGCAAAAGGGAGAATTTTAATGCTTAATAGCAAAAGAGTAGAAAAGGCGCTAAAGTTTGCTTTTCAAAAACATAAAGGGCAAAAACGAATAGGTGGAGATGATTACATAACGCACCCGATTGCCGTTTGCGAAATGGTAAAAAATCAAGGTTATGGCGAAGACTATCAAATTACGGCGCTTTTCCATGATTTGCTTGAAGATACTAATGCCACCGAACAAGAAATTTTAGAATACGGAAATCAAGATATACTTACTGCTGTTAAACTTTTAACTAAAAACAAAGGATACGACATGCAAAAGTATATAGAGGGCATTAAAAATAATCAAATTGCTTTTGTGGTTAAAGGAGCAGATAGATTGCATAACTTGCAGTGTGCGCTAGTCACAGACGTAGAATTTAAAAGAAAATACATTTTAGAAACGGTCGATTGGTATTTAGATTTTTCAAAAGAAATTAAACAAGCAGTAAAAAAATTAGCAGAAAGCCTTGATGAGTCTATAGCAGAATTATCGTTTCTATATAACCCTATTGAAAGTTGGAAATTGTAAAAATTTATTAATAAAAGGAGAAATTGATTATGACTATTGAAAAATTATTAAATGGAGAAAATGCAAAAATTAAGATAGTAGGCAGGCTTGACACTCAAACAGCCCCAGAACTTGAAAAGGAACTTGATGCGATAATTTCTGATTTGAAAGAAATAACGTTTGATATGGAAGGGCTTGAATACGTTTCTTCTGCAGGTTTAAGAGTAATTTTAAAAGCACAAAAAATCATGAACACAAAAGGCTCTATGAAACTAGTTGGTGTAAATGATAATATCATGGAAGTTTTTGATATAACAGGTTTTTTAGATATTCTTACAATTGAATAAAAACCAATTTACACTTTTTATTAAATTGTTAAGAATAAACGTGAGTAAGGAGAAAAAATGATTAAAGAAAGAAAAAACTTAAAAGAATATTCGTTTGTGATTTTAATTTTTGCAGCACTTTCATTAGTAAGGCTTATAATTGATGCTTGTGCAGATGGATTCAGCACAGCAACAGTGCCTATTGAAGGAGCAACCGAAGAAATGGTTAAAACTGCTGTTATTATTGCATTTGTATTAGCTCTTTTACTTCTTATTCCTGATGTATATGTTGGCTTTACGGGCTTGAAGGAAGCACAAAATCCAACAGGTGCAAGGGCACATATCGTTTGGGCGCTTGTTTTGTCAATTATATATCTAATCGCAACAATTTATTCAGTTGTTGAAATTGCAAAAGGTTTTGACGTTGATAAATTGATTAAAGTTTTAAATGTGGCTGTTGACACAGCATTATTTTATGCATATTATTTAACTGCAAAAAAAGTTGCAAATAAGAAATAATACAATAAATAATCTCGTGCGTTAGAAATTAACTTTAGCTGAAATTCTTTAATAATTATAATTTTGATTGAGCTGTAAGTGAGGGTGTATAAAATAATGCAAAAAATCTTATTTATCAATGCGTGCGTTAGGTCTAATTCACGCACGCTAGAACTTGCAAACTGCGTTTTAGAAAGGCTTTCGGGCAAAGTGGAAGAAATAAATCTATATAGCGAAGAACTTTTTCCATTAAACTTAAAAGAACTTGAATTAAGGGATAAATGTGCAAAAACAAAAGACTTTTCCAGTTCGGTTTTTGATTTGCCCAAACAATTTGCCGGGGCCGACGTTATAGTGATTGCTGCCCCATATTGGGACTTAATGTTTCCAGCCATAGTAAAAAATTATTTTGAAAAAATTACAGTAAATGGTTTGACTTTTGCTTATGGCGAAAATGGTGTTCCTTATGGGTTATGTAAGGCGAAAGAACTTATTTACGTCACAACGTCTGGTGGGCCGATTATTCATGATTTTGGTTATGATTACGTTGGGGCGTTATGCAAATGTTTTTATGGCATAACAGAAATTAAATGCGTTAAGGCACAAGGACTTGACGTTTACGGCGCAGATGAAGCTAAAATTCTAAAACAAGCAAAACAGTATATTAACGATAAATTTTAACAAAAAAGCTATCAATTAAACCATATCGGTTTTTTGATAGTTTTTTATTGTTTTAATAGGTGAAAACGCTTGATTTTTATTTTCTTTTGATGTATTATGTTGCGGTGCAAAAGGAAAAGGGTATATGAAAAGATTGAAAGGCCATTTTATAAATTTAATATTTCCTGCATTTATATTCGGTGCAATTACGGGCTCGTTGACGGCTATTGTTGGCGAGCAAGATTATTACTACGAAACGACCATAGTTTTAGAAAAAACTATATAATATAAATGCGATATAAACGCTTTAACTTTTTACTTGCGTTTTGTAAAAAAAGGCAGGGTAAAAGACAGATATTCACATAAAGGAAAAAGAGCATTTAAAGATTTGTTAATGTTTGTAAAAAAAATTTTATAATTTTTTCACTTTTTTTTGTTGCAAAAGCATAGCATAGATATTGTGCAATGCAAATTTTTAAAAAGTTGTGCAAAAAACTAGAAAAAACCAAGTAATTTGATATTTTTCCGTTTTTTAATTGACAAATGTCGAAAATAAGTATATCATTAAGTTGTAAAGCTGTCGCTAAATAAATAAAAGGCTTTTTATTATCATAATTAAAAGGAGAAAGGTAATGGCTGAAGAAAAAAAATGTGGATTAAAATCTTTTTTCAAAAACACTTGGGCAAAGATTAAAAACATTAAATGGAATAGCAAAGTAAACCCAGTAATCGGTTATTCACTTTTTGGTGGCGTTGTAGCTCTTGCTGTTTTAATTGGCGTATTAGTTATTTGCTTATAATAACTCAGAAGGACTAAAATTTGTATCTTTTATTAAAAAAGTTGGACAAAAAGCCTGAAAACAAAAAAGAATAACTTTTTTTAAAAGAGAATACTGTGAACTTAAAGCTCTGTTCACCATGCATGTGGAAAGTATACAAAAGGAGGTGAGGCAGTTGAGCAATTTACTTGTAGGATACTTGCTAGTTAACTTTTTGATGTTTTTATGTATAGTAAAAAGCAAAATGAAAGTTGCACGCATTTCGTATCTTATAGCACTCGTGTTGTTTTTGTTCATTTTGCTTGCCTCTGATAAAAATAGTTTTGTATCGCATTGGATAGTTAATAAGTTTAGCGAAGAAATCTATCTAAATGTATATGAATCTATCAATTTTCCAATTATAGGAACGCTTAGTGCAATATCAATAATTGAATTGTTGGTGCTATTGATATTATTTATCATATGTGTAATCTTTAGCATGAAAGCTATTGAAATTGCAAAGATAAGCTTTAGAGAAGAAAAGGAAGTTAGGCTTAAAAAACCTGTAAAAAATCTATTTGTACGTATTGATAACGCTTTTAGATATAATACAAAAAACTATTTAACAAAGTGCGTGATGCTATGTTAAACCTAGACTTCTAAAAACAAAACAACAAAGATAAAACATAAAATTTTTTAAGGAGAAAGAACATGAAAAGACAAAACAAGAAAGGTTTTACTATAATTGAACTTGTTATCGTTATCGCTGTTATCGCAATCTTAGCATCAGTGTTGATTCCTGTATTTTCAAATATAGTAGACAAAGCAAACGTATCTAAGGATACACAATTAGTTCGTAACTTGAACACAGCATTGAAAACAGATTCAGAAGAACACAAAACAATGTACGATGCATTGCAAGCTGCAGAAGAATATGGTTATGACGTTGCTAAAATCAATGCAAGTGCAACAGATAACGAAATTCTTTGGGATAGCAAAAACGACTGCTTCGTTTACTTAAACGGTGGTAAAATCGAATATATCCCAAACAGCAAAACACATGACAATGTGGCTGACCACGAATATTGGGTAATTTCAAAGACTGTTAGTGAAAAATATTCTACATACTACACAGGTAGCGCTAACATTGATTCTGACACACAAACAAGCATTTGTGTTGCTACAAATAACACAAATCTCGTAATCGATGCTCCAAATGCAGATGTTTATCACTATGGTGATGTTGCTGATTTAACAATTGAAGCAGTTGCAGCTAACTCTTATCACGAATTTGGTCGTGTAACAGGTCTTGCAACAGTTAAAGCAGGTCATGTAGTTGTTGAAAACGGTGGTTCTATTGGTACAGTAGTTGTAACAACAACAAATGTATCTTTAGCAGGTGATTTTGGTATGATTATGGGTACAAACGAAGTTATCGCAGCTCTTGGCACAGTTAATGGTCAAACAGTAGAAGTATCAGAAGGCGCTGTTGAAAATGTATCTACAGCCGTTGCAATCGTTGATGGTGTATTCTATGATGATTTTGCTGATGCTCTTGCAGCAGCAAATGGCAAAGAAGCTGTTCTTGTTAGAGATGTAAAATATGCAGCTAACAAAGTATTTACAATTGATAAAGATGTTACAGTTACTATCGACTTAAATGGCCACGCTATTATGGCTACAGCAGGTGAAGGTAAAGCTTCTAATGTAATTACAAATAATGGTAATCTTACAATTAAAGACTCTGTTGGTGGTGGTAAGATTAC
Source organism: Christensenellaceae bacterium (assembly GCA_045612585.1). GTDB lineage: Bacteria > Bacillota > Clostridia > Christensenellales > Borkfalkiaceae > UBA1259. The sequence goes on along the minus strand of JAZKZI010000003.1, from coordinate 17,412 downwards.
AACTAACGCATTAAATCCTGATATGCAAGCAATTCCTGGTTTTGCAAGCAACACAATTTCAAATTATGGTACACTAGTACTTGAAAGTGGTACAATTGAAAACGCATCAAATGCTCCTGCAGCATATCCTGTTGACTGCTATCAAGGTTCAACATTTATTATGAATGGTGGTAAGTTACTTGCAGCAAAATGCGCATTGCGTATGTTCTGTAATAGTGCAACTGCTGCAGTTAATGTAACAATTAATGGTGGCGTTATCGAAGGTGGCACAAGAGGTATCTGGGTTCAACTTCCAAGTTCAGACAACACTAAAGCAGCAGCTGGTAATCTAACAATCAATGGTGGTACAATCAATGGTGGTACAGGTTTATCTCTCTATGTATATTCATATGGTAACAACCATACTGCTACATATATAACAATCACAGGTGGCGTATTCAACAATGATGTAGCATTTGGTGGTGGCTATAAAGGGACACAAGAAATTGTTTCTATTACTGGTGGTACATTCAATGGTGAACTCGGTAGATATATTGAAAATGACGCTTGGGAAGCTATTCAAAAACCATAATCGAGTATATTGAAAACAACTAAAAATTACTTTATCCCCGTGTTTTCACGGGGATAAATAATCTAAAAAATTGGAGAAATAAAAATGAAAAAGACAAATAAAAAAGGTTTTACTATCGTAGAACTCGTAATAGTTATTGCTGTTATCGCAATTCTTGCAGCAGTTTTAATTCCAACTTTTACATCAATCTCTAACAGAGCAAAAGAAAGCGCAGCTTTACAAGAAGCTAAAAACGCATATACAGCAGCTTATGCTAACGCTCTCGCTGATGGTTTAATCGATATTAAAGATGATATTAATAACAACGAAACTGATGGAATTCAAATTAAGTCTGGCGACTTCACTTTCACACTTATCAATGGTGTATTAAATGATGTTGATGTTGATGATGACAGCAAATACGATGATGATTATACTTTCAATGTTGAAAATGGCGTTATCGCATCTGTTGTGTACGATGACTAATTAAAACAAACAAATTAGTTTAATTAAACACCTTAGTAAATTTTTACTAAGGTGTTTTTTTTTATTTTTTTATCATTAATTTATTTAAAACTACTTTAAATTATTTATTATTTGTTGTATAATGATTATGTATATATTAAAAGGGGGTATTAGGCTTTGGCAAACAAAGGCAAACTTAAAAAAGGTGCAACCTTAATTGAGCTTTCGGTTGTCCTTGCCGTGCTTTCTATAATATCTACAATGGTTGTTTCATTTTCGATATTCTTAAGTGAACGCACCAAAACAACGGTCAAAACAAACGACCTTATGCAAGACGTTGTTTACACAAAAACTATCACAAAAAGTTGGGTGGATAGCTTAACCATAAACAATGCTCATTTTTCTTGCCAAGATGGTAATTTGTCGGCAAGCATAGACCAAAACGAATATTTAATATCGCTTAACGATAAAAGCCTTTCAGCAACTATGCCAAATGGACAAACGTTATCTATAAAACTTAACGTCATAACTGAAATTAAGTTTAATATTATAACTAACGCAAAAGGCAATCAAACGCTTTATATTTGCAAGGCATTTTATCACGCCGAAAACGGAGTGCAATATTTTTCCTTTGCTATAAACCCTTTTGTTGGCGATATCGTGCAAGGGGGTGCTTAAATGAAGACTATAACAAAAACGTTAAAGCGTGGCATAACCCTTGTTGAAGTTATTGTTTCTATATTTATAATAACGCTAATCTCAGCATCAGCCACAACAATTATTATGGCGTCTGCTAAAAACGACCAAACAAGTTTAAGAGACACTCAAATTGCACTTGCAACTGAGACCACTATAGAGTGTTTTAGGTTTGCAGAAGACATAGATGAATTCTATTCTGTGCTATACCTTGCCGATAATGATTTTAGCAAACAAGATAGCACGATAACGCTAAATAAAGAAGGTTTTTCTTTAGATATTATGGCAGACTTTACTGCTAAGCAAATAGTAATCACTGCTTTAGACACTAAGGGGCAAGAACTTACAAGCATATCTTATAAAAAGGGTTAATTATGAAAAGAAATAAAATAAAAAACCTAAAAAAAGCAATAGCAATTGAACTCGCCGTTTACGTTATGGTTATCGTTGTGGGGTTAAGTGCGCTTTTGGTTTCGGTTAATATTTTTAACAAAACTGCATCTACTGGCATGTTAACAAGCGTTAACCAAAGACTTTGCGTAGACCAAATTGGTGAAAGTTTTGTTATTGCCGTAAAAGAAGGAAAAAATCTTGAAGAGTGGAAACAAAACGTTAGTGGCTATTCTGCCGATATTAGTGGCACTCAAATGGTGCTTAAAGATAGTTTAGGCAACGTTAAGCTATCTGTAAAATTAGAAAATTATCTTAATGGTTATAAAATAATAGAGTGGAAATATAGTTAAAGGAGAAAATTGTGTTTAAGTTAAATTTGCCTTTTTCAGCAATAGATAGCGTAATATCGATAAACGCTGATTTTAAGTCTATAACCTTTTATTCTGTCGATAAGAAAAATAAGTCAAATATCTTTATCGAGCAAGAAACGTATAAGGCTAAACCTTTTGAACAAGATTTTTATGAAATGCTTAAAAATTCGGTGGCTCTTAGATTTAAAAATGCACAGCGCTCTGGCAGGGTGGCTTTAATTTTGCCAGATTCACTTTTTTTGATGGATACTATTAAAATTCCTATTATTCAAAAAAAGGCTATGGCAAACTCTCTTGGTCTTGCTATAGATGAACTATACAAAAACAGCAAGAATATTAAGTTTGTCACTTCATTTTTAACACGTGATAAAAAGACTGCAACTTATAGCATTTTGGGGGTTAGAAAAGAAATTATCGCCAAAGTGGCTGATGCCGTTGAACGTGCAGGTGCAAGCGTTAGTGCAATAACTTTTAACGCAAACGCTTTGGTTAACGGTGCTATTGCGCTTAACTCTAAGCTTAAAACGGCTAGCTACGTGCTTGTTGATATAAAGCAAGAATATTCTTCTTTCGCCTTTGTTGTTCGTGGCAGAATTATGGGATATTACACCTTGCCTATAGGTCACTCTATTATTAGTGACGACGTGGTTAAAGATGAAATTACTCTATTTGACCATACGGCAGGCGACCTTTTAGTTCTTAATGCAACACAAATGGCTAAACATAAGCCTGCTACTTCTTTAGAAGATGAACAATCGCTAGTGCAAAGAGCTGTTGTAGATGATGGCGACCTTGAAGATGAAGATAATCAAAGTGTGGGCACGCTTTACAAAAGATTAAACAGAAAGTTGCCTAAGTTTATGCTCAGACCTAATCCAACCACAAAAGAAGAGTTTGAAATTGAAAACTTTAGACCTTTTGTTAAGTGGGCTTTAGAGCTTATTAGAAATAATGCTGAAGTTTTGGCTTTAGGCAATATTGACACTGTTTACGTTAACATGCCAAATAAGTTTAGTCATATATTAAAGGCTGTAAACAGTGAACAAGAGCAAAACAACGTTGTCTTTGCTTCACTTGTCCAAAATGAGCAAAATGAAGTTAATAGGGCTAATTTAGGGCTTTTTGGTGGGCTTTATATAAAGAAATATAACACCAAAAATAATTTTTAGGTTTTTATGATAGAAGTTTATATTCTCGCAGTGATTTTAGGGCTATGCATAGGCAGTTTTTTAAACGTGGTAATTTATAGGTTGCCACTCGGTATGAGCCTTGCAAAACCTAGCTCACACTGCACAAAATGTAATTACACGCTTAAATGGTATGATAATATTCCCGTGCTTTCATACGTATTGCTTTTGGGAAGATGTCGCAAGTGCAAAACTAGAATTTCGACAAGGTACGTTTTGGTTGAAATTTTTACAGGGCTTATCTATGCGCTTGCAGTTATGCTGTTTTGGGAAAAGAGCATGGTGTACGCAATAACCGTTATGCTTCTTTCGTCGGTTTTGATTTGCGTTTTCTTTATCGACCTTGAGCATACTTATATCCCAGATAGGTTTCAGATAATAATATTTGCACTTTCTTTTGTGGCAATGTTTTTTAACGGATATTCTAGTTGGCAAGACCATTTAATCGGTGGTTTTGCCGGTGGGCTTGTCTTTTTGCTGATATATTATATTGCACTTGCCGTTTATAAAAAAGAAGGGTTGGGTTTTGGCGACGTTAAGTTGATTTTTGTTTTAGGCTTATTTTTAGGCTGGCAAAGGCTAATTCTTGCTATGCTTATCACTTCGCTTTCGGCTTGCTTAATATTATTGCCTATAAAATACGTTAAAAAGACCGACTCGCAAACTGAATTTCCATTTGCACCATTTATCACTTTCGGAGCATTAGTCGCCCTTTTGTTCGGTGCAGAAATTCTCACTTGGTACGTTTCTTTGCTCACTTTATAAAATACTACAAGGAGATTCCTTAATAAATGCAAAAATTTAAGTATGTTGCTGTAAATTTGCAAAAACAGAAAATTAAGGGCACTTTTATCGCCAAAGACGAAAAAGATTTAGCTTCTCAACTCGCTAAGCAGAGTTTATACGTTATATCTTGCAAGCCTTATTCTGATAAAACGCCGTCAGCATTTTTTACTATGGGCACAGGTAAGGTTAAACTTTCTGAACTCACAACTTTTTGCCGTCAATTTTCTATCATGCAAAACACGCATATTCCTATTCTAGACTGCTTGGACCTGCTTAAAAATCAAAGCTTTACTCCATACTTTAAAAAAATTCTTCAAGTTATCTATGATGACGTTAAGGGGGGTATGTTGCTTTCAGAGGCACTTAATAAGCATGCAAAGGTATTCCCAGATTTTTTTAGAAGCATGGTTTACGTGGGTGAAATGAGTGGCAAGCTAGATTTGGTTTTCACTTCGCTTGCAGATTATTATGAAAAAGACTCTGCTTTGAAAAAGAAGATTAAGGGTGCACTCGCTTATCCTCTTATGCTTTTAGCTTTAACCGTTGGTATCTTGGTTCTAATGTTCGCAATGGTTGTCCCTACCTTTAGAGAGTCTCTTGCATCGCTAAACGTAGAACCTGAAGGTTTAACTAAAGCCATTTATGATATTTCAGACTTCTTTAACGAATATGGACAAACGATGCTTTTAGCAATTATGTTGTTTGGTATTATGTTGTTCTTAATTTTAAGAACGGAAAAGGGCAAATATGCGTTAGATTATCTAAAGGTTAAACTGCCACTTATAAAAACGATTAACAAAAATATTGTGACAGCAAGGTTTGCAAGGGGTTTTGGCCTTTTGCTTTCAAGTGGCATGGATATTAACGATGCCATGGATACCGTCGAAATCGTTCTTGGCAATAGATACATAAGAAAACGCTTTCATGAAGCGGCAGAAAATATTAGGCACGGCATGAGCTTAACGGTGGCGTTCGACTCATATAAACTGTTCCCACCAATGATGATACAAATGATAGAAATCGGTGAAAAAACGGCAACTCTTGATGAAGTTTTAACTCGTTCTTGTGATTTCTTTGACGGACAAGTTGAAACTAAACTCAATGCACTCGTTTCTAAAATACAGCCAACTATGCTTCTTATAATGGGCGCTATCGTAGGCACGCTTTTCGTTGCTGTTTATTCGCCAATGCTAAATATTATGAATAGGCTTGGAGCTTAACAAGGATAGAGTATGAATATTAACCACGAACTATTAAATTATTACATTTACAAAAAATTAATAAACAAAAAAGACAAAGACCAGATTTTGGCCGAGTGTGAAAGGCTTAACGTTTCGGTAAGGGATTATTTGCTTGCAAAAGAATATATCACTGAAACGAGCGAGCTTAGTGCTATCGGAGAATATTATAATCTGCCTTACGTTGAAATCGATATGCTTGATATTGATAGGTCGCTTTTTGATTTGTTCTCTTTTTCTTTTATGAAAAAACACAAGATAGTACCCGTTTGTTTTGATAAAAACGGCGTGCTACTCGTTGCAACGGGCAAACCACTTAACTTTAACTCGCTTTCAGCACTTTCAACTCAGTTTGCTTGTAAATACGATTACGTGCTTGTGCCACCTGCTCAAATTGATAGATACGTTGATTCCGTTTCTGCAGTAATTTCCACTTCTCTTGCTCTTAACGACTTGAATTCTGAAAAGATTGAAGGGCAAATTAAAGAAGTTCAAAACACGGGTGAAACTTCTGTTTCTAAAGAAGATGAAGTTATAAACAATCCTGCAGTTAGACTCGTTGATTCGGTTATTAAAGAAGCTATCCCTTATAGAGCCAGCGATATTCACATAGAACCTTTTGAAAAGGTGGTTAAAGTTCGTTATAGAATTGACGGCGACTTGCAAGATAGGGCAGAGTTTCCTATAGAAGCCTATTCGGCTATTTGTGCAAGGCTTAAGATTATGTCTGGACTTAACATTGCAGAACGCCGTATCCCACAAGACGGGCGTATAAATATGGTGATTGGTGGAAAAGAATACGACTTCCGTGTGTCTACATTGCCTACTGTTTTTGGCGAAAAGTTTGTTGTTCGTATTCTTGATAAAACAACCTTCCACTTTACAAGGCAAGATTTAGGCTTTACTGAAAGCGAAAATCAAATAGTTGATAAAATGCTTAAGCGCCCACACGGTATTATCCTTTTGACAGGTCCTACTGGCTGTGGTAAGTCAACAACGCTATACTCTTTCTTAAAAGAAGTAAATAACCCACTAGTTAATATTGTTACGGTAGAAGACCCTGTTGAATATACTATGCACGGCGTAAACCAAACTCAAGTTAATGCCAAAGCAAATTTGACCTTTGCCGTTGCGCTCCGTTCAATTTTGCGTCAAGACCCAGACGTAATCATGATAGGTGAAATACGTGATGAAGAAACGGCAGAAATTGCAGTTCGTTCAGCAATCACAGGTCACATAGTTTTTTCAACCCTACACACTAACGATGCCCCAGGTGCTATTTTAAGACTTGAAGACATGGGCGTTGAAGATTATTTGGTGGCAGACGCTTTAGTTGGCGTTATTGCCCAAAGGCTTGTAAAAAAGCTTTGTCCTGCTTGTAAAAAGCGTGGCAGAACAAATAAGCGAGAGATGGAAATTCTTGGCATTGATGAACCTGTGACCATTTCAAGACCTAACCCAGATGGCTGTCAATACTGCAACCACACGGGGTATAAGGGTAGAACGGCTATACACGAAGTTATGTATATGAACGAAGCCATGAAAGTGGTTGTGTTAAAAGAAAAGAACTTAGAAGTTTTAAGAAAACTTGCAATTGAAAATGGTATGACACCACTTTATGATTCTTGTAAAAATCTTGTTTTACAAGGCGTGACAAGTTTGCAAGAACTTATGTCGTTAAATATTGAATAAACCAAAGATTAGTTTTATATATTGTTAAATACAGAGTATAAAAATATAGACGCAAGAAGAGAGGAAAAAATGAACTATAATCAAAAAATTCAAAAATACCTAGAATCATTTGATGCATTAAGTCATAGCACAGAAGACTATTTATACGTGTGGGACATTAAAAATGGCTTAAACTGGTTTTTTGGAAAAATTAGTGATGAGTTTGATTTAAATGGCAGAGGATTAATTCCAAACACAGACCAAGAGTTAATGAGTTTAATTTATAAAGACGATAGATTAGACGTTGCAAAAGACCTTAGAAAGATTAAGCACGGCGAAAAGAAAGAGCACGACTTAACCTATCGCTGGACTGATAAAGAAGGAAAAGGAATTTGGATAAACTGCCGTGGAAACGTTATAAACGATGACGATGGCCAACCTATGATGCTACTTGGTAGGGTGTCAAGGTCTGTTTTAGAAAATAAGATAAACAAATTGACTGGTCTTTTTAATAAAAATAAAATGCTTGAAGATATTGCTCAAAGAAAAAAGATGGGCAAAAAAGGTGTTTTGCTATTTTTGGCATTAGATAGGATAGCCAAAGCATATTCAGAACACGGCAGAGAATACGTTGAGAACATAATTGAGCGTTGCGCTAGGGCATTAGATGAATATAGCAATACAAAAAGGCATATTTATCACGTGGAAGAAGATATTTTTGCCATATGTCTAGAAGGGGCTACAGAGCCAACCGTTCGCAAACTATACGAAGCAATTTGTGAAAAGACTGAAGGCTACGTCACAATGACTGCTCTTGCGATGAGATGCAATAAAATGTTCATTGATGAAAAGAACACGTATCAAATGTGGATAAAAGAGTTGGGAGAGGCAAAAAAACGTGCTCGTTCAAAACTCACTTTTTCATCCATAGAAAGCATTGATGAAGAAGTTAATAGAAAAGAGCTTGCAGTGCAACTTGAAGAGAGCGTTGCAAATAATTTTGAAGGTTTTTATATTAAATATCAACCACAAGTAGAAAACGGCACCTTTAGAGTAATGGGTGTGGAAGCCTTAATGAGATTTAGGTCGAAAACGGGCAAAGAATATTTGCCTGACCAATTTTTGCCATTAATGGAAGAAAACGGATTGATGAACGGCGCCAGCATATGGATTTTTAAGAATGCAATAGCACAGGTTAAAAAATGGCGCAAATATTTGCCGGGGCTACGTGTTAGTGTAAACTTTTCATTTGTGCAATTAGACGAATGTTTAGACGACATAATTAAAATAGTAAAAGAATCAAAACTTCCACCAAAAACGGTGGGGATTGAAATAATTGAAACAGTTCGTTCAGATGAAGTTGAAAACGTTCCTGTGCTTACAAGAACGTGTAAAGAAGCAGGGATAGAAATATCTGTTGATGACTTTGGAACGGGCTATTCTAACCTTGCGCTTCTTAAAGAAATAAAGGCAGATGAAATTAAGATAGAAAGAAGATTTATCACAGGCATAAAGAAAGATTCTTATAGCTTTTTGCTTGTGACAAACTTAATTAATTTTGCAAAAACAAACGAAATAAGGGTATGTTGTGAAGGTGTTGAAACAGAAGAAGACGTTTTAACGTTATCTAGTATCAGCCCAGACTCATATCAAGGCTACGTGTTTGACAGGCCTTGCACTATTGAAGAATTTGAAGAAAGATACATAAATAAAAACAGCATACAATATAAAGACAGAAAGAATTTTGCCCATTTCTTGCGTAAAAAAGAAAAAGAACAAATTTCTAAGTTTGACCCTGCAAGAATATTATCAAAAATTGGGGTAGGTTTATGCGTGTTAGATTGCGATTTTGAAACGCAAACGTTTGATATGCACCCAGATAAGATGACCGAGCAAATTTTAGGCATGCCTGAAAACCTTACACCTGTAGAGTGCAATAAGTTTTGGTTTGAAAGAATAAAAGAAGGATATATGGGGCTTGTAAAGGAAAAGCTTGATAAACTTATAACGGCAACTGACGTAATTCAGATTATATATCCGTGGATTCATCCAACACTTGGAGAAATTTTATTAAACTTTAGTGGTGTGCGTGCATATGGTGAAGGCGATAAACTAACTGTAAAAGGTATGTTTAGAATGGTTTCTGTTGCCGAAAGAATAGGCGAAAACCAAAGGGTAGGTTTTTCACCTGCTCGTTATTACGTGCAAAGCAAATATATCGACGTTATGCTTAATAATGCAGTGGCATATATGGAAGTTGACCTAACACAAAACAGAGTTGAAGGTAGGCTTGTAGATTTAAGGGGCACGGAAATAAAAATAAATAAAGATTTTTCTGAAATAACCACAGAAGAAGGCGACTTGTATTATACCGAATATGAAAGATGGTGGGCAAACGGGCATATAATTAAAAATAAAGAGGAGTTTTTAAGCGTTTGCAATAGCGAATATTTGATAAAGCAGTATAATAAAGGCGTAAGAAAACTTGAACTTAGATATAGTGCAAAAGATAAGTTTGGAGATCTTTATGATTATTACAAAATCATATATATCAGCAAGGACGAGTGGCTTGAGGATATAACGGCGTTATGCGTTATATATGACGTGACCGAAGAAAATAAGAAAAAATTAGAAAGAAGAAATAAAGATTCTATTATTCGTTCAATGTACGATGAGTTTAAGACCATTGCTTATGCTAACTTAGATGACGATACAGTTGAGTTTTATAGAGAAGATGAAGAAAGTGGTGATTGGCGTGTTGGGTCTAATTGTTATTCGCAAACGATAGGCATATATGCCGATAGATTTGTTTCAGTTAAAAATAGGGCAGAGTTTAAGTATATGTTTTCAGCCCAAGTGCTAAAAAAGAAACTTGAACAACAAAACTTTGTTAAGTTTGAATACGAATATACTGACTTAAACGGGAAAACGTATTATTATGAAGAAAAGGTTAAAAGAGACAAAAACAACGATTCGGGATATTACGTTATAATCGGAACAAAAGATATAGGTCAAGAAGTAAAATTAAGAAACGAACTTAAAGATGCTTTGGACATGGCGTATACAGACCTTTTGACAGGGTTATACAACCAACAGGGTTTGTTGCGCAAGTGTTCTGAAATATTAAAAGACAAAAACGTTTCAAGCTCGTTGGTGTTTATGGACCTTGATAACTTTAAGATGGTTAACGATAAATATGGGCACGGCATGGGCGACAAAATTCTTTTTGAAGTTGGAAAGGTGTTAAAAGAAGAAACACGAGGAAAAGACGTTGTAGGTAGATATGGCGGAGATGAATTCGTGGTGCTTTTATACGACATTAAAAACGAGTCAGATACAACAAGCGTGTTAAACAGAATATCTAAAAGGATACAAGAGGTGTGCCAAAAATTTGACTTAAGCGTAATGATATCTGCAAGTATTGGCGTTGCGTTTACAGAACAAATGGGATATGACTATAGATATTTAAAAGAAATTGCAGACGATAGGTTGTATATTGCAAAGAAAAACGGTAAAAACAAGATAATTATGACCTCTTAATTTTTCTTGAAAAAATCGTTGACAATATAGATTATAAGTGGTATAATCAACTTACATAATTGATTTGGCAAAATATCTGAAAAGATATGACGCAAAACTAAAGGGGCCTCAAAATTAAGCCAGCCAGTTGCAACAAAACGTTAGCAAGGTGCTGGCTTTTGGTTTTTAAAGGGTAATATGATAATAAAAAAGGCAGTTGAACAAGTTATTGAAAGTGGCGTTAAGCCTATAATACTTGACTTACAAAGAGTTATAGATTTTTCATCAGACGTTCAGGGGATAAGAACGTCTTTGGTCATTAAAAGCCTACAGCTTGGCACGTTAACTGCAAACGAATATAGATATATTGCTCGTAGAACAAATCAAGGCACAAGGCTTACCGAAAGAAATATAGAAAAATTATTTTTCTTTTTTGATGATATTAAAAAAGAATTTAGTTCGGCAAAGTTTTTTACAATTTCGGCATATGCAAGGTCACTTGCCGATGTTCAATTAACGCAAACTTTAATGGATAATTTTGAAAAGTTTCCAAACGTTGACCCTGAGATGATTTGTATTGAACTTTCGGCAGACATATTATTTGAAAATATAGATAAATATAAAAATGAACTTGAAAAACTTAAACAACTTGGCGTAAAGATAGCACTTTGTGAAGTTGCACAAGAATTTTGCCCGTTATTAAGGCTAAACGAGGTCGAATACGACTATATATTCTTAGATGGATATTTTACTCGTTCGCTTGACGATGAGGGTAAGGAGAGCCAAATAAACGGCGTAATGTGCATAATAAATACTCGTCCTTGCAAAATTTATGGTTCTTGTGTGGAAGATGAGTATATTTCGCTTTTGGAAAAGGTGGGTGCTGATGGATACACGCTTAAAACCGATGCCAAGCTTGTTGACAAAGAATGGCGTGTCGGTGGTATAGAAGATGAAACAAACTGAAGGCGGAAGAAAAAGAAAAGCTCGTGTGACGGCTGAGGAAATGACCAGATATAAGACTCGTGGAAAAGTCTTAAAAATTGTAGCCGTGGCAACAACAGTTCTTTTAGCTATAATATATTTGTTTGCAACGCTATATAAAGAAAATGGTAGTTTTACAATAAGCGTTAATAAACACGAAATGGTTAAATACGGCTTGTCTTTATGCGAAAATAGAGACCTAAAAAAACCAACTTCGGTTTTGAATATGCGTATAGACCAATCTATAACCAATATTGCTGAAGAAGACTTGCCAAACAATTTAGATATGATAGACGGCAACAACTGTGGCAAAAACCACTTGGCTTATACCTTTTATCTCTTCAATGCAAGCGATAGGTCTTCTGTTAATTATGAGTGGCAAATAAAAATGCGCAACATATCTAACGGAATTGATGAAGCCATAAGGGTTAGGATGTATGTAAACGGCGTTGCAACAACATACGCAAAAACAGCTTCTGACGGCAGTGGCCCAGAACGAGGTACTGTGGAGTTTTATTCAACCGACGTTGCTGCGCGTGGCCGTATAGATGATTTTGTGGCAGGTGCCGTTACAAGATATACAATAGTCGTATGGCTTGATGGTCCAGACCCAGACTGCTTAGACTGGATAAAGGGCGGTAAAATGAGCTTGGAAATGGATTTTTCCATAGTTCACTAAATTAAGAAATCCAAATCTCAAAAGGATAAAAAAATAGACATTAAAAAAGGAGAAATGAAACAATGAAAATTTCTAAAAAACTTATTTCAGCAATCGTAATGCTCACACTTTCATTCGTTATGCTCGTAACATCATCATTCGCATGGTTCTCAATGAACGTTGATGTTTCTGCAACAGGTATGACAGTTACTGCAAAAGGTGACCAAATCTATTTGGAAATCATTAATGCAACTCAATCATTTGATACAACAACAGGCCAAACATCAGTAGCTGCGGCAACTGCTACAAAAGAAAACCTTAAGCCAACAGCTCCTGTACAAGGAATAAAGGATTCTGACAATACACAAGTTGACCCATATGATGGTACTAAGCCTGTTAAATGGGTAACAAATACAAGTAATGCTATTGATCAATGGCAAGCAAGCCAAGCATATACTTTAGCTGATGATACATATTACTTAGTAAACACATTTAAAATTCGTCTAAACCCAGATACGGGTGCAGTGACAGCAAATCCATTATATGTTTCTAATGTAAAATTTGCAGATGGTGCTAACATTACTAAAGACTTTGCTAAATGCGTAAGTGTTCTTGTTGTATGTGGAAATAATTCACAACTTTGGACACAAGCAACAACAAAGGGTACATTTGTAGAAGATGCAGAAAGTGCTGACAATCTATTTGCGGATTCAGGAAAGTTTAATAACACTACTACTGGTGTTGAAGTTTCTGTTTATGTATTCTTTAATGGTGCTGATGCAACTTGTACAATTAGCAATCTTAAAGAAGCAATCGCAGCTTCAGAAAACAACTACACAGTAGAAGTAAGCTTCTCAGTTCAATAGTAGATTGAATAAGGATTAAAACTTTATTTCCCTTTTGAGAATTGTTTCCTTGCGCCCCTTGTTTTTAAAATAAGTGGGCGCAGGGGAAAATTGATTTTAAACGAAACTTAATTTCTTACTAATTTTTGCCTATATCGGCAAGAAAAAAATAACTAAAGGATGTTTTTATGCAAAACAAAACAAAAAAAGTTCTTTCAATAATAGGAAATACTTTAGCGTGGATTTTTCTTGTGTTTGCAATTTTAGTTACTATTGTAACTTTTGCATCACGCAACTCTAAAGACGGAGTTCCATCTGTATTTGGCACAAGCATCGTTTCTATTCAGTCAGACTCAATGAAAAGTTCAAAGCCTGAATCTTTCAAAGAAGGCGACTTGATTATTATTGAAAAAATCTCTCAAACTCAAGCGTTGACACTTAAAGAAGGCGACATTATCACTTATCGTGCACCTATCGATATTGATAAGGATGGACAAACAGGGGATATCAACACTCACCGTATTGATTCGGTTAGAACTGATGCTGGTGGAATAGTTTGGTTCACTACAAAAGGTGACAACAATGCTTTGGCTGATACTTACGAACTCCGTTATACAGACGTAATCGGTGTATATAATGGAACAAAACTCGTTGGTGTTGGCGCAGTGTTAGACTTTTTTAGGTCTTCAATAGGTTTCTTACTTGTAATCGTTTTACCTATGGCATTATTCTTCTTATATGAAGTTTATAATCTTATCAAGATTATTATGGCTCATAAGGTTAAAAAGGCAAGGGTAGAAGGCATTTCTGCTGAGCAAGAAGAAGAAATCAAGCGTTTGGCTGTTGAAGAATACTTAAGAAATCAACAAAAGCAAGCAGAAAATTCGCAAAATTCGGAAGAAAAGGAATAATTTTATAGTTTAATAAACTAAAAAATATTCAGTTCTTTATCCGTTTACATATTTAATGTGGGCAAAAAGGTGTCCACATTGGTGTCTTATTGTCAAAAACAGGTTGTTTTTGGCAATAAATTACTTAAATACTTACCCTTTTTATAGGAGAAATTGTTTATGAATGCATTTTTAGATTGGTTTTATGCATTTTTCACAACTGTAATTGATGGTTTTTGGAAAATAATTTCCGGTATCTTTAATGGTATTGTTCAAATCTTTAACGTTGCTGATTATGTAAAACAAGTCAATCTTTATAAAGGTGGTTTTGATTTTCTTAGTTGGGTACTCTTTTTCATTTCTATAATTTTATTCTTAGGTATCCTCGCAATCATCATTTACCTTATATATCTCGGTATCAGAAAATTTATTCGTTATCGCAAGTCGGCAGTCACAAACCAAGACCTTTTAGAAGAAGTTGCCGACCTTCACAAAAACGTTCTTAAACTCACCAAAGAAAAAGAGCGCATTCTTGCTCTAAAAATTGGTCAAACGTCTATTTCAGTTGATGAACTTAACCAAATTTTTGATGAAGAAGATGAAGAGCTTGGCGAAAAAGCAACTAAAACCGAAACAGAGGGCGAAACTGACAAACCTATTCGTTTTGTTCGTTTAGATGCTGTTGATAAAAAATACGACTATTATATTGCACCTGATTATCGCAAAGATTATTCATTAAAAGAACTCTGCGATAATTTCAGAAATTTCTGTTGTTCTAGAATGGGACTTTTCTATGAAGAAAAGGTTATCCGTTTAATGTTCGCAGGGCTTGCTTCAACAAAATTAGTGCTTTTACAAGGTATTTCTGGTACGGGTAAAACCTCCCTCCCATACGCAATGGGTAAATTCTTTAAAAACGATTCAACTATCGTTTCCGTTCAACCTTCTTGGCGTGACCGTGCAGAACTTTTCGGTTATTTCAACGAGTTCTCTAAGCGTTTTAATGAAACAGAAGTATTGCGCAGAATTTATGAGTCTGCTTATAACGATGACGTTAACGTTATGATTCTTGACGAAATGAATATCGCAAGGGTTGAATATTATTTTGCTGAAATGCTTTCTATCATGGAAATGCCTGACAGCACAGAGTGGAAGATTGAACTTGTTCCTTCTTCTTGGGAAAATGACCCTAAAAAATTGACAGATGGTAAACTTTTAATTCCTCAAAACGTATGGTACGTGGGCACAGCTAATAACGACGACTCTACGTTTGCTGTTTCAGATAAGGTTTACGACCGTGCTTTCACTATTAATATCGATAGCAAAGCATCTCCGTTTAATGCTCCTGACGTAGAGCCAATGGAAGTAAGTTATAGCTACGTAAATTCTCTTTACGAAAAAGCTGTTATCGAAAACCCATTAGAACAAAAATACTTGGATATGATTGAACAGCTAGATGCGTTTGTTATCAAAAAATTCCGTGTTGCTTTCGGTAATCGTATCATAAAACAATTAAAAGTATTTGCACCTGTTTACGTTGCTTGTGGTGGCGATGTTGTTGAAGCTATCGACCATATCCTTGCAACAAAGGTATTCCGTAAGTTTGAAAGTTTGAACTTGTCTTTAATTCGTGATGAAATTAAAGGACTTATCAATTATCTTAACACACTTTTCGGTAAGAATAAAATGGTTTCTTCTATTGAATTCTTAGAAAGATTACAACGTTCTTACTAGTTTATTTTCTTTTAGGAGGGCGCTCTTTTGGATAGCGAAAATAAATCATTTAGAAGCAAAGTTTTTAGCCATCTTAATCAACTCGCTCAAGAGAGCCCTGCTTATGAAGATGCTAAAATGTTGGTCGGTTCAGCTGACACAGTTGCTTCGTTAAAAAACAACACTGTATATCGTTCTATTGATACTGAATGGATTGAAAAAATCGAATATACTATTCCTTATCTTGATGCTTTTATCCGTGACCCAGGTGTCGCTATTCAAGAAAATGAGGAAGTTTTACCTGTTGAGGTCACTAAAAAAGTTAGCGAAAAGTCTATTCGCTATCTTGCTCAACATACTAACCATATTTTAAAAATAGAAAATGGAGAAGTCACTCCATCTAAACTATTAAACGTTTTTCGTGACGAGACATTACTTACGTATGAGAATAAGTTTATTAACACTTTGCTCATACGTTTAATTGCGTTCATTGAAAAGCGTTTTTCTGTTCTTAACGGCACAAGTGCTATTGAAAAAAATTACGTTTTCGATTATCAAACGGCTTTTGAACACTCTCTTTATGAAATGGAAAAAAGCACGGCTAAAATGTCGTTAAAAATTGAATTTACTTCACCCCTTAAAGATAATTTAACCGAACAAGAACTTAAAAATAATCAAGAATACGCTGAGATTTTACAGCGCCTTCAAAAAATTCATCGTTCTATTATGTCATATTTATCATCGCCACTTATTTTGGCTGTTGGTAAAAACTATATCAAACCACCGGTTATTCGCACCAACGCTATTCTCAAAAATAAAAACTTAAATGCTTGTCTTACACTTTGGGAATATATTGAAAGTGTGGATAAGGCAGGTTTTTCAACTATTACCGATGAATTTAAAGAAATGCCTTCTGATGAATATATTTTTGAACTTTATTCTTCAGTTGCTCTACAATATCTACAATTTTATTCGGGAGTAATTGGCGACGATGCTGACAATCGCTTACTTTCTGAGCGTAGACTGAACGAAACCTATCCTGACTTTGAGGCTGAATTTGAACTTGAAGAAAAAGATGATTACGTAGTTTACGACACTGATTATAAAAAGTTGATTTCGGCTTCTGAACTTTTTGATAAAAGAAGAAAACTTTCTGAAGACGAACGTAAAATTCGTGTTGCTATCGAAGTTGCTCTCCGTGCAGATAAGGTGATTTTTGACCCTATTGTTGAAGAAGAACTTGCAAGAAGAAAGGCCGAAGAAGAAAGAAGAAGACTTGAAGAAGAGATGAGAAAGGCTGAAGAAGAACGCCTTGCTAAACTTGTTGAAGAACAAGAAAAAAGAAAGAATATTGAATATAGATATATCCGTACGTATATGGCACGTTTAATTCAAGCCGAAGATAGCGTTAAGGATATATACAATGCATTAAAGAATAAGCTTCTT
>JAZKZI010000002.1:0-12767 GCA_045612585.1 Christensenellaceae bacterium | reverse complement strand
TCATTGTCTTCGTCAACCATAAGTTCAAAAGTTCTCATCGCAAGTTTTCCTTGATGGCTAACCATAACTGTAATATTATCGTTTTCAGCATCAACCTGAATAATGTCAAAATATACAAAGCTTTCGCCATCGTAATAATCGTTTTGTAAGTTTCTATAATCTTTATTTTCAATAACGTTAATCATTTTCAATCTCCTTATTTGCAATCCAAAAAGTAGGGAATATAGTATCTCTAGCGTGTAAACCTTTAGTAAATACTAATTCGTGGTCTGTAATATCGGTTTGTTTATAACCTTCTTTAACTAATTCACCAATTTTGTTTTCAAGTTCTTCATGATTTTTAACTATGTATCTCATTTATTTATCTCCTTATTAGTCGTAATATCCAAAACCATCGTAATGATTTTCTTTACCGTAGTAATGATTGTTTTCGTATTCTTCAAATTTACTAGTTTTCTTATTAGTGATTGGCGTACCATTTTGTTTGTATTTATAGTTGATACCGTCATACATTCCATAGTAAAATTCGATTTGAGTTTGTCTTAAAGGTTGGTTATCTTTAACTCCTGTATCTGCATACTGTTTACAACGTTTCATTGCTCTTAGATTATCTTCATCAGAGAAATAACCTTTAGAGGAATTTTGATTATATATCTCAATTCCTTTCTTAAATCCTTGCTTGTAACTGAAAGTATTTTTGTTCATAAATTTTTTACTCCTTGTTTTATTTTTTTTCTTTCGACGGGCTAGACTAACTACACTACGAAATTGTTGGCAAGGTGTTTAATATTTTGGTGAGCCAGACAAGGAAAAAGTAAAACGACGAAATCACTTTTTGTTTAAAATAAAAAAAGCCAGCCTATATAAGACTGACTAAAAAAGTTATTTCGCCTTGTCTGACTCGCTGTAGTGTAGTAGACTAAAGACCTAGAAAGAAAACATGGAGTATTTGTTGCGTAAAAAATTTAATATTGTTTGTAAATTGTATAAAGGCTTTGTGCTACGAGTGGTGCTACGAACTTGTGCAAAAAGTGGCATAAAATAACCTTTGAGTATTTTTAAGAATTTTTGAGTTTCGCTAGGATATGTATATTAAAAAAGTAAGTAAATCTCTAATGATTTTAACGATGCTTAAAAATGATTATCGAGCAAAATGATGGGTGTTTTTGACTCGCTCATAACCCGAAGGTCGTGAGGTTCAAATCCCACTCCCGCAACCAAAACACGAAAAACAGCCTAAAATGGCTGTTTTTTTGTTTTTTATAAGCATTTTAGCGTTTCGCTAAAGTGCTTTTTTCCTATAAATTCCCCAAAAATAAAAGTTTTTGGGGAATAAATGGGGAATAAAAGTCTTTAATATTCTACCTTTTTTGCTTGTTTAAGCATAAATTCTTTGGGGAAATGCGTGTAAGTGTTATCGGTTATCTTGTCCGTTTTGTGTCCTAACCACCTTGACACAATCTCTTGAGGAACTCCACAAGTCTGGCAACGTGTTGCAAACGTATGCCTTAAATCATAAAGTCTGTATCCAGGAACTAACTTTGCAAATATCTTTCCTATTTCAGTTGTCATATTTAGTGGCATTTCCTTTTTAATTCTCTCTACGTAAGGCTTAAGCATTGGCGTTATAGGTATGTTTTTATATACTATAGCGTTCTTTTTTTGTTTTCGATTCCTGAATACGATAAAGTCATCATCCTTTATCGTTATGCTTTCAAGCTCACAAGGTCGGCAACCGGTGTATAACAAAACAGCAAACGTTAATTCGTATTTGTTGCCTATAATATCTTTTACAAACTGCTTTTCTTTTTCGATAGGCAATGCTTTGCCGGTCTTTCTTATATGCAACGGTATTTTTACTGCAGTTATTGGGTTTTTATTTATAACGTCTGTGTTAACTGCATAGTCAAGTATCGTTTTTAAGGTATAAAAAAGAGCTTCAGCAGTTCGTTGGTGTCCTGCATCCAAAACTTCGTTTAATAATTTTTGAATAAACGGTGCAGTAATTTCTTTGATTTTTAAGTTCTTAAAATTTGGCAATATGTAGTTTTCAAAACGGTTATAATCGTTAAGAAACGTTTTTTCGGTCACGTTCTTTCTTTTTACGTTCTGCATATAGTCTATGGCAAAATTGTTAAAGTTAATATTTTTATCTACTCTTGCAGATTCTTTTAGGTTTAGTTGTTTGCAAAATTCTAAAGCTTTAGCTTTTGCTGTTTTATAGTCGGTGCTTGAAAACGATTTGTTGTGTCCGTTTCTTCGGTATCTGAATTCGTGTAATTGCACGTCACTTTTGTATCTATAAGATAGGTCTTTTAATCTTGGCATTTGTTTAATCTCCTTTTCAGTAAATAATTCGTTAATGCCGAGTTTCCCTATTTTTTCATTTAGTTGTGAATCTACGTTATTGCGCAGCGGCGCAGTTGTATTATCTCTGGCAATAAAAAATTGCTTTCTAAAGTTCTCTTTTTCTTCTTCTATCCTGGCATTGCGAATATACAAGGATAGTTCCCTTAAAGTGCTTTCAATGTACTCATATTGTTCTTTTTTCATAAGCATAACCTCGCTATTATTTAGTAAGGTTAAGTTTAATATAAAAACAAGCAAATAAAATAATAAGGTTTTTAACTCATTTACACGGTAAATTAGTTAGAAAATAATTAAAATAATATACTCACGTATATACTTAAAAAGACAGCAGTTCTTTCGGCTGTCTTTTTTTTATTTTTTATGATATTTGTTGAGTAGTTTTTCCATTGTTGTCTCTATGTCGTCAATATCGTTTGATTCTAATATTTCAACTTTTAATCCTTTTTCTTTGTAAATTTTGTTGACATAGTTTTTCTTTTTTAAGTAGGTCTTGTTTGTTAGTCCGTTAAATTCTATATATAAATCGTAGTCGATTAAGTAGAAGTCTGGGTGAAGTTCTTTGTCTTCGCCTTTTTCGTTTATGTAAGGTATTGTTTTTTCATAAACAACCCTGATGTAATTGTCAAAAAAATAATCTAATATTATTTTTTCTGAAAGACTTCTAACAAATCTACCGTCTTTTGTTTTTTTGTTTTTGTTGCCGTATTCGTCTAATATTTGTGTTGAATTGCAGTTTGTTATTCTTAGGTCTATAGACTTGTCTTTGTATTTGTTCCAACATTTATAGCAAAAATGTTTTCCGTTTGAGTTTTCACCGCAAATAATGCAGTTTAATTCGTTTTTGTTTAATATGCTTAATAATTCTTCGTCATCGTATTGGTTCCAACATTCTTTGCAAAAAGCAGTTCCTTTAGTTTTTGCACCACAAATTATACATTCGCTAAAGCCTTCTTTTGGCAATTCAGTATACATTACGCTCTCTCCTTTTTAACTTTTGTTCGTTTATTTGCAAAATATTCACAATCTTCAATTATCTTGTCTTTTTCATCATTATCAAGTAGGTTAAATGCTTTTAATAGTTTCTGTTCTCTATAAGTTAACGTTGTTTGAGGTTCCGGTTTAATATAATCGTCTTCTATGTCTAAAAGATAATCTGTGCTTACGTTGAAGAATATGCTTAGTTTTTTTAAGTCTTCAAGAGATGGTTCGGACCTTCCTTGTTCCCAGTTGGCATACGTATATCTTGGTATTTCTATTAATGTGCTTATTTTATATTGTGATAAGTTCTTTTCTTCTCTAATTTTTTTAATTTTTTCGTTAATTTTCATATTATATTCCTTTATTTTAAAAAAATTATAGCAAAATTTGCTCCAAACTATTGACAAAGAGCAAAATATGCTCTATAATGTGTTGCAATAGAGCGATTATTGCTCTAAATCAAATTTATGGAGGTAGTATTTATGGCAAGAAAATATTCAGCTGCTGAAAAAAGGTCTTTTAAGAAAGGTTTGTATGCAGGGTTATCTGCAGGTCGAAAGAAAACTTATAAAAGACGCAAGAGAAGATAATTTTTATTGCTAACTTAATACTGCTACATATTTTTTGCTAAAAAAGATGAGTAATATATCTTTTTTGATACAAAAGGGCTTTTTTTACGTAGCAGGGAAAAGGCCCTTTCGCATTTTAACAGCAAACGCAATGGGTGGTGCGTTTTGCATTTTGATATAAGTCATTTCTCCTTTAGTATAATTTTTAATTTTTTTTAAGAGAAACACCACCCTTTCTCTAAAAAATAGGGTGGTGTTATGAAAGAACGTGCAAGAGAAGTTTTAAGAGATTTATTAAAGTCTAAAAATGATGAATTCCAAAAAAATTTTGAATTAGTTGCTAAGTCTATGGCTAAAGAATTAGATATTCCAGAACGTATAGCAAGGCAATTAGTATTAGATGAGCTTGTTTCAAAGAACGAAAAGCAACTTATTTTATACGACATCTTTAGCCCATCCACGTTAAAGAAAAATAATCTGTAGGTAGGTGAGTTATGGAATTTAAGATAAATTTTGCTTTTATTATTTGTATATTTTTTGTCGTTATTTTTACTATAAGCTTAATTGATGAGATAGTTAAAGCTATTCGTAATAAGCGTAAGAAAGACGTTTGCGAGCAGGCTTTTGAAAATTTAGCTGATAATATTGAGTGGTTTCAAAAACATTTCTTGATAGAAGAACACGGTTTTGTTGCCGAACAATTATATGGTAAGATAAGTGACCAACTTTGCAATGAGTGTGGCTATAAAGATAAATGCGCATCTGGTTGCTATCCAAAGTGTTTAGAGATAGACCCAGAAGTTTATTCTTCTATCGATTCAGAGTGATATAAGCGCAAGGGTAGTGCGTTTGTAAATAAAAAATAGTATAGTATAATTGTTTGCTAAAATCAACCCGGAATAGGAAAACTACCCTTTTCTATTCCAGCATTTGTTATCCCTTTTTTATAGAAATTGTTTACTTATTACAATTTTGGCCGTGAGTGATGGCTAGATAATAGTCACTCCGTCCCAACGATATAACGTCAGCAGTGCTACCTAGACGGTAGGGTTCGGTGATTCTACCGTTCACTGCTGGCTTTATATAATAAATTTTTGTATAGTGCAACGTTCTTGCACAAAGGAGTATTTTTTATGTATGTTTTTAATCAAACATTTACCGGTAAAGGTAAGGCTACAGGAAAAGAGTTTTTTCAAGTTAGATTGTTCGAAAAGAGAACAACTCAAGATAACAGAGATTATTTCAAAGATATAACGTTGTTTGTTGATAAAGACGTTTTCGATAGAATCAATGAAAAAGCGTTTAAGTTTGGTGACATAGTATCTGTTGTTAAGTCTGAACCATTATATTTTAGTGGTCCTGAGCAGTTAAAGGACCTAGTATTAGTCGAAGAATCACCTTATTTCAATGACTGATACGCATACAACGGATAATGTGGGTGAAAGCAGGTGAAAAACTTAAGGAATTTTATACCCATTATTATAAAATAATAATGCGTGCGCCCTAGACCTTGTCCAAGGGCGCACGGGTGAAAACGGGTGAAAACGGGTGAAACTTTGTTTTTTATTATAGGTAGGTAAAAAATGAGATGTAAGCATTATTGGTTTTCGGTTACTGAGGAATACGTAAAAGAAAACAACATAAAAATATTTGACGTTGTTGACCGGTATAAGTCAATTAAAAAGTGGGCTGTAATTCTTCACGATAAAGATACTTATACGTATAAGGAAGAGCTAGAGAACCCAGAACATAAAGAAGGCACGAAAAAGCCTAATCACTATCATATTTATTGTCACTTTGGTGATCAGAGTTTAGACCATAAATATTTTGCTGAGATGTTCGGCGTTAACGAACATAGTGTAAAACGAATTGAAACGACTGCAGCGAACTGTTTGTTATATTTCGTTCACGGAACGGCTGACGCAATCGCTGAGGGCAAATATCCTTATGAGTGGTCAGAAGTCAGGCATAGCTCAAATTGGTTTCCAGAAGTCGTTACAGAGCAAGAGCGCTTTATTGGAAACTTTGATTCGTTCTCATACAAAGAGCAAATTGAAAAGATACATCAGATTAAAGACGTAAGGGAACGAATTAAAATGCAAGAAGTTTTAGATAAGGCCCTTGCGACTGAGCTTAAATACCGTGCAACGTTTATAGATAGGTTTATCCAGGTTATGTTTATTTCCGGTGAATCTGGCACAGGTAAAACAACGTTCGCACGTCAGTTCGTTGAAAAGTTGAATTACTTTGATATTGTTCCAGAACAGTTCTGGCGTAAAAAGTCAACAAGTAATGAAAAACGTTTTAGGCATTTAGATTATGGCGTTTCTGGTTCAAGTAACGACGTGTTTGAAAACTATAAAGGTGAAGACGTTTATATCCTAGATGATATGCGTGACGACAGCTTATCTTTTACGGACCTTTTAAAGTTTTTAGATAATCACACTAATTCACCGGTTAAGTCAAGGTTCGTTAATAAATGCTTTGTCGGTGTAATGCTTATTATAACGTCAAAGCAACCACTTTCACAATGGTATAGAAAAGAAGGTTTAACTGATTCTACGTTATTGCAATTATATAGGCGTATATCAAACTATGTTATAGTCCAAAAGGATAAAATCAAGTTATATACTTCGATTGATAAGGAAGGGCGACCTACCGGTGAGTGTAGAGCAATACCTAATAATACTTATGAGTATTACAAAGACAAGCCTAAACCGGTTAATGTTAACAATTTAATTTGCGACTTGTTCGGTGAGATTAAACCGGATGTGATAGTGCAAGGCAAAATGGTTTTAACTGAAATTGTCGGTGATGAAGACAAGTTGCCGTTTTAGGTAGGTAAATATATTAAATTAAATAGTTGGGGCGTTAAGGCTAAAATATGGCCTTTGTTTCCCAACTATTTTTTATTTTATGGAGGTTTTATGAGCAAAAGTATAAATAAGGTTTTTATATCTTTGTTTTTGTGTTTATTGATTGTGTTTTCTAGTATCGCTTTTTCTTTTAAGCCGGTTAGTGCTGATGTAAACAAAAAAACAAGTGTATTGCAAGATTTGTGCAAAGATGAAAACTTTAATATAAATAATTATCCCAAAAAGTTAGATGATTTTTCTATGGATGTAATTCATCTTGCTGAAGGTAGTTCTGGCGCAGTTTACATATATGTATATCAGCCTTCAGGTTCTGATAGAACGATAGTTGCAAAAGGCATTAGTATGTGTACTAAGGATTATACGAAATATTATACAGCAGACAATCCTGCTTATAATAATATGCCGTTGTTTGTTATTTATGATTTAGTTCTTATTAGTAATAAAGGTACTTTATTTAAGTATGAAATCAAAGATTATAATTACAAAGAAGACTTAAATTTTTACACCGGTGGTGAGTTTGATAGGACTTTAGCAAGAAATTATGAAATATCAACTATTTATAGACCTTATCAAGAAGGTGAAACGCCTTTAGATGAAGAAGCTTTGCATAGTGAAAAAGGTTTAGAAGTTGGTAAATGTTTTACCGTTACAAGTTTGTTAGATGGCACAAGTAATGTTTCTATTGAAATGGTAGATGTTATTTCTATTACGGATAAATTTGTTGGCTCAATTAGATATGACCAAGGATATTATATAATTTTTGATGAAGATGTTGATTCTTGGTTTGTTTCTTTCTCTACTGATAAAAAAATGGAAAATCTTTTAGAAGTTGATATTTATTATAATTGTACTGATATTTTAAAAGTCCGTCCTTCTCGTTTTACTTTGTTTGGCCGTCTTGTAGACTTGATTGTTGGTAATTATAATGAGTTTGTTTCTGATTCTTCTGTTTTGCAAACTATTACTGTTAAAGATGAAGGAACTTATGGTGGTGGTTGGTTTGTAGATGAGAAAGGTTTTAAGAGAATAGTTCCTGTTGATGAGTTTTTAATTAATGATGGTTCTGTTTTTTCTGAAGATACAAAATCTGAAATTTTAAAACACGATTGGGTTTGTCGTTTTGTTGAAACAAGTGTAACAGAAACTCATTATTCTGAAATATCTAATGTATCTTTATTGCGTTTTCAATTTGAAACGTCTGGTGTTATTTATAATCTTGGTGTTGTAGATGACTTGACTACATCTGATAAAATACCAGAGGCTAAAGTTGATGGTACGTGTGCTGGCATTTCTTTTAATAGTATTTTATTTTTGTTATCTTTAATCATTCTATTAATTATTTTAGCGCCTATTTTACCTTACATATTTAGTTTAATTATTACTTTAATATCATTGCCGTTTAAGTTAATTGGCATTTTGATAAAAAAAATAAAAAAGGATGGTTCTTCTCATGGCAAGAAAAAATAGAAAGAAAAAAAAGTTTTTATCCGGTTTAATTATTATACTTTGTTTTTTAATATTATTGCCGGTAGTTAGTTTTTTTATAAATTCTAATAGACAAGCGTTATCTTTTGATTCTCAAGATTTATCGTATAATGGAGATGTTAGTCAAGTTCTCCCTGATACGGTTTATCATATCGAAGGCGATGACTTGGTAGAATTACCTATTGTTTGGCATTTAGAAGATTTTGATGAGCAAAAAGTTGGTACGCAAACTATTTATGCGGCTTTAGAAAATCGTTTTGATTATTTTAAGTATAATATTGGAGACATTTTTATTGATGTTAACGTTTTGCCTCATGCTATTGGTTCAACTGTTTCTTCTGGTTTTGGTTATATTCCAATTAACGATGGTACTGAATATGCTGTTGGCAGTTATACTGGTAGCGATATGGACGTAGTTGTTCCTGCTGTTTATAAAGGAAAACCTGTCACAAGGATAGGTGGTTCTGTTTTTTCGGGTGTTCCTTTAACTAGTATAGAGTTTCCAGCTTCTGTTAAGGAAATTAGAGATGGTGCCTTTGGTGAAGCTCCTACTTTAAAGAAAATAAATTTCTTAGGTAGAATAGACCAGTGGTGTGAGATAGAATTTAAGAATACATATACAACTCCTATAAGGCTTTTTAATGATTTTTATCTTAATGGTGAGCTAGTTACTGATGTTAAGCTAACGACGGCAACTAAGATTAGTTCTTTTTCTTTTTATTCTTGCAAGTCGTTAAAAAGCATTGAAATTTCTGATACTGTAACAAGAATTGGTGATTATGCGTTTAGATTTTGTCAGTCTCTTGAAAACATCGTTATTCCAGATAGTGTTATTTCTTTAGGCGAATATGCGTTTGATGGTTGTACTTCTTTAGAAAGTATAACATTATCAAACAATATAACGAATTTATCTTCTCATTTGTTTAAGGATTGTTCATCGTTAAAATCAGTAGAAATACCACGCAGCGTTACAAACATTGACGATTTGGTTTTTTATAATACTATTTCTTTGACTAGGTTATATATTCCAAATAGTGTTGCTACTATGGCTTTGGGCAAGTCTCATGGCGTTGTGAAAAATTGTTCTTCTGCTTTAACAATTTTTTGTGAAGCAACTAGCCAACCGGAACACTGGTCGTCTATTTGGAATTCTGATAAAGCACAAGTAATTTGGGGATATTCGGGCTTTGTTGAATAGTGATATTTTATGCGTAGTAAGATTTTTAAGTTGTTAAAAACAATTTCGGTAGTTTTTGCATTTTTATTATTAGGTTATTTTGTTTTTACAATAGTTCAATTATGAAAAAAATAAATTTAGATTATAGACATTTTCTTTGTGTTTTAATTACTATATGCTTTTTATTGATGGCCGTTTTTTCGTTCCCTTATGCTTTTCCACGTTTAGTTGAAAGCATAGGGGACTTCGGTCGTTCTTTTGAATATTATCTTTCTGAATTGTTTCTTTATTCTCCACCAGGAACGACTGTTCCTGTTAGCCAAAGTGTTGTTATAACAGACTCAGTTATTAAGCTTCCTGTTGAGTGGGAAGTTCTTTCTGATTCATGGTATGCTTATTGGGAATTGTTTGCAACTGAAAGTAACTTTACAGATTATTTTGTTTTCTTATCTAATTTTTTGTTTTACTTGTGTCAGTTTGTTTTGTTTTTCGTTCCGTTGTTTATACTCATTAAGGTTCTTTTGCAACGTGCATTAAAACAAGAAAACAATAATTATAATGAAGATACTAAGCCACTTAAAACATTTAAGAAAGTTATAGTGCCTTTTGTTTGCGTTAAAAATTGGTGTGTTTCATTTTATGAATTTATCAAGGAACGCAAAGCTTATTGGATAACGTGGGCTGTGATATGGTCTTATAATTTTAATTTCTTTTCTATATTTTTTGCTTTTTTATCTTTTTATTTTACTTTTGTTGTAAGCTTTGATTTTATTCAAATTTATAACTTTATACGTCAGTTGTTAATTGATTTATCGGTTATGATGCGCTTTGTTCCGGTGTTCTGCTGGGTTATTATTGCTTTAGTGGTAATTGATAAGATATGTAATTTTATAGCTTATAAGCGCTTAAATCGGTTTGAGTTTAGGAACAGGGGCTTTATAAATGCAAGACCGGTTGTTTCAATGAATTGTGGAACTATGGGTAAAAAGAAAACAACGGCCACAACTGATATGGGTTTATCTTGTGCCGTTATGTTTAGAGATAAAGCTTTTGAGCTTATTTTAGAAAATGACCTAAAATTTCCAAACTTTCCTTGGATAAATTTAGAAGTTGAAATTAAGGCGCAGATAGAAAATCATACCATATATAATCTTGCAACGTGCAAAAGGTTTGTTTCACGTCGTTATAGCATTTTTAAGAATAATCAGTGCAAAGAAAATTTATTCGATTATGATTATGAAAAATACGGTTATACGTATAATGATAACTTAAAGTCGGTTGACGTTTGGAGCGTTATCGAATCTTACGTGCAATTATATTTTATTTACACGGTGCAATCAAGCTTGCTTATTAGCAATTATTCTGTTCGTGAAGATAGCTTGTTTTTTGATTTAGGTAATTTTCCTGTCTGGGATAATGATTTCTTTAGACGTGATAGCAAGCTTTTAGATAGTTATTCTCGCCACTCGAAAATATTAGACTTTGATATGTTAAGGCTAGGCAAAAAACTTATTGAAAAAAACCCTAACGCTGATGGCTTTGAGTTTGGTGTCATTTTGATTACTGAAGTCGGTAAAGAACGTGGGAATACTTTAGAACTGCAGGAAAAAAAGAAAAATGATGATTCAGCGAACCAAAAGAACGACCTGTTTAACTCATGGCTTAAAATGGTAAGACATAGCGCCACGGTCGATAATTATCCTTTTGTTAAAGTTATAACGGATGAGCAAAGACCGGAAAGCTGGGGCGCTGACGCTCGTGATTTATCTGAGATAACTCAGATTGTTGATTCTGGCGAAAAAAGGCTTGCAAAACCTTTATTTTTCTTTTTTGAGTTTATACATAACCGTTTATATGATAAGTTTGTCGGCGCATATACAGATTATCGCTTTTATCGTGGTGATAACACTTTGTTAATGTATTTGTTTAAGGGTTTAGTGTCAAGGCTACACAATTATTACGTAAGGACTTATAACCTTTTTGGCTATTGCGTTCTTAAAGGTGCTTTAGAGTCTGGAAGACAAGATGGACCAGTGTCGGTTATAAAGTATTATCTTATGAACAAAAAGATTTATAGCAGGCGTTTTTCTACTGACTGTTTTAGTGATTTCTTCAAAGAAAAGGCTTTAAGCTCGAACGTCGGTATTGCAGACTTAGATGAATACGAAACCGAAAAAGCAACGTTCGATGAACTCGGTAAGCAAAACAGCTACTTTATGAAAGATTTATTAAGTGGCTTGAAAGATAAAAAATAAATTTTGGAGGGTTTATGGCTAGAAGGCAAAAGAAAAATAAAAAACTCGTTCCTAAAAACGAGTTTCGTTATAATTATACTCATAAACACAAATCATATGTTTTTGGTGAAATAAATGGAGAATATCGAAGTGTTGGGTTGACTCACAAAGAATATACCTTTGGCAAGAAAAATATGCCGTTAAATAAAAATCCACAAAAAAACAAGGTTGAACCTTCTTATGTTAGAAATGGTATAATTTCTGATAAAATAAATAATTATGGTAATAGAACAATAAAAAATCTTTCTTTTTCGAAAAGTGATTTTTCTAATGTTAAAAGTAAAATTAGAAACTATAAAAAACGACAAAGAAAAAGCAAGTAGCTAACGCAGGAGAACCTGCAACATTGCATACTTGCTAACAGCAATCAACTGATTGCAATATTATTATATACTATTTTAATAAAAATAGTCAACTATTTTGAATAAAAAAGGGTCGTTTGACTCTTTTTTTATTTGTTTTGATACTTTTTCAAAAAGTATGTTAGCCGAGATAACCCCGGCTGGTTCGATTTGTTATTTTTGAGGCAGTATAGAAATATGTTCGAGTTGTTCATCTTGTCACTTTTGTTAGCCTTTAATTGATTTATAATACACAAATTTAGGGCTGAGGCGAACATAGGCAGATTCGCCAGTTCGCCCAGCCCTTTGTCTATTATCAATTGTTAAACGATTGGGGAATAAATGGGGAAAACTCGGTTTTTGTTAGGTTTTATCAAGTGTTTTTTTTGGCTCATAACCCGAAGGTCGTGAGGTTCAAATCCCACTCCCGCAACCAATAGCCGTCTACTTTGAACCACATCGGTTAGAAGAGACGGCTTTAATTTTTTCTTAACTTTTAAGCCCTTATAAATTGCAGTATTTTCAAGGCGATTTTCTTGTTGTTTGTCTGCGTAATATAAGTGTTTTTTACAACCCTAGTTTTGTTATAAAATATTTCACCAGTATAAAACAAAAAGTCCTGACAATTGTCGGGACTTTTGTTAGTTAAGCTTTTATAGTAAATTTCCATTTTGTCA
>JAZKZI010000001.1:0-4349 GCA_045612585.1 Christensenellaceae bacterium | reverse complement strand
GAATTTCCTTGTTTAAGATAGGTAAAATGAGCATCTTACCTTCCATACCCTTATATCTTGGGTCTTTTGGATTAACTGCAACAGCCGTGTCGCCAAGCATTGTTTCTGGTCTTGACGTTGCAACCGTAATAAACTTATCGCTATCCTTTACAGGATACTTAATGTGCCAAAGATTGCTATCTTCTTCTACGTATTCAACCTCAGCATCAGAAAGTGCAGTCTTACATTCTGGACACCAGTTAATTATTCTGTCGCCACGATAAATAAGACCTTTTTCGTATAAGTTAACGAATACTTCTTTTACTGCTCTTGAACATTTTTCATCCATAGTAAAAGCAAGGCGTGACCAGTCGCAAGAAGAACCGAGCGTCTTTAACTGTTCAATAATTCTTCCGCCATATTGTTCTTTCCAAGCCCAAGCCCTTTTCAAAAAGCCTTCTCTGCCGATATCTTTTTTGGTTATACCCTCTTTTGCCATTTGTTCAACAATTTTAACTTCAGTTGCAATCGAAGCGTGGTCAGTTCCTGGTAACCACAACGCACTATATCCTTGCATTCTCTTAAATCTAATTAAAGTATCTTGCAAAGTTTCGTCTAGCGCGTGCCCCATATGCAATTGACCGGTGATGTTTGGTGGTGGTATAACGATTGTAAAAGGTAGTTTGTTTGCATCTACCTCAGCCCTAAAATAACCTTTTTTCTCCCATTCTTCGTAAATTTCTTTTTCAAATTCTGATGGGTTGTAAGTTTTTGCCATATCCATAGTGGCTTTCTCCTTTATAAATACAAACACTAATAATAAATTC
Source organism: Christensenellaceae bacterium (assembly GCA_045612585.1). Lineage (GTDB taxonomy): Bacteria > Bacillota > Clostridia > Christensenellales > Borkfalkiaceae > UBA1259. The sequence continues at coordinate 3,543 of JAZKZI010000001.1, read as the reverse complement.
AAAGAATATTATACTTAATAATTCCCACAAAGTCAACATAATTACAAAACATTGTCAATAATAGAAATATTTTCATAGAATAATGTATAACAAAATTAAAAAATTATGGAGAATTAAAAATGAAAAAAATTTTAACACTGATACTTAGTATTTGTATTATGGCAATGCCAATGATTGGCTGTAAAAAGCAAGATAAAGGCACAATTCGATTAAACGAAGTGACTCACTCTGTATTTTATGCCCCACTTTATTTAGCAATTGAAAACGGATATTTTAGTGATGAAGGCATAGAAATTGAGCTTACTAATGGTGGTGGTGCAGACAACTCAATGACTGCCCTATTGTCAGGCACTGCAGATATTGGTTTAATGGGCCCAGAAACGGTAATTTACGTGTATAATCAAGGCAAAACAGACTATCCTAAAGTATTTGGCCAACTAACGCAAAAAGACGGCTCTTTCTTAGTTTCAAGAGTTGCAGAACCAGACTTTGAATGGACTAATTTAAGAGGTAAAGAAGTTTTAGCTGGCAGAAAAGGTGGCGTTCCTGCAATGACCTTTGAATATATCATGAACGAATTAGGCATGCAGAATAACCAAGATTTCACTATGAATTTTGACGTTCAATTCAATTTAATGACAAGTGCATTTTTAGGTGGAACGGCAGATTATTGCACAGTTTTTGAACCTACAGCATCAGAATATCAAGCGAGTGGAAAATGGCATATAGTTGCAAGCGTTGGCGAGCAAGGTGGAGAAATCCCCTACACTTCATTTATTGCATTAAATAGCTATATCAAAAACAATAAAGAAAAATTAGAAAAGTTTATGAATGCATTGAAAAAAGCTTATGAATTTATACAAACACACAGCGAATATGAAGTTGCTGAATGCATAGTAAAACAATTCCCTTCAACAACAATAAATTCTATAGAAACTTCAATTAAAAGCTATAAAAAGATAAATGCTTGGAAAACAGATATGCAAGCAACCGAACAAAGTTTTACAAGACTACAGAATATAATGCAAAATGCTGGCGAACTTACAACAAGAGTTGACTTTGATAAAATTGTTGATAACAGCATTGCAAAGAAGGTATTTGGCTAAGGAAAACTTACAAAACTGACGTAATAATAAACGAGAGATAAAACTATGAATAAACAATTAGAATTTATAAACGTTTCATTAACGTATCAAACAAAAAGTGATGAAATAAAAGCCATAGAAAACCTAAGTTTTAATTGCAAAAGTGGTGAATTTTTATCTATTATCGGGCCATCGGGTTGTGGCAAAACCACAATATTATCATTGATAGCAGGATTGATAAAACCAAGTAGTGGCAAAATTGTTATAGACGGAATAGATTTAAGCAAAAGCGATACAAAGATTGAACTTGGATATATGTTGCAAAAGGACCAATTATTTCCATGGCGAACAATTGAAAAAAACGTTTTTTTACCGTTAGAAATAAAAGGCATAAACACAAAAGAAAATAAAGAATACGCATTGCACCTATTAGAAAAATACGGACTAATAGAATTTAGAAAAAATTATCCAAACCAGTTATCCGGTGGAATGCGACAACGAGTTGCTTTGATTAGAACCTTAGCTTATAAACCACAATTATTATTACTTGACGAGCCGTTTTCGGCACTTGATTCGCAAACAAGATTAAGCGTGTGCGACGACGTGTATAAGATTATAAAGCAAGAAAATAAAACGACTATTTTAGTCACACACGATATATCAGAAGCAATCTCTATGTCAGACAAAATAATCGTGCTATCGCCTAGACCAGCACAAGTGAAATCGATATTTAGACCAAATTTAAACGGAGGGTCTCCACTACGCAACAGAGAGAGCAAAAATTTCGGCACCTTATTTGAAAAAATTTGGAAGGAGTTAGTATGACAAAAGAAAAAATTTATTCAAAAGCACATAAACAATTTTTGAAAAAAGCAAGGGTTGAAAGCATACTAGTTTGGGTAATGAGATTTAGTATTTTAGCGTTGCTCCTTATACTTTGGGAAGTTTTGGCAAACCTTGGCAAAATTGATGCCTTTATAACAAGTAGCCCTAGTAGGATTATTAGAACAACAATTTCTTTGTTTAATGAAAATAATTTAATTTATCATATGGGCATAACCCTATATGAAACTATTATGGGCTTTCTAATAGCCGTTTTATTAGGATATATAATTGCACTGCTTTTGTGGTGGTCTGAACGTTTAAGAAGGATTTTAGAGCCTTACGTTGTTGTGTTGAATAGCCTGCCAAAGATTGCACTTGGCCCTATAATAATAGTATGGTGCGGAAGTGGAAGCAAAGCAATAATTGTTATGGCAATTTTAATAGGTATTATAGTTGCAATAATAACTATGTTAAACGGATTTCTATCAACCGATAAAGATAAAATTTTATTGCTAAAAGCCATGGGTGCAAACAAGTTTCAAGTTTTAACAAAACTTGTTATTCCCGGCAGTTTTCCAACATTAATCAGCATGCTCAAAATTAGCGTTGGGCTTTCATGGGTTGGCTCAATTATGGGCGAATATCTTGTTTCAAGAGCTGGTATTGGGTATTTGATTGTTTATGGTGGGCAAGTGTTTAAGCTTGACCTTGTTATGAGTGCAACCGTTATATTATGCATTATGGCAACAGTTATGTATGCAAGTATTGCCCTACTTGAAAAAATGCTTATAAAACATAACGATTAAGACTTATGTAATAAATTTAAGATAAATATAATAATTAAAAAAATTAAAAGGAACAGCAGTTTTGCTGTTCCTTTTTTATCTTTTGTGAATTAAATTGATTTTATAACAAGCTTGTCTTTAGTTATTCTTTAGAATTTCTTTTGTTTTTCTTGTGTGAAAAATTCTTTGGAAAATACATGCAAATTTGCAAAAATAATTTAATATTTCAACAATTTCTTAACTAAGGCAATTTCTTGCCTTAGTTAAGTTTTTGTTTAATTTGTTATTAAGCTAATGTAAAAGATTTTGCTGTTCCATCTGCTAATGTAACTCTTACATTGTATGTTAAGCCTTCACCGAAGTTTGCTGACCAGTTATAGTAGTCCTCAAATGATGGTGCCACTGGAACTGGAGAAAGAAATCCTGATGCGTTAGCTATAACACTATATGTTGTTCCTTTTATAGATTCTTCAGCCCAAACGAGTGAACCATCTTTTTCTTTCCATAAACCTGTTGCAATAAGTTCTGCCTTATCTGCTGCACCATCACCATTTAAGTATGCTTGGAAATCAGCTTCTGTTGCAAATTTCTTTGTTGCTGGTTCAAGAACAAACTTAATCTTTGCTTTTGTTAAGCCTGTGTCTGCATCAACGATGTTTTCGTTTCTCAACCACTTATACATATCGTAAATCATGTCACCATATTTTGCTAAGACAGCTGCATTGTCTTTAAGAGCAACTACTTGACCTTCTTCAACGCCTTCTGGCAATGATGGAACTGAAATTGTTAACGTATAATCATTATCAATTGTCATGTTTGTATATGATGAACCGATAACGAACAAGTTG